>CALMKO010000044.1 GCA_937867415.1 uncultured Verrucomicrobiota bacterium | reverse complement strand
CGCTCGGGCGCTCACAGAGACGCCCCTACAAGCAACCCAGGCGCGGCTTGGAGTTTGCTGCAATTTCTTTTCGCCACCTCTTCATCCACCGTGTAATTCTGCGAGCATGAAACTGCTTTTCCTCGCGGCTGTTAGCCTGGCACTGATCTCCTGCACCACGTCGGTCACGCGGGATGAGGCGGTTGCCACGGCCTTTGGCTACACCCAGATGCAATGGATGCCGACCGGGAAGAATGTCAGGCATGGTCCTGACTCCGCGGGGATCATGGTGCATACTCCGGATCGGACGATTGCCAGCTTCGGCGATCGCCGGGGCTGGTGGCAACCCGGCGTCATGGCCACCGGGATGCCCTATCAATGGGGGGGATTCGATACTCCGGAATCTTTCCTTCAAAAAATCGCGCTCGGGATGAAGGCTGGCGACGTCGGCGATGCGGCCAAGCGAAGACTGGGCGATGCCGGGGTGAGCGCCGAGTCCTGCGGGATCGATTGCTCGGGCTTCGTTTCGCGTTGTTGGAATCTGAGGCGACCTTACTCGACCCGCGAACTTCATCAAATCTGCGATCCGCTTCCCTCGTATGCCGATCTACGCGCGGGCGATATTCTTCTCAATGACAGGCATGTCGTCCTGTTTGTGAAATGGACGGTTCCGGAAAAGGAGATCGCCGCTTACGAGGCGGGTCCATTTCCCGTTTGGAAAGTCAGTGCCTGTGGGCTCGACCCTGTCAAACTCCGCCGGGAAGGCTACGCCGCGTGGCGCTACCGTCGCATCTCCGACGCCCGTTAGACATCAGGCTTCAATGCCATGCTTGGTCCGCAGTCTCTCGATTTCCTCGGAGAGCGCACCCCAGCGGGTGTAGCTGACTTCCAATGATTTTGCGAGCTTCTCAACCGCGTTGGTGACCTCGCGCAACTTGCCGGGATTGTTGGTCACGGTGTCGCTGGAAAGCTGGGCGGTGAGGGTGGTTTGGGCCGCCTCCAACTCGGCGATTTTCGCCTCAAGGGTGGCAAACTCGGCCTCTAACGGCTTGAGCACCTTCGAGCGGATCTCCCGTTGCTCGGCTTCGATGCGGCGCTGTTCCTTGCGGTTGACTCCCGGCACGGATTGGCGGGAGGAACCACCGCTTGCAGGCGTTCCCAGGGTGGCCAGGCGCGGGGCGAGTCCTTTTTTAGCGGCCTCATCCTCGGCGGATTTTTCCAGGTAGTAGGTGATGTTTCCGGCGTAGAGCACCGGTTGCTCGCCAGGGCGGAACTCAAGGGTCTTGGTCACCAGCGCATCGAGGAAGGTCCGGTTATGGGAGACAATCATGACGCTGCCGGGGTAGTCGATGAGCGCGCGTTGGAGCACGTCCTGTGACTGCATGTCGAGGTGGTTCGTCGGCTCGTCGAGGATGAGGAAATTCGCCGGGCGCAGGAGCATGCATACCAGGGCGACCCGGGAGCGCTCGCCACCGGAAAGCACGCCGATTTTCTTGAAAACATCATCCCCGCGGAACAGGAAGCAACCTAGCAGATTCCGGGCATGAGGCATGGACTCCCGCGAAGCCGCTGCTTCCACGGTTTCCAGAACCGAGAGATTCGGATCGAGCTCGTCCGCGTGATTCTGGGAGAAAAACGAAGTGGCGACCTTGTGGCCGAAGGTGTGCGTCCCCGAGTCCGGTGCTTCTTGCGCGGTAATCATCCGGCAGAAGGTGGACTTACCCGCTCCGTTAGGTCCTACGATGGCGAATTTTTCGCCCTTGTTGATCTCAAAGTCGAAGTTGTTGAAGATATTGAGCGGGCCATAGGATTTGGAAACCCCTTCGAGCTTGGCAACGGTGTGCCCTGAGTTGGGCGGCGGCGGGAACTTGAAATTCATCACCGCATCATCCTGCTCGGGTGCCGGAATGCGCTCCACCTTCGCCAGGAGCTTGATCCGGGACTGCACGAGGGTCGCCTTGTTGGCGGAGGCGCGGAACCGATCGATGAAGCGCTGGGTCTCCGCGATTTCCCGCTGCTGGGCGGTGTACTGCTTGAGCCGGATCTCCTTGCGCAACACGGACTCGCGCTCGAAGTAGGAAAAATTCCCCGCGTATTCCTCCGCCCGCCCGTGCGAAAAGGCGATCGTCCGCGTGCAGAGTGTGTCAAGCAGCGCGCGGTCGTGGGAAATGAGCAAAATGGCACCCGGATAAGTCACCAGATATTGCTCCACCCAGATCTGAGTACCGATGTCCAAGTGATTGGTAGGCTCATCTAACAGCAAGACCTCGGGCTCCTGGAGGAACAACTTGGCCATCGCGATGCGCATCTGCCAACCACCGGAAAACTCGGAACAATCCCGGGTGAAATCTTTTTGTTGGAAGCCGAGGCCCTTGAGCACCGACTCGATCCGCGGTTTCATGCGTGCCGGGTCGGTGGCGTCGAGCAGCAGTTCCAGCTCGCCGATCTCTTCAAGCAGATCACCATACGGCGACGAGCGTGGGTCGAGCTTGGTGAGCTCGTTGGAAAGGCGGTCGATTTTTTCGCTCAGCGCCATGGTTTCTCCGAATGCGGACTCCGTTTCCTGCCACAAGGTGCGGCCCTTGACGTGGATTCCTTCCTGCGGGAGGTAGCCGATGCGCGTGCCCTTGGGCGCATGGATCTGCCCCGCCGTGGCGGGGATGATGCCTGCCACGCACTTCATGAGCGTGGATTTACCAGCGCCATTGTGCCCCGCGAAGGCGATCCGCTCGCGCGGCTGGACGGAAAAGGAAAGATCGTTGAAGAGGACACGAGGCCCAAACTCGACGCGGAGTGACTGAACGGAAATCATCGGGCGCGGAGGGTGCACGACAGGTTTGCCGGGTCAAGCCTAGGGAACCCGCACGAGGGTTTTGGCTGCGGAATTTCCCGGGAATGCCGCAGCTGTGCCGGTGACTGCCGCCGCTTCCGACCCGGTCGTGACCCGCAAATGCCCATTTTCATGTGATTCATCCGATCAATCACGCTTGTATTTGCCGCCAGGATGCTCGAAGACCTCGCCGGTGAATGGGTTTAAAATGCGAGCATGGATGATTCTTTGGTGGATGGCGGTCGCTGCGTTCTGTCCTGCCCAGGATCTGCCTGAAGCGCAGGCCGCGCTGTCGACATCTCAAGCACAGCCGCCCGTCTCAGGGGTGCTTGATTCCGCGGGATTCTTCAACCGGAATCCAGAGGCGCTCCAGCGCATCTCCGACCGCATCCAAAAACTGGATCACGATCACGGATACAAGATCTATCTGGTCATCGAGCCGGTTCTGCTGACCTCCTCCGCTCCTGAACTTGCCGCGGCCCTGCGGCAGGCATGGGTGCCGGACGGAAATGGCATGGTCGTGGTCTTCGAGTCAGACAGCCGCAAGGTCGGCGTGGGGCGGGACCTCACCAGCAATCCCATCAACCACAAAAACTCGCTGCAGGTGCCTTCCAACCAGGTCAATGCCATCCTGGAACGGGCGATGGCGGGGGTGGATCCCCAACTCGGGCCGGAGCCTTACCTTGAGGCGCTCATCGGGAGAATGGGCGATGAGGTAGATGCTTATTTCCACCATCTATCCGTCCAGCCACCGGCGGAAAGATCCGTGAAACTCGGCCTGCTCATCATCGGCGGCCTTGCGCTGTTAGGGCTTGTGGCGATCGCTCTGGGTGGTTTCGTGAGGTTTTCCAGCATGGCGGGCACCCAGCGGTTCCGCTTCCCGGTGGTGGATCGTCCGGAGCGGTTGGGTGCGCCCTGTGGCGCCAGTGTGACCGCCCGTCGTTTCGCCCCGCCCCGAGCCGGCAGCTGAGTTGCGGGGAACTTCAATGACACAGCAAAGCGTGGCGGGAACTCGAAATACTCAATTGGACGGTCTGCGAGCCTTCGCGGTGCTCGGAGTGATGGTGCATCACTGGGTCCCGGCCTCGTGGCGCGGTCCCCTGCCTTTTGAAATCGGGCTGTTTTTCTTTCTCACCCTAACAGGATTTTTGATCACGCGGATCCTGCTACGGGACCGCGCTGCAGGGGAGGCTGGCGGGCAGCGCTGGCGGGTGGGAGGTTTTTTCCAATTTGAAAAACGCAGGATGCTCCGGATCTTGATCCCCTGCTACGCGGCGATGCTCTTCGCGCTGCTTGTGGGTGCATCGGACATCCGTCGCCACCCGTTCGCCTACTTCGGCCACTGGTCGAACTTTCACATGGCCTGGATGCATGGCTGGCCATCCGGGACGGCGCACTATTGGACGCTTGCCATCCAGATGCAGTTCTATCTTCTATGGCCACTTGTGGTTTTTCTGACTCCCAGACGCTGGCTGACAGCAGCCTTTGTGGCCTGTGTCATCGTGGCACCTCTGGCAAGGATGATCCTGGCATGGTATTTCCCGGAAATCCATCACCCCGAGGCCATCACCCTCACGGCGCTCGATTACTTCGGCTGCGGGGCATTACTGGCACTGGCCATGGAGCGTGGGATGAAAGTGGACGATTCCAGGCTCAAGCTTGCAGCGTCGCTTGCCTTTGGCGGCTACGCAGTCCTCTATATCTTCCAAGCCTGCAAACACCCGCTGCCAGGCTTGGGTTACGTGCAGCAGACCTTGCTGGCCGGCGCCTTTACCGGGCTGATTTCCCGGACTTTGGCAGGTTTTGGTGGAGCCCTCGGGAGGATTCTCGATAGTCCCGCGGTCCAGCATGTCGGGAAGTTGAGCTTTGGGTTGTATCTATTCCACACACCGGTTCCTTTGTTTCTTGGCTGGGTTTGCCCGTGGCTGTGGGGGGCTTGGTTCGTCGGCTACTGGCAAATCATCCGCTTGATCATCTTCACCCTAACATCGTGGGGACTGGCCTACCTTTGTTGGAAATACCTTGAATCCAGAGCCATGAAAGAGACTTTGGTTTGCGGCCATCCAAAGGGGCGGCGGTGAGTCCCGGACGGAGAGCTCTTGCCTGACCGCGCCCGAATTCAAAAAACGAGGCGTGACATTGGTTCTCAAATCCGTAGTTTCTTGCCGAGCTTCTTCCCAAAGTCATTCGCTATGGAAAATCCCCTTCACACCCTCGGATATAAAATTTTCAATGCCTCCCTTCAAGACGATGCGGCAACCCCCGAGGATGTTTCCAAGCTTTCAAGGCGGGGATTCATGCTCCTCGCAGCATCCCTGTCCAGTTGCGCCGCGGCGGATCCGCTCCCTCAGGTGCCACGTGCGGCGGCTCCGGTGAAGACCACCGCCAACCCCGGCTACCGCACACCCTCCGTGCAAGGAGCGGTTCCTCGCAACCCCGACATGGACCTGAATTCGAATTTCTCGAAAAATTCCGGCATCACCTTTTCCCGTGTTTTGGTTTCTGGCAACCACATCGCCATCACCTTCGACGATGGGCCGCACCCGCAGAACACCCCGCGCCTGCTGGACATGCTCCGCGCGCGGAACATCAAAGCGACTTTTTACGTGATCGGCCGCAGCGTCGAGCTCTACCCGCAAGTGGTGCGCCGCACCGTCGCCGAGGGGCATGAAATCGGCAACCACTCGCACACCCATCGCCTCCTGAGCAAGCTGGGTGACGATGAACTCCGCCAGGAAATGGCACGCTGTCGCGACGCGGTTGGCCGCGCCGCCGGAGTCCAACCCCGCACCATGAGGCCACCTTACGGCGGACTCCTTCAGCGCCAACGGGAGCTTGTGCATGCGGAATACGGCTACCCGACCATCCTTTGGTCCTGTGATCCGCTCGACTGGAAGCGTCCGGGTGCAAGCGTCGTGAGTTCCCGGATCCTCGCCGGAACTTCCGCAGGTGGCATCGTCCTCGCCCACGACCTTCACGCCCAGACGGTGGATGCCATGCCTGCTGCTTTTGACGGCCTCCTCCGGCGCGGCTTCAAGTTTGTCACCGTCTCCCAACTCCTCGCCATGAAGACGGATACCGCGACTGCCCAGGCAGCTGTCACCCCCTCGTAACCCCGAGTCTTCTTCCCTCACCCCGTGAGCTACACCCAGTTCGGCGAGCGCTACTTCGCCACCCGCGAGCGACTTGTGGAGGTCATGCGCGGCGTGCTCGCACTCGCTCAGGAAACCGAGACGGATCTGGGCGATCGACTCCCCGTTCACGAAATCGAACGCGGGCTTGGAGCACCATTCCTCTTTGTCGTCTCCGGTGAGGTCAATGCCGGCAAGTCCACCCTGATCAACGGTCTCTTCGGTCGCGATCTCTGCAGGGTCAACATCCTGCCGGAAACGGACCGCGTGTTATGGTATCAATACGGCAGCCCGGCGCGGGATGTGGAAATCACTCCCATGTTAGAGGAGCGCTTCCGCCCCATCGAGTTCCTGCGTGACTTCAATCTCATCGATACCCCCGGCACCAACTCGATCGTGCAGAACCACCAGGAAATCACCGCCCGCTTCCTGCCCTCGGCCGATCTCATCCTGTTCGTCTTTCCCGTCACCAACCCATGGGGGGCCGCGACATGGAATTTCATCTCACAACTCTCGCCCGAAATTCTTTCCCGGGTCGCATTCATCATCCAACAGGCCGATCAGCGCGAAGCGATCGACATCAAGGTGATTCTTGAACACATGGCCGATCTCTCGACCAAGCGCATCGGCCATGTTCCGCCGATTTTCGCGGTCTCGGGAAAAACCGCCTACGAAGCCAAGCGGGCCCTGCCCTTCGCCGCAGACCGCCTCAAGGCCAGTGGCTATCCCGAGTTGGAGAGCTTCATTTCGAAAAAAGTCTGCGAATCTCCCGAACGAAAACACAAGCTGGAAACCTGGCGCAGCCGCGTGTCCGCAGCTCTTCGGACCGTCGAGGATCGCATCGAACAACAATCGCAAGGCCTCACCGCCCAAGGCCGCTTTCTCGACACCATCGAGCGTGAAATCGATGATATCCGGGAGCGCTTCGTCACACGCCTGCCCCGGCATTTGGCAGGGGTTGCCGAAGTCTTCGAAACCGAAGCGGTCTGGGGATCCAAGCTTCTCAAGCGTCGCCTCGCGGTGATCCCCTCGTTTTTCCGCCTGTTTGTCGGGGATCGCACCGGCCCGCAGATGGAGTCGGTTTTTGTCGAACGCTTGCAAGCGACGGTGGAAGCGGTGGCGGAAGAGGATGGGCTCGAAGTCGTCGAATTCTGCCGCAAGCATTGGGGCGAGTTGGGCGAGCGGGTGAAAGCCACCATGGATGTGGACCTGGGGTCCGCAGACGACGTCGACAGCACCCTGGCTGCGGCAAAAAAACGCTTCGTCCTGAGGCTTGGGCGAGCTGCCCGTCAAGGCATCGGCAACCTGAAAGTCCGGAACCAACTCGACAAGGATCTTCGCCGCCGAAATCTAGCCCTCAAGTCATTCACCTTCACCACGCTTCTCCTGACAACCGTCGGCGCCACTTGTGGCGCACTTGGTCTGCCGTGGCTCCCAGCCATCCTCTGCAGCCTGGCCGCCCTGTTTCTCATCGGCGGAATCACCGTGGCCCTGATCACCCGCAGGACCATCACCGACGAGTTTCAGAAACGTCTGCTAGATACTTGCAGCACCTTTGCAGCCACCCTGCGGTCGGACTACGAAGACGCGCTCCGGATTGTTTTTCAAGACTACACCAGTTCGCTTTCCGCCATCCGCACCCATCTCGCGCATGAAAAACTCGCCATCGAGCCGCGCCTGCGCCGCTGGCACGAGTTATTCCTCACCCTGAAAGCCATCGAGCAGGATCTTTAAGCCTGCCGCGTCGCTTCGATCAAGGGCGGGAAAAATGAAGTCGCACCCCTGAATTCGTAGGAACTTCCCTGTTCGCTTGCTACGCGTTCCCGTAGGTTTCGGGCGCTTTCTGAAAATTCTCGACGGATTATCAAATCTCCCGCTTGCCAGAGTCGTCCAGTCACTTACCCTTGCGGAAGAATCTCACATGAAAATCTGGCTCGACGGAAAATTGGTAAATGAATCGGAAGCGAAGGTATCGGTCTTTGACCACGGCCTTCTCTACGGGGATGGTGTTTTTGAAGGTATTCGTTTTTACAACGGCAGAATCTTCCGTCTGGAAGAACACATCCGCCGTCTGTTCGACTCCGCCAAGGCCATCCTCCTCAATACCCCGTGGACTCAGGAGGAGGTTTGCAAATACACCTGCGAGACGGTCGCGGCAAACGGCCTCACCGACGGCTACATCCGCCTCGTCATCACCCGCGGTGCCGGCGAACTCGGGCTCAATCCCTACCTCTGCCCCGTGCCGTCGATGTTCATCATCGCCTCCACCATCAAGCTCTATCCGGACGAGACCTATCAAAACGGCCTGGCCATCATCACCTGCGCCACCCGCCGCCCTGCGCCCGCCGCCCTCATGCCGCAGGTGAAGTCGCTCAACTACCTCAACAACATCATGGCCAAGGTGGAGGCCATCCAGGCAAACGCGCTCGAAGCGGTCATGCTCAACGAGCAGGGATACGTCGCCGAATGCACGGGAGACAACCTCTTCCTCATCAAGAACGGCATCCTGCTCACCCCACTCATCAGCGATGGCGCACTCGACGGCATCACCCGCGGGGTCATCATCGAGCTCGCTGAAAAACTTGGCGTGCCATTCAAGGAGTGCTCACTCACCCGTTACGACATCTACACTGCGGATGAGTGCTTCCTCACCGGCACCGCAGCGGAAGTCATTCCCGTGGTCGCGCTGGACCGCCGCCCGATCGGCACCGGCAAGCCCGGCCCCTTCACCGCCCGGTTCCTCAAGGCCTTCCACGAACTCGCCTTGAGCACTGGCACTCCGTTTGCTTAACAACCCAACGCCCACGCTACCATGAAGTGCGATTTTTGCGACCAAAAGGCCACCGTTTTCCTTACCCAACTCGTCGAAGGGCAGATGAAAAAGGTGTGCCTTTGCGACAATTGCGCCAAAGAACGCGGCGTGACGGATCCCACCGGCTTCTCACTCGCCGACCTCCTGCTCGGCGGACTACCCGGTGGTCCCGGCACCGTCCCCGCCGGCCAGCCCAAGGCAGCTCCGGGAAATGGCAAAAAATGCGTCACCTGCGGCTTCACTCTCGATGATTTGAGGCGGGTCCGCCGCTTCGGCTGCAGCGATTGCTATTCCACCTTCAGCGAGGAGGTTGCCCAGATGGTCCGCGGCATGCACAAGGGCACCTCCCACCTCGGCAAGGTTCCGGAAGGCCTCATGGCCATCCAGTTCCGCCACCAACGCATCGAAGAACTCCGCTCCCGACTCGACCAGGCCATCGCCTCGGAAAGTTACGAGGAAGCAGCCGGCATCCGCGATGAAATCCGCACCCTCGACGAGGTCAAAATCTGAAATCTAAAATCCATCGTCCCATGATGCGCTTCAGCACTCTCATCAAACACCCCGCCGACTGGATGGCTGGCGGGCCAGGCGAACATGGGGCTGTGCTCACGTCGCGCATCCGCCTCGCGCGGAACCTCAACCGCCACCCCTTCCCAGGCTGGGCAAAACGTGACCAACGCGCCGCCGCCCTCGACCTCATGCGCCCTGCCATCGAGGCTCTGCCTGCCATGAAGGGCGCGTTTTCCCACGAACTCGGCGATCTCACGTCCGTTCAAAAGCAAGTGCTCGTCGAGCGCCACCTCATCTCACGTGAACACGCCGCCCGTGGCGATGGCTCCGCCGCCGTGATCGAGCGCCGCCAGACCTTCAGCATCATGCTCAATGAGGAGGATCACCTCCGGATGCAAGCCATCCGCCCGGGCCTGCAACTCAGTGCCGCCTTCGCCGCCCTCTCCGAACTCGACACCGAACTGGAAAACTCGCTCGAATTCGCCTTCGACCCCACCCTCGGCTACCTGACCACCTGCCCTACCAATCTCGGCACCGGCCTCCGCGCCTCCGCCATGCTCCACCTCCCCGGCCTGGTCCTCAGCGACCAAATCGGCCAGGTTCTCCAGGCCGTCAACAAGATCGGCCTCGCCGTCCGCGGCCTCTACGGCGAAGGCACCGAGTCGCTTGGAAATCTCTATCAGATTTCCAACCAGTCCACCCTTGGAGAGAGCGAGGAAACCATCATCCGCCGCCTCGAGCGGGTCATCTCACAAGTCGCCAACCACGAGCAAAACGCCCGCGAGAAACTCCTCCAGGACGATCCCGAAATGGTCGCCGACAAGATCGGCCGCGCCTACGGCGTGCTTCGCTTCGCCCACATCATCGACTCGAAGGAGGCACTCAATCACCTCTCCCTCCTCCGACTCGGTGGCACCATTGGCTTCTTTCCACCGGAGACGGTCGTGCTCTGCGACACCCTGCTGATGGACATCCAGCCCGCACATCTCCAACTCCACTCCGGGCGCAAGCTCTCTGCGGAAGAAAGAGACTCCATCCGCGCAGAAATCGTGCGCTCCCGTTTGCTTTCTCTCGAATCCCCTGATATTCGTATTCCAGCAAACGAATCAAACACCTCTCCTGACACCTCCAACCCCGGCGACGCATGAATAACTTCACCCCACGTGCTCAACAAGTCCTCGCTCTCGCTCGCAAAGAAGCGGACCGATTCAACCACTCCTACGTCGGCACCGAGCACCTCCTGCTCGGACTCATCAAGCTCGGCCAAGGCGTCGCCGTCAACGTCCTCGAACGCATGGGCCTCGAACTCGAAGCCGTGCGCATGGAAGTCGAAAAAGAAGTCGGCTCCGGCCCTCCTCAAAAAGCCGCCGGTAACATCCCCTACACCCCACGCGTCAAAAAAGTCCTCGCCCTTGCCAACAAGGAAGCCAAGGCCCTCAACCACTCCTACGTCGGCACCGAACACCTCCTCCTGGGACTCCTCCGCGAGGGCGAAGGCGTCGCGGCACGCGTGCTCAAGCGTCTCGATGTCGATATCCAACGCACCCGCAACGAAATCCTCGCGGAAATCGACCCGAATTTCTCGCCGGATGATCAGGACGACGACGATGACGACGACGAGCTCGAAGACGGCGAAGGTCCCTTCGAGGACGAAGGCCAAGCCCAGGCACCCACCGCAGAAAGCGAAGGCAAGACCAAGACTCCAGCCCTCAAGGCCTTTGGCCGTGACCTCACCAAAGTCGCCCGTGAAGGCGGGCTCGACCCCGTGATCGGGCGCGAAAGCGAGATCGAACGCGTCATCCAAATCCTCTGCCGCCGCACCAAGAACAACCCCGTCCTCATCGGCGAGGCTGGCGTCGGCAAGACCGCCATCGTCGAGGGCCTCGCCCAGGAAATCGCCACCGGCAACGTCCCGGAAATCCTCCGCGACAAGAAAGTCATCACCCTCGACCTCGCCCTCATGGTCGCAGGCACCAAATATCGCGGCCAATTCGAAGAACGCATCAAAGCCGTCATGGATGAGATCCGCAAGGTCAAGAACGTCATCCTCTTCATCGACGAGCTCCACACCATCGTCGGTGCAGGCTCCGCGGAAGGCGCCATGGACGCATCCAATATCATCAAACCCGCCCTCAGCCGTGCCGAACTCCAGTGCGTCGGTGCCACCACACTCAACGAATATCGCAAGTATATCGAAAAGGACTCCGCCCTCGAGCGCCGTTTCCAACAGGTCAAGGTCGATGAACCCTCCGTCGATGACGCGATCAAGATTCTCCAAGGCCTGCAGGAGAAATACGAGACTCACCACAAGGCCAGCTTCACCCCGGAGGCCATTGAGGCCGCCGTCAAGCTCACCTCGCGCTACCTCACCGCCCGCTTCCTCCCGGACAAGGCCATCGACGTGCTCGACGAGGCCGGCGCCCGTGCCCGCATCAGCACCATGACCCGCCCACCCTCCATCAAGGAGCTCGAAGCAGGCATTGTGCAAATCAACCGCGACAAGGTCGCCGCCATCGCCGAGCAGAACTTCGAACGCGCCGCCGCCCTCCGCGACGACGAAAAACACGCCAAGAAAACCCTCGAAGAAACCCTCAAGAACTGGCGCTCCACCTCGGAAGAGACCATCGTCACCGTCACCGACGACGACATCATGGCCGTCGTCTCCAAGTGGACCGGTGTCCCCCTCCGCCGCATGGAGGAAAAGGAAACCGAAAAACTCCTCAAGATGGAAGACGAGCTCAAGGGCCGCGTCATCGGGCAGAACGAGGCCGTTGTCGTCATTTCCAAAGCCCTTCGCCGTTCACGCGCCGATCTCAAAGACCCGCGCCGCCCCATTGGCTCCTTCCTCTTCCTTGGCCCCACTGGTGTCGGAAAAACCTACCTCGCCCGGAATCTCGCCGAGTTCATGTTTGGTGACGCGGATGCCCTCATCCAGATCGACATGTCGGAATACATGGAGAAATTCACGGCCAGCCGCCTCATCGGCTCCCCTCCGGGCTACGTCGGCTATGAAGAAGGCGGCCAGCTCTCCGAGGCCGTCCGTCGCCGTCCCTACTCCGTCGTCCTCTTCGACGAAATCGAGAAGGCCCACCCGGACGTCATGAACCTGCTCCTGCAGATTCTCGAAGAAGGCACCGTAACCGACTCCCTCGGCCGGAAGATCGACTTCCGTAACACCATCATCATCATGACCTCCAACGTCGGGGCATCCACCATCAAGCGCCAGACGACCCTCGGATTCGGCGCGATGAATGCCGACGAAGCTGACCACGCTGGCATGAAGGAAAAAATCGTGGAGGAGTCCAAGCGCTACTTCAAACCGGAGTTCCTCAACCGCCTCGACAGCCTCGTCGTCTTCCACATGCTCGAAAAGGCCGATCTTAACCAGATCGTCGATCTCGAAGTGGGCAAGCTCGTCAAGCGCCTCAAAGACAAGTCCATCCACCTCACCCTCACCACGGAAGCCCGCGATCTGCTTGCCATCAAGGGTTTCGATCCCGCCTACGGGGCCCGCCCCATGCGCCGTGCGGTCGAGCAATCCCTTGAGGATCCTCTTGCCGAGTCCCTGCTCCGTGGCGATGTCAAACCGGGCGATTCCGTCAACGTCGTCAAGAAGCCCGATGTCGACGAACTCGACTTCGTCTCCACCCGCCCCGAGCCGGAACAGGAAACCACCGAAGCCAGCGTCTCCTAGCAGCCCCCAATGCCCAAGGTCTGAAATCCGAGGCCACCCTGGCTCTCCGCGAATCATCCCCAGAAGTTAAGCGATTGCAGCCTAAGAAGGCCCATCGTCCTGGGGTGCTGGTGAATGGACCTCGAATCCGCAGTCGGGCTTGAGCATAAGCGGGTGCAAGTGCTTATGGCTGCGGTGCTCGAAGACGAGAACGAGCGAACGATGCGTGCACCACGGAGCCTTGAGAACACAAGATCACCCCGTCTCTTAAAACTCGGCGAGGATCCCCTGGCCGATGGAATACTCAGCGAGCGCCTCCACCTCCGCGACGGATGCCACCTGGCAGAGTTTTTGCCGCAGTTCCTTGGCACCGGGAAAGCCTTTGCAATAAGCCATCAAACGCGAGCGCATGGCCGTGAGCGTCTGCTTTTCCGTGCCGTTCCTCCGGCTTTCGACCGCAAGGCGGCAGTGACGCAGCACCAGCTCCCAGCGCTCTTCGATCATCACGTCCGCTAGAATTTCACCGGTCTCCAGGAAATGCTTCGCCTCACGGAAGACCCAAGGATTCTGCATCGCCGCCCGCCCGATCATCACCCCGGAGACTGCGGTCGCACGGCGCTTCACCACGTCCGCCCCGCAGGTGATGTCGCCGTTGCCAATCACGGGAACCTTGACCGCCCGCGCCACGGCATCGATGACCTCCCAGTCCGCCTCCCCCCCATACCCCTGCGCGCGGGTGCGCCCGTGCACCGCGATGGCCTGCATCCCGCAATCTTCGAGAATCCTGGCCACTTCCACCGCATTCACCGAGTTCTCATCCCAGCCGATCCGCATTTTGGCGGTGACAGGCACCTGCTCGCCCACCGCCTTGGCCACGCCGCTTGCCACCGCAGCCAGAACCGGACAATCCTTGAGCAAGGACGAGCCGCCATTTCTCGCGACCACCTTGTTGACGGGGCAGCCGAAGTTGATGTCGATGAAGTCCGGGCGCTTCCAGTCGATGATTTTTTTCGCCGCCTCCCCCATGCGCTCGCCGTCCGCGCCGAAGAGCTGCACGCCTACCGGGCGTTGTTCATCGGTGAACTCCGTGTATTTGCGGGTCCGCTCGTCCGCCTGCATGATCCCCTCCGCTGAGACGAACTCGGTGACCATCACGTCAGCCCCGAGCTCTTTGCAAATCTGGCGGAAAATCACATCGGTCACCCCGGCCATGGGCGCGAGATAAAGCGGGAACGCATTGTTGGAAAACCAAGGAAGCACGACCAAGTCTAGCCGGGATGACCGCCGGACGTCCACCCAACATCCGACAAAAATGCCGATTGCATCTTTCCTGACATTTGCTGAGGTGGGCCGTATCCAACCCAATCCACCATGCGAATCCTACTCACCACTTGCAGCTACCAAGACACCCCCGGCCCGCATCACCCGTTGATGGAATCCCAGAACTGGGAAATCGTCCGCGAACGCGGTCCTCTCACGGAGGCCCGGATGCTCGAACTCGCCGGTGACTTCGACGCCTTCCTCTGCGGGGACGACGCCATCACCCGCGCCGTCATCGAAAAGTCGCTGCCCCGCCTCAAGGTCATTTCCAAGTATGGCATCGGTCTGGACAAAATCGACCTCCCGGCCACCAAGGACCTCAAAGTCCCGGTGCTTTTCACCCCCGGCGTGAACCACACCACCGTCGCGGAACACACCTTCGGCCTGCTTCTCGGCATCACCAAGCACATCGTCACCACCGCCGCAGCCGCGCGACAAGGCGAGTGGTTGCGAATCACCGGCCATGAAATCGCCGGAAAAACCATCGGCATCATCGGCCTCGGGCGCATCGGCAAGGAGGTCGCCATTCGCGCGAAGGCCTTCGGAATGCCCATCATCGCCTTCAATCCCAGCTGGGATGACGCCTTCGCGCTCGAATACGGAATCACCCGCTGCGCCTCGATCGAAGAGGTGCTCAAGCAGGCGGACGTGGTATCGCTCCATTGCAGCCTTTCAGAAAAAACCCGCGGCATGATCCGCACCGAAACCATCGCGGAAATGAAGGACGGCGTGATCATCCTCAATTGCGCCCGCGGTGAAGTCGTCGAAACACCCGACATCGTCGCCGCGCTCCACAGTGGCAAGGTCGGCGGCTACGGGGCCGATGTGCTCGACATCGAGCCCCCCCCCGCCGACCACCCGCTGCTCTCCGCGCCGAACTGCGTGATCACCCCGCACATCGGCTCGCGCACCTATGAAAGCGTCCCGCGCCAGGCGATGAAGTCCCTAACCAACCTGATCAACGCGCTCAAGGGCGAGGGTGAATGCAATTGCGCGAACGGCGTGCTCTAAAACACCGCCCGGTCAGGCATGGGACTTCTCATGAAGTTTCCCCATCCGGTAAGCGTCGATGAGTTGGAGGAGCAGGTCGATGACCGTGTCGATCTCGCGCCCTTGTTCGGTATCACCCACCTTGCGGGGCTCGGCGTATTGGCGCAGCTGAGTCATTTTCGGGATGATGTCCAAGCCATCGCGCACGGCGGTCTCGGGGTCGGGGAAGGTGTGATGCTCCGCCAGGGTCTCCCCCTCGGGACCGAGAATGAGGGTGTAGCCGCGGTCACCATAGGCTTCGGAAAACGCGCCGTCGATGGTGACGGCATTGCCCCCGCGCTTGAGGGGATTTTCCCCTTGATTGAATTTCACCGGAACATGGCCGTTGACGAGCAAGCCATCCTTGAGGACCCCCATGTCACGGGCGATCCGGTCACAGAAGGCAGCATCGTGGATCCAGCGGAACCACGGACCGGCCACCTCTTTGTGAGTGGACTTGTCCTCGATGAAGTAGGTCTCAAAAGTCGCCATGCGGTCCTTGCCAAAAAGCGGTGACAGCGGGCCGGCCCAGAGGTAGTAGAACCAGTCCTTATCAAGATCCGCCGCACCTTGCGCACCCGCCCGGAACGCACGCTTGATGACCTTGTCGAAGGCATCAAATATTTCCGGGCCTTCACGGTCCGCACCATCGATACGGAGTGGCAGGTAATCGCCCTGCTCGTCCACCGGCAGGCAGGCGTGGAAAATAACGGCCCGATCCCTCACCAACGACATGTGCCCATACTCGGCCATCCAGCGCATGTGGTCCCACAGCCGTTGGGACTGGGTGAAGCTCTCTTCCAAGCGGCGGATGCATTCCTCCTCGTCGGCACTCAGACGGTTGGGATCGGCGGGATCGATGGTGGGTAAAAAAGTGTCCCGGAGCGGGTAGGATTGCCCGTCCACGTCGAGCGTGTGGTTTTCAAAATTGATTTTCCGCAGGATGTTGCGGTGGTCCATGTTCCATTCCGGGTGGCGTTCGATGGTTTGGCCTTCGAGCTTGAACTGGAGGATGGCGATGGCCTTCTGCATCCTGGCGACCGTCTCAGAATCCCGCTGACCACTGCGCTTCGCTTGGAAACGGGCGGCCGGGTCATGGGCATAGACCTTGGACACAAGCACTTCGATGGCCTTGGTCAGAAGACCATAGCCCTCCTCGATTTGAAACATCCGGAGGTAGCGCAGGGAAATGCGCAGCACGGTGGCGATCAGTGCGCGCTGGCCAAGGCAGGCCCCCATCCAGATCGCATCGTGGTTTCCCCAGACCAGGGTGACATTCGGCTGGTGGATCAGATAATCGATCACACGGTCAAGCCGCGGCCCGCGGTCGCCAAGGTCACCCGCGACGATGAGCTCTTCCACGGTAAGGTTGCGGATGAATCGCGAGGCGCTGCGGATCAGATCGAAGTCGAGGTTCAGCGCGATGATCTCACGCAGCTGCACATCGATCATCGCCGGGTCATGACCACCGGCCGGGTGATTGAGAAGAGCTTCAAACAACTCACGCTGTTCCTTGGGCGCCAGCGATTTCACATCCTTGCGGCGGCGGGTGCGGATCAATGCGCGAATCACGGTGAACTGATTTTCCAGCGTCCCGAGCACCCAGGATTCGCGGAGCTCGGGATGCTCAAGAAACTCGTTTTTCTTCAACCGGATAACCTCAGCCGGATAATAGAGCACGTTCATGAACTCCTGAAAGTCGGCGGGATCCATCTTTTTGCCGAAGATCTCATCCACCAGGGGTCTGAGACGTCCGCTGGCGTTGTTGATGACATGACGGAGTTTCGCATTCTCACCATGCACGTCGGAGATCACATGGATCACTCCCTTGGGCAGCTCCTTTTTCGCCCGCAAGGCCGCCACCTCCGAGGCTGCGGATGAGACGGTGGGGAAACGCTCGGCAAGAATCGACAGGACTTGGTTTTTCATCGGGTGCTCGGATCAGAGGGTAACGGCGGCAAGGATGCTACGGGCATGACCCGTTCTTCGAGTAAAATGCGAGTTCCCCCTTCAGAAAAGCCCCCTGGGATTTTCTTTGCTAAACCACACCCGCCTCCATAGCGTCCCGACGTCCTACGCAATCCAAACCCATGCCTCGATTCGCTCGTATCTTACTGTGGACCTCCGTCTCCATCCTCGGCGCGGTGGCTGTCGGCGCGACTGCCCTCCAACGAAATGAACCCATCAACGCGCTATGGCTGGTCATCGCGGGCGTCTGCACCTTCGCTGTCTCTTACCGTTTTTACTCGGCTTGGCTGATGGCCAAGGTGCTGACCATCGATGACAAGCGGGCCCCCGCCGCAGTCACATGCAGCGATGGGAAGGACTTCGTGCCCACGCCGAAATGGGTGGTATTCGGGCACCACTTCGCGGCAATCGCCGGTCCCGGCCCCTTGGTGGGGCCGGTTCTGGCAGCGCAGTTCGGCTACCTGCCGGGGACTCTCTGGATCCTGGTCGGAGCCACCCTCGGCGGCGGCGTGCATGATGCCGTCATCCTTTTCGCATCGATGCGACGGAATGGGAAATCCCTGGGCCAAATGCTCAAAGAAGAGTTGAATCCATTCATCGGTCTGGTCGCGATGATCAGCCTGCTCGCGATCATGACCATCCTCCTGGCCGTGCTCGGATTGGTCGTGGTCAAAGCCTTGGCGGAAAGCCCATGGGGGCTCTTCACCATCGCGGCCACCATCCCGCTCGCCTTCGTGATGGGAGTGATGATCAAAAGCGGAAAAGTCAGCGTCACGACGGCATCGATCTTCGGAGTCTTCGGCTTGATCGCCGCAGTGGTCGCCGGCAAATACCTGCCTCCTTCATGGAACGAAGCGCTCACCCTTAAGTCCACGCAACTCGCATGGGCCATCATGATCTACGGCTTCACCGCCAGCGTCCTGCCGGTATGGATGCTTTTGGCCCCACGCGACTACCTAAGCACCTTCATGAAACTCGGCACGGTCGCGGTGCTGGGTGTGTTCATTGTGATTCTCAATCCGCCCTTGCACATGCCTGCCATCACCCCATTTGCGCAAGGTGGTGGCTTCGTCGTCCCGGGGCCTATCTTCCCGTTCGTCTTTATCACCATCGCCTGCGGCGCGATCAGCGGCTTTCATGCGCTGATCTCCTCAGGCACCACGCCCAAGCTGCTGGCACGGGAAAAAGACATCCGCCTGATCGGCTACGGAGCCATGGTGGTGGAGATGTTGGTCGCGCTCATGGCCATCATCGCCGCCTGCGCGCTCCACCCGGGCGAATACTTCGCCATCAACTCCCCCATCGACGCGAACAACCCGGCAGCCGTCACCGCCCAGATCGCCAAAATCAATTCCTTCGGCCCAGCATACGCCATCACCGAGCAACACATGGTCCAACTCGCCAAAGACCTCGGTGAACCGAACATGATCGGCAAAGTCGGCGGAGCTCCCACCTTCGCCGTAGGAATGGCGCAAATGTTCGCCAAGGTCATCCCGGGAAACACGGCACTCTCGTTGTGGTATCACTTCGCGATCATGTTCGAGGCGCTTTTCATCCTCACCACCCTCGATGCCGGAACCCGGGTGGGGCGATTCATCCTACAGGACTTGTTAGGTCAGATATCGCCCAAGCTAGGCGATACCAGTTCCTGGCTCGGCAATGTCATTGCAACGGGCCTGCTGGTGGCCGCTTGGGGATTCTTCCTCTATCAAGGAGCCCTTGATCCCGCCGGGATTGCGAAAAGCCTTTGGCCGATCTTCGGCATCTCCAATCAACTGCTCGCCGTCATCGCATTCTGCTTGGGAACGGTGGTCCTGATCAAAATGGGCAAAGCCCGCTATTGCTGGGTCACGGTCGTGCCGATGATTTTCCTCACCACGGTCACCTTCACCGCGGGATTCATGAAGATTTTCTCCGCAAATGCCGCCGGATTCCTTCCAGCCGTTCGCACCCTCGAAGCACAGATCGCAAGCGGCCTCGAAGGGCCGGCACTCAAAGCCGCCAAAATCTCACTGCTTAATGCCCGCATTGACATCGTCATCACGATCACTTTCCTCGTCTTCGTCACCATCATCGTGCTGGGGACCGGCCGCGAGTGCTGGCTCCTCCTTTCCAAACGGAAAAAATCCGTGCTCCACGAGAGCGAATACCTCCTCCATAGCGATGAAGCGCCTTGCCCGAAAAGTCCCACCTGAGGACAAATCGTCAAAATTTCTTCCCTGAAAAACCTGCGAAAATCCAAGAAAATCCCCCCGCTCTTCAGATTCAGACTTGCACCCCTTCATGCCCGTCTATTGACTCCGCCATGGCGGATATTTCCCTCGGACTTTCATTTGACGACGTGCTTCTGGTGCCGGCATTAAGCGCGGTTTTACCCGGAGAAGCAGACCTTTCCACCCATGTCACCAGCGGTATTCCGCTGTTTCTCCCGGTCATCTCGGCGGCCATGGACACCGTTTCCGAACACGACCTCGCCATCGCCCTCGCCCGCGAAGGCGGCATGGGCGTCATCCACCGCGCCTGCCCCATCGACGAACAGGCATCCATGGTCTATCGCGTCAAACGCTCGGAAAACGCCGTCATCCAAAAACCCCACACGGTTCGCAAAGAGGACACCGTGGACCACATCCGCGCCATCATGGCAAAAAACGGCTTCTCCGGATTCCCCGTCGTCGATGCGGACGGCCACCTCGTCGGCATGGTCACCGGTCGGGACGTGCGCTACCTGGACCGCCTCGACGCCATCGTCGCCGACGTGATGACTCCTCGCGACCGGCTCATCACCGCACCTGCAAATACCAGCCTCGAAGAAGCGCGCCGCATCCTCTATCAGAACCGGATTGAGAAACTCCCTCTCGTCGATGCGGACGGCCGCCTTGCCGGACTGATTACCGGATCCGACATTGAAAAACGCATCACCTTCACCAACGCGGCGAAGGACGCAAACGGCCAACTCCGCTGCGGTGCCGCCGTGGGAGTCGGGCCGGACTGCATCGACCGCGGCCGCGTGTTGATCGATGCCGGCGCAGACGCCCTTTTCATCGACGCCGCCACCGGCCACACCCGCCACGTTATGGATGTCATCAGCAAACTCCGCGCACTTTCCAATGTTCCCGTCGTCGCCGGCAACGTCGTCACCGAGCAGGGGGCACGGGATCTCGTAAGCGCTGGTGCCAGCGCCGTGAAGGTCGGAGTCGGCCCGGGCTCGATCTGCACCACCCGCGTGATCTCCGGGGTTGGGATGCCACAATTCACCGCGATTCAAAACGTCGCGGGCATCTGCCGCGAGGCGGGCGTCAAAGTCATCGCAGACGGCGGCATCCGCTACTCCGGTGACATCGTCAAGGCCCTCGCGGCCGGCGCGGATCTGGTGATGTTAGGCTCGCTGCTTGCCGGCACCCGTGAAAGCCCTGGCCAAACGGTGCAATCCCAAGGCCGTCGTTTCAAAACCTACCGTGGCATGGGATCCATCGGCGCCATGCAAAAAGGCGCGGGTGATCGCTACGGCCAAAACAGCTCCGGCAAACTCGTCGCGGAAGGCGTCGAAGGCCGCGTGCCTTACAAAGGCCCGCTATCCGATGTGATCTTCCAGCTCATGGGTGGCCTCAAATCCGGCATGGGTTATGTCGGCGCGTCTTCCCTGGCGGAGCTCCGCGAGCGCGCCAATTTCATCCGCGTCACCGCCGGCGGCCTCCGTGAAAGCCACGTCCATGACATCGTCATGACCGAAGAGCCGACCAACTATCAACCGCTGAGTTGATTTCAGCTTTCCAATTTCAGCTTCATCCCAACAATGCACGATTCCCACCACGTCGCCGTCCTCGACTTCGGCTCGCAATACACCCAGCTCATCGTCCGCCGCATCCGCGAGCTCGGCTACTTCGCCAAGCTATACGCCATCGAGGATTTTCCTAACATCGGAAAACCCGGTGCCATCATCCTCTCCGGCGGCCCCAGCAGCACCAGTGACTCGGACGCCCCGGATCTTGATTTCGAGGCACTCAAGAACTTTCACGTCCCAGTTCTGGGAGTCTGTTACGGAATGCAGCTGCTCAACATCAAGTTTGGCGGCACCGTGGAATCAAGTAACCGCCGCGAATATGGCCCCGCCAGCCTACTGATCTCGGAATGCACCGGTCTCTACCAGGACATCTCCCCCACTTCCCAGGTCTGGATGAGCCACTCGGATACCGTAAAAATCATCCCCGACGGCGCGAGAATCATCGCCTCCAACCAACATGGCACTCCTGTCTCGCTGCAGTGGAACGAACGCTTCTTCGGCATCCAATACCACCCGGAAGTCACCCACAGCCACGAAGGCCTCCAAATCCTTAAAAACTTCCTCGACCACGCCGGCGACCTGCTGCCCTTCCGGATCGACGATTTCAAACGCGAGATGATCGACAACATCCGCGAGACCGTCGGCACCCGCCAAGTCGTCTGCGGCGTTTCCGGCGGCGTGGACAGCACCGTTCTCGCCGTGCTGCTCCAACATGCCGGAGTCAAGGTCCGGGCGATCTTTGTCGATAACGGACTGCTCCGTAAAGACGAGGCGGCCGTGGTCCAAGCGAACTTCAAACGCATCGGCGTGGATATCGAAACCGTGGATGCCTCGGAAAAGTTTCTCACCGCCCTCGCCGGCGAGGGAGATCCCGAGAAGAAGCGCAAGATCATCGGCAACATGTTCATCGAGGTCTTCTGGGATGCTGTCGGCGACGCCGAAATGCTCGCCCAGGGCACACTCTACCCGGACGTGATCGAAAGCGCCTCCAACGCCAAATCCAAGGCTTCCGTGATCAAAACCCACCACAACCGGGTCCCCAAAATCCTCGAACTGCAAGCCCAGGGAAAAGTCCTCGAGCCGCTGGCAGAACTTTTCAAAGACGAAGTCCGCGAACTCGGCACCGCCCTTGGCATCCCTGAGGACATCCTCCAGCGCCACCCGTTTCCCGGCCCGGGACTGTCCGTGCGCTGCCCCGGAATCGTCGATGCAGAGCGCCTTCACATCATCCGCGAGTGCGACGCCATCTTCATCGGCAAGCTCAAGGAGCACGGCTGGTATGACAAGGTCTGGCAAGCCTACGCCGGCCTCATCCCGGTAAAAACCGTGGGTGTCAAAGGCGACGAACGCAGCTACGAATGGGCCACCAACCTCCGCGCCGTGGTTTCGGAAGACGCCATGACCGCCGATTGGGTGGAGCTTCCAGCCATCATCCTTCGCGAGACCAGTCACAAGATCCTCAACGAGGTCAAGGGCATCAACCGCGTGCTCTACGACATCTCCACCAAGCCACCCGCCAGCATCGAGTGGGAATAGAGGGGGAGCATCATGACCCCCGCCAACAACCGCGCGATCACGGCCCTTTTCCGCGTCTTCGGTGAAAAGGAAGCCCCCATCAGCTCGGACCGCACCCGCCTGACTTCTCTTGGCGGGATGAATCGTCAGGAAGCCCTGACGCTGGCCATCCTCATTCCCGCAACCGCTGTCGTAGGCGTCGGCGAGCAGCTAACACTCCTTTGCGGCCCGCTTGTCGGCTGCCTGTTGGCGGTTCCCGCTGCCTTTCTGGTTCTTCAGCTTCTGCCATTTTTGCTGAACGCCAAATCACCATCCGTGCAATGGGGACTCTGGCTCCTGCTCGGCGTATCGTGGGCACTCCATCGTTGTCAGACAGAAGGACTCGTCGGGCTTTTCGCCTCGATCTGGATTGCCATCGGCGTCATCAGTCTCGCGGCCAAGCTGGTGTTAGCCTGGCAGGCGTCCATGAACTGGCGCGGCTCCCTTGGCATCTTCTGGCGCACACTCGTCATCCTCATCCCCCACGCCATGGCCATCTTCATCGGCTATCGTTTCGGCTGGCCATGGGGACTGCTTTGCGCGGCTGCGGTTGCAGGTTTCTTCTGCTCGGCCATTCTCAACCCGTCTTCTCAAATCCTGGGAACGGTCACCTGTAAGACCTCCCCGCCCGGGATTTTAATCACCATCGACGACGGCCCCGATCCCACCGACACGCCACTGCTGCTTGATGTGTTAGACCGCTATCAGACCAAGGCCATTTTTTTCATGATCGGGGAAAAAGTTCGTGCCTATCCCACCCTTGCGCGTGAGGTGATCCGCCGCGGCCATGAAATTGGCAATCACACCCTCAGCCACCCGCAAGCAAGCTTCTGGTGTGCCGGCCCCTGGCGCACCCGCCGCGAAATTTTGCAATGCCAGCAGATCATCGAACAAGTCACCGGCACCGCTCCCCGTTGGTTTCGCGCCCCGGTAGGCCACCGGAATCTTTTCACCCACCCCGTCGCCCAGGCGCTCGGACTGCATGTCATGGCATGGAACCGCCGCGGCTTTGATGCCGTGGAAAGGGATCCCTGCAAGGTGCTCGCGCGGATCCTACCCGAGCTCACCGGAGGCGACGTCGTACTCCTCCACGAGGCCACACCAATCGCCAAGGATGTCCTCACCGCCATACTGACCCGGCAACAGGCGCTCCTCAATCCGAGCCACCCCCGCTGCCCAGATGGATCCGCCAGCTCGCAAGCATCCACCCCAGACAGCGCGGGCTGAATTTCCCACACCCCAATTGCACCGTGAAACAGTTGCTCGCCACCCTCTCCAATGCCTTCCCTTTATGGATCGTTCTCGGCTGTTTGTGGGCGTGGTTCCAACCCGAAGCATGGACCTGGTTCCAGCCATGGATCGAGCCCGGTCTGGGAGTGATCATGCTGGGCATGGGGCTCACTTTGCGCGTTGCCGACTTCGCAGCAGTCGCCAAGGAACCCAAAAATGTCGTGCTCGGAGTGATGGCCCAGTTTCTCATCATGCCACTTGCCGCCTGGGCGATCGCCCGGATTTTCCAGCTGGAGACCGGTCTTGCGATAGGCCTGATCCTCGTAGGTTGCTGCCCGGGCGGCACGGCCTCGAACGTGATCTGTTACATGGCACGGGCCAATGTACCGCTGAGTGTTTTGCTGACGATGTGCTCCACGGTGGTGGCCATCTTCGCCACCCCCGTTCTCACCCGCTGCCTCGCCGGGGCCTGGTTGCCGGTCGATGGCTGGGCCTTGTTCCGCTCGATGCTTGTGGTCGTCCTGCTCCCGCTCGTCTGCGGAGTGACCGCAAACTCGTTGCTGGGGAAAATGAAACGCCCGGAGCGCATCCGGTCATGGATCGACACCATCGGCCCGCTGCTGAGTGTGGCGGTGATCGTCTTGATCGTGGCTTGCATCGTGGCCATGAAAAAAACGGAGATCGCACGTTCGGCACTGCCGCTGTTCGTTTCGGTGTTCCTTCTGCATTTTTCCGGATTTCTGTTAGGCTATTTTTTCGCCAAACTGGCAGGCTGCAAGGAATCCCTGCGGCGGACAGTCTCCATCGAAGTAGGGATGCAGAACAGCGGCCTTGGTGCGGCGCTTGCCACCAAGCATTTCCCGCACCTCGCGCTCGCCCCGGTGCCAGCAGCGATCTCGGCGGTTTACCATTGCCTGATCGGCAGCTTGCTTGCCGCATGGTGGCGGCGGCGGGTGCCCGGTGAAACGCACGAAAATTGATGCATCAGGATCATCGTCACCAGTCGTGATCTCCTGCGGCGCTAGTGCGTCGATGGAGGACGATTCGGCAACCCAGCAACCATGAGCTCCATCTGCTTGCGGTGAAGCTGCATGTGAAAGCCCGTCATGAAATGCCACGCCGCGGCATCCATCGGCCCGAACCATGGATGATCGCGCCATCTCGCCTACCAACTGACGGAAAAAGGCCAGGCACTGCTGCCGGTTGTCAAAGCCATGAAAGACTGGGGACTTGCATGGGAAAAAGGCAGCCGGACCGCCATTCGTTGATCCAAGAGAATCCATCCATGCCCTCCGAGCTATCAAGGGCACTGCAATCCACCCCTTTTCAAGAATCTTATAAATCATTACGGTTGTGTGACTTGCCACACATCCATCGAATCACCCGTCAAGGCGATTTTTTCCTTCGGAGAAACTCTTGCGGGACTTGCATGAGGAGGCTAAATCTTCGGGCTCCATGACCCACCTTGAAGCCATTGCCCGGGAAACCGGCATCTCCCTTTCCTCTGTCACCACCACCGCCAAGCTGCTTGCCGAAGGCGCTACCGTTCCTTTCCTCTCCCGCTACCGCAAGGAGCAGACCGGCTCGCTTGACGAAGTCCAGATCACCACCATCCGCGACCGGATGCTTCAACTTGCCGAGCTGGACTCCCGCCGCAGCGCGGTGCTCAAGTCCCTCGAAGAACGCTCGCTCCTCACCCCCGAACTGAAGAAAAAACTCGAAGCCGCCCTCACGCTTGCCACGGTCGAGGACATCTTCGCCCCCTTCCGCCCCAAGCGCCAAACCCGCGCCACGAAGGCCATCGAACGCGGCCTCACCCCGCTGGCCGACTTCCTTCTCGAAAATCAATCCACCGATCCCGAAGAAGAGGCCGCCAAGTTCCTCAATCCGGAAATGGAAGTGCCCACCATCGTGGAGGCCCTCGCCGGCGCTCGCGACATCATCGCCGAACGCGTGGCAGACGACGCCCCGCTCCGTGGCCGGGTCCGCAAAATCTATGAAGAAGACGCCACCGTTTCTTCCAAAATCATGTATGGCAAAGAGGAGGAGGCAGATGCCCAAAAATTCCGCGACTACTTCGAGTGGAGCGAACCCTTCAAGACCATCCCCTCCCACCGGACCCTCGCCATCCGCCGTGGGGAAAAAGAGGGGTTTCTTCTCATGCGCGTGGAAGTCCCGCTCGAACGAGTGACGGCCTGCGCCCTGCCCGATTGGGTGAAATCAAACGGCCCCGCCGGAAAGCACGTCGCCCAAGCTGTCGAGGATGGCTGCAAGCGCCTGCTCATGCCATCCATGGAAACGGAAGCCCGCCTGCTGGCGAAAAAACGTGCGGACGAGACGGCCATCACGGTCTTTGCGGACAATTTCCGCGAGCTTCTGTTAGCCTCGCCACTCGGGGAGAAACGTCTGTTAGCCATCGACCCCGGCTTCCGCACCGGGTGCAAGACCGTCGTGCTCGACCGCTCGGGCAAGCTGCTTCACCACACGGTCCTCCACGCCACCGCCGGCTCGCAGAACCAGGCTTATGAAGCCGCAGTCGAAGTCATGGGCTTGATCAAGAAACATGATATCGAAGCCATCGCCATCGGTAATGGCACCGCCTCACGCGAGACCGAGGCCTTTATCAAAAAACTCAAACTCCCCTCCTCCATCCCCGTCGTGATGGTGAACGAAAGCGGCGCCTCCATCTACTCGGCATCCGACGTGGCGCGCGAGGAATTCCCGAACGAGGACGTCACCGTCCGCGGAGCTGTTAGTATCGGACGCCGCCTGATGGATCCGCTCGCCGAGTTGGTGAAAATCGACGCCAAGGCCATCGGCGTGGGGCAATACCAGCACGATGTCGATCAGCGCGCCCTCAAGGCCAGCCTGGATGACACGGTCGTGAGTTGTGTCAACGCCGTGGGCGTGGAAATCAACACCGCTTCCAAACAACTGCTCTCCTACGTCTCCGGACTCAACGCGTCGCTCGCGGAAAACATCGTCGCCTGGCGCAATGAAAACGGTGCCTTCACCTCGCGCGAGCAACTGAAAAAAGTCCCTCGCCTCGGCGACAAGGCCTTCGAGCAAGCCGCCGGATTCCTCCGGGTCCGCGGTGGCAAGCATCCGCTCGATTCCTCCGCCGTCCACCCGGAACGCTACCCTCTCGTCGAAAAAATGGCGGCCGATGCAGGCTGCAAGGTGGAGGAACTGCTCGGCAATGAAGCCGCCCGCAAAAAGATCGACCTTCAGAAATACGTGGATGACCAAGTCGGCCTGCCCACCCTCAAGGACATCATCGCCGAGCTGGCTAAGCCCGGACGCGACCCCCGCAAACAGTTCGAGTTGTTCTCATTCGTCGAGGGAGTTGAAAAACCATCCGACCTGCAAATCGGCATGAAGCTACCCGGCATCGTGACCAATGTCACCGCCTTCGGAGCCTTCGTGGATGTCGGCGTGCATCAGGACGGCCTCGTCCACGTGAGCCAGCTCGCAGACCACTTCATCCGCGACGCCTCGGAAGTCGTCAAAGTCGGGCAAAAAGTCCAGGTCACCGTGGTCGAAGTGGATTTGAAGCGCAACCGCATCGCGCTTTCCATGAAATCCAAGGTCGATCTGGACAACCGCCGCTCCGATTCCGGCGACCGTGACGCCCGTCCCGGCGGCGGTGGCCATCGCAACGCAGGCGGTCGCACCCCGAACTTCACTCCCAACGCCGCACCAAACAACGACTGGTTTTCGCAAGCGCTGAGCCAAGCAAAAAAGAAATAGGCCATCCGCTGGGAAAAGGATTGAAAGACCGGGGACAGCACTCCTAACCGGCGCTTGGTTTTCATGGGTCTCAATCAGATTTCCATGAATCCAAGTGGCTCTCATTTTTCTTTTAACTCGCCGTCCGGGTTCAACACGTCAGACGCGCGGGCAGGAAAATTGTCCCTTTTTTCAGCCCACCACTTTCATGGCCGTTCCCAATCTATCCTCTTTCATCTGGTCCGTCGCCGATCTCCTGCTGGCAGTCGAATCGTGATTCCCTTGAAAAAATACAAATCCAGCGGCGTGGATTGGCTGGGGGACGTGCCGATCTTGAGGGC
>CALMKO010000043.1 GCA_937867415.1 uncultured Verrucomicrobiota bacterium | reverse complement strand
GATCTCGACTTGCTTGGCTTTGGAGATTCGTCGGAAGCAAGCATCAAGAGCATGTTCACCGAACTGGTGCAATCATCCATTGACCCACCGGATGGCCTCGAGTGGGGGAGCATCGAAACGGGAGCGATTCGCGATGATTTGGCCTATGGAGGTGTTCGCGCCGTGCTGACGGTTCGCCTCGCAGCAGCTCGCATTTTCCTTCAGATCGACGTTGGGTTTGGCGACGCCATCACTCCAGAGGCGATCATGACGGATTGGCGGGAGCTGCTCGACTTCCCGGTCGCCCGCCTCCTGGCCTATCCGCCTGAGACCGTGATCGCGGAGAAGCTTGAGGCAGCGGTGACACTCGGACTGCAGAACAGCCGGATGAAGGACTTTTTCGACCTGCATTGGTTGAGAGAGCATCAGAATTTCGATGGAGAGCTACTCCTCGCGGCGGTTGAGGCCACCTTTGCGCGTCGTGGCACCGTGATTCCTTCGACTCCCCCGACCGCTCTCAGCGAGGTTTTCAGCAGGGATGCCGGCAAGACTCTCCAGTGGAATGCATTCAGAAAGAAAGGGCAGCTGGACGCTCCGGAACTACCGGAAGTGATCGCAAGGCTCTCGGAATTCCTCCTGCCAATTCTCTCTGGAGAAGTTCGCGGTAAGATCTGGCATCCTCACTCCGGCTGGACCACAGAACCCTCATGAGCACCAACACCAAAGAATCTGCTCTCGAAGCGTGCATCGAACGCCATCTCACCGGCGGCGTGAGTGTGATGCCTTCACCCGGCGGTCCCATGTCGGACGATGTCGGAGTCTATCAAACCAGCAAGGGCGCGGGCTACCTGCGTGGCAAGTCCACGGATTTCAGTTCCGAGTTTGCCATTGATGAAGCGAAATTCTGGCAGTTTCTCGAGTCCACCCAGTCGGCGGAAC
The DNA here is from genome assembly GCA_937867415.1 of uncultured Verrucomicrobiota bacterium. Lineage (GTDB taxonomy): Bacteria > Verrucomicrobiota > Verrucomicrobiia > Verrucomicrobiales > Akkermansiaceae > Luteolibacter. Next base: position 27,073 of record CALMKO010000043.1, on the reverse strand, counting down.
TGGCGAAGCTCCATTACAAGGCGGATTGGAAGCGGCAGATTCTCGAACGCCTGCACCGGAAGCTGAAGAAGGACGGCATTCTTGCGGTCTTAAAGAAAGGGCTGGATGTGGATAATGCGCATTTCGATTTGCTCTATCGGCTCCCCTACAACGAGCTCAACCCGGACGTCACCGCCAAGTTCGAGTCCAACGTCTTCTCGGTCACTCGGCAGGTGTATTTCTCCAGCGTCGATCAGAAGTCGGTGGACATGGTGGTTTTCCTCAACGGCCTGCCGCTCGCCACGCTGGAACTCAAAAACCCGTGGACCGGTCAGAACGTCAACCAAGCGAAGAAACAATACCGCGACGATCGCGACCCGAAGGAGACGCTGTTCAGTTTCAAACGCTGCCTCGTCCACTTCGCCGTCGATCCCGACGAGGTGTGGATGACGACCAAGCTCGACGGCAAGAGCACCTATTTCCTGCCCTTCAACAAGGGCCTCCCGAGTGGCCAAGGCAAAGGCAACCCGGTGAATCCCAACGGCCACAAGAGCGCCTATCTCTGGCAGGAGATTCTCACCCGCCACAGCCTTTCTAACATCATCGAGCACTACGCCAAGCTCACGGTAGAGAAGGACAAGGCCGGCAAGTCCAAAGAGACGCTCTATTTCCCGCGCTACCAACAACTCCAGGTCGTGCGCCTGTTGCTCGCCGACGTGCAGGCGAAGGGCCTTGGCCTGCGCTACCTCATCCAGCACTCCGCCGGATCGGGAAAATCCCACTCCATCACCTGGCTCGGCTATCAGCTCGTGGAGCTCTACGACAAGACCGGACAGGAGAATTTGTTCGACTCCGTCATCGTCGTCACCGACCGCCGCGTCCTTGACCGCCAGATCGACAAGAACATCCGCCAGTTCGCCGAGGTGAAGAACATCCTCGCCCACGCCAACAGCGCTGCCGAACTCCGCGCCCACCTGGAGGCAGGCAAGAAGCTGATCACCACCACGATTCAGAAGTTTCCCTTCATCGTCGATGGCATCGCCGACATGAGCGGCAAGAAATTCGCCGTGATCATCGACGAGGCCCATTCTTCCCAAAGCGGCAGCGCCGCCGATTCCGCAACCGCCGTGCTTGGCGCGACTGAAGAGGAAGAACCCGAAGACTATCAGGACAAGATCCTGCAAGCGATGGAGCGCCGCAAGCTGGGCAACAATGCCTCCTACTTCGCCTTCACCGCCACGCCCAAAAAAGCCACCCTCGAAAAATTCGGCACCCGCAATGCCGACGGTGGTTTTGATCCCTTCCACCTCTATTCCATGAAGCAGGCCATTGAGGAAGACTTCATCCTCGACGTGCTCGCCAACTACACAACCTACAAGAGCTATTACGAGGTCCAGAAATCCATCGAAGACAACCCGGAGTTCGACACCGTCAAAGCGCAGAAGAAACTCCGCGCCTACGTCGAGAGCCACGAGCAAACCATCGGCACCAAGGCCGCGCTGATGGTGGACCATTTCCTCAGCCAGGTCGTTGCCACCAAAAAACTTCGCGGCCAGGCGCGTGGCATGGTCATCACCCGCAACATCGAAAGCGCCATTCGCTATTATCAGGCAGTCCAAAAGGAACTCAAAGCGGCCAACGCTCCGTTCCAGGCCATCGTCGCATTCTCCGGCAAGAAGATGGTCGATGGCATCGAACACACCGAAGAATCGCTCAATGGATTCCCGTCAAAGGACATCCCGGACAAACTCGCCGGAAACATCAAGATTGGCGAAACCAATTACCGTCTGCTGGTCGTTGCCAACAAATACCTCACCGGGTTTGACGAACCGCTCCTGCACACGATGTATGTGGACAAACGCCTCCAGGGCGTGCTTGCCGTCCAAGCCCTGTCCCGTCTGAACCGCTGCAATGCCAAAATGCAGAAGCAGGACACCTTCATTCTCGATTTCTACAACACCGCCACCGAAATCAAGGAAGCATTCGACGATTTCTACACCGCCACTTCGCTCACCGAACCCACCGACATCAACGTCCTCCACGATCTCAAGGACGCCCTCGACGACGCGGAACTCTACAGCGAGGAAGACATCGAAAAATTCAATGAACTTTTCTTCAACGGTGAGGACGCCGAAAAACTCCACCCGATCATTGACGAGACGGTTTGCCGCTTCGACCTACTCGAAGAGGAGCCGGACAAGATCGACTTCAAAATCAAGGCCAAGCAATTCGTCAAACTCTACGGCCAGCTCGCCTGCATCATGCCGTTCGCGAATCCCGCCTGGGAAAAGCTCCACTGGTTCCTCAAATTCCTCATCCCCAAGCTCAAGGTGAAGGATAAGGACAAAGACCAACTCGATGCGCTCTTGGAAAGTGTCGATCTATCCACCTACGGCCTCGAACGCGTCCGCCTGAACCAGCACATCGAACTGGACAGCGCCGAAACGGAACTCGAACCTGAGAATCCCAACGTCCGCGGCTATCACGATCCCGAAAGCGAAGAATCGCCGCTCGACGAAATCATCCGCCATTTCAACGAACGCTTCTTCTCAGCCTGGGATGCCACCCCCGAGGAACAGAGAGTGAAGCTGATAAAGATCATGGAGCATGTCCAGGAAAGCGCGGCCTACAAAGCGCAGGTCGTGGACAATCCCGACGAACAAAACCGCCGTATCGCGCTGGAAAGCCTCATCACCCAAGCCGTGAATAAAGAACGCAAGAAGGATTTGGATCTCTACAAAGTCTACGCCGGCGATCCCGATTTTAAAAGAGCCTTCGACGAAAGCATCATGCGCATTCTCGCACTCCATGAGAAGAGCAAGCCTGCATGAGGATAGGGTAGTGTAAAGATTCGTCTGTAAAAGCCCGCTCCTTAAACCTCCGCGTTCATCACCTTTCCCGCGACCTGCCCTGAAGACCCAACTCACATCGAAGAACTTGAGACGTTCAAAGAATAGCAAATCGTGGCTGGGACTTGCAGTCCCGGTCCGTGGTGGGGACAACCTGTTCCCGCATGCGAATCACCGCGCCAGCAACCCATCTTCGAGGGCCAAAGGCCCGGCCCTAAATCAGCCCAGGGCAAGGCCCTGGGGTACACGCCCCAAAAATCCCCCGAGCCCTGAAGGGGCGATCCAGCCCCCGCGTGCGCTCATGGCCCGCCCCTTCAGGGCTCAATGGTCACGCAACGCCAAACCCAAGTCGTTGCCTTGGGCTGGCATGGTGCGCACCTTTGGTGCTGAAGAACGCATCTTCGAAGCCTGAGAGAATGCCGGAACCCCTGCGCCCATCATCGACTACAAGCCGAATGACCTTTGGCTCGGATTCCCTTTCTCCCCCGAGTATCTCAAGGCCATCAGGCAAGGGGTGGACGGCACACCGCCGAGCAAGGTGGGTGAAAAGGTGGGGAAAACGTCGGGGAGGATTCCCCGGAAAACTACCCAGAAAATCATCGAGATTTTACGCGAGCATCCAGCCCTCGGGCGCAGGGAACTTGCAACCCTTCTCGGCGGAATCACCAAAATGGAGTGAAATACCAATTAGAGAAATTCAAAGCCAGCGGCCTCATTCGTCGCGTAGGCCCAGACCGCGGTGGCCACTTGGAAGTAACTTCCGAACTGAATTGAATCTGCTTCCTCCTTCCTCCTTCATCCCTCAACCTTCTCTCCCATGCCCATCCGAATCCTCCATACGGCCGACAACCACATCGGGCTCTCCTACAGCCGCTATCCGGACGTGGTGCGGGATCGCTTGTTGGAAGAACGGTTCTCCGCACTCGAACGTCTGGTCGCCACCGCCAACGAGCGCCAGGCTCATTTTTTCGTCATCGCGGGCGATCTCTTCGACAAGGTCAACGTTCCCAAATCCCTGGTGGAGCGCACCGTGAAAATCCTGCGGGAATTCCATGGCGAGGCCGTGCTCGTGTTGGCCGGCAATCACGATTACTGCGAGGGCCCCGACAGCAAACTCTGGAAATGGTTTCGCAACGCTGTCGGTGACAGCCCGGTCATCGCCCTGACGGATCAGGAAGCCAGGGCATTCCATGGCGACGACTATCAGGTCCGCTTTTACGCCTGCCCCTGCCCGAGCAAGCACGCCAAGGAGCCTGTGATCGGTTGGGTGGCAGATGAGGAAAAATCTCCGGACATGCTGCACATCGGCATCGCGCACGGCAACGTCGAGGGACTCGGTTTGGATGCGGACCAGCGCTACTTCAACATGTCCGAAGACGAGCTCCGGAAGGCCGGGCTCCATACCTGGTTGTTAGGCCACATCCACGTGCCCTCGCCGTCGCCAGGCACCACCGGTCGGCCCGTCTATTTCATGCCCGGCATCCACACTCCGGACTCCGTCAAATGCAGCCACCCCGGCCACGCGTGGTGGATCGAGTTGGAACCCGACGCTTCATGCCGCCACGAGCAGCTTTCCCCGGGTGCCATCCGCTTCGTCAGATTCACCCGCAGCCTCAATCACGCTGCTGACATCGCCGCGCTCAAAGCCAGTTGCGCGGCTCTTGATGCGCCTAACACGATCCTGGATCTCCAGCTAACAGGCCGGCTCCACGAGGCGGAAATCACCGAGCTCAACCAGGCCCTCGACGCGCTCCAGCCATCGTTTCCACATCTTTCCCGCGAACAGGACATCGCCCAGGCCCTCGACGCAGCGGCCATCGCCAAACGCTTCCCGGAAGGCACCTTGCCCCATGCCCTGCTCCAGTCACTGCTCGCCGATGAGCAGCTCCACCCGGGGGATGCCCACCTCGCTCTCGAACTCATCGAATCCCTCCAACCCGCATGAAACTCCTGAGTATCCGCCTCCACCCCTTTGGTGGCACCCCTGACCGCACTTGCACGCTTGCCGGCGGGCTCAACGTCCTGGAAGGCCCCAACGAGTTCGGCAAGAGCACCCTGAGCCACGCCCTCTGGCACGGCCTCTTCACTCCCACGAATCTCACCCCGGCGAGGCTCAGGCAAGCCATCGGCCGTTGGTATCCGCTCCCCGGCGGCGACCATGCCAGCGTCACCCTCGAGTTCGAGGCCGACGGCCAGCGCTTCACACTCCAGAAAACCTGGGGTGCAGGCTCCTTCGCCAAGCTCCAAGCGAGCGGGTCCGCAGCCATCGCCGACCCCGGAAAAGTCCAGGAAACCCTGCTCAGCCTGCTCCGCCGCAACGAGGCCACCTGGCGGCACATCCTTTTCACCAGCCAAGCCCAACTCGCACGCACCATCGACGAGCTGAAGTCCGGGTCCCATGGCCTCGATGACGTGCAGTCCTTGCTTGCCGGTGCCGCTGCCATCCCCGGTGACATCGCTCCTGAAAAACTCATCGCCGCGCTGGATGACCGCTTGGAAGCTCACTACAGCCGCTGGGACACCAGCACCCATGGCCCGGAAAAAGGCCGTGGCATCGACCAACCGTGGGCGAACCGGATCGGCCCCGTGCTTGCCAGCTACTACGCCATGGAACAGGTCCGCCGCGAACTCGGCAAGGTCGTGAACTACGAAAACGAAGTCGATGACGTCAACGGCCGCATCCAGCGACTCAAGCAGGAGATGGCCGCCGACGAGGGAGTCGTCACCCAGGGGCGTGGCCTGCGCGACGGCTTGGCAAAACGCGAAGGATTGGAGGAACGCTGCAAACGCTTGTCCGGCGAACTCCAGGCACTGAAGGAAATCATGATCACTTGGCCGGGAGCCGCCCAGATGATCCAGAGCAGAGAAGGGGATCTGGAAAGGGGCAAAAAAGATCTCGCAACCCTCGAAGAGGAGTTGAAAAATTCGCGAAAACGCGTTCAGGCGGCAGAGTTACGGCAGGCACACGCGGCTTTGGAAGCGGCAAGGAAAGATTGGGAAAGCGCCGCCGGAGCACTCGCCAAATCCAAGTCCGTGGACACGGGGCTGTTGGCTGAGTTGAAATCTCTCGAACCGGAAATCACCCGGACGCGCATCCAGATCGCCGCGCAAAAACTCAGCGCCCGATTGGAATGCTCCAAGCCCGTCACCGTCACCGTGGGGCGGGGGACTCATGCTCCTGAAACGCTCACGCTCTCGCCGGCCGATGCATGGTCCGGTGACGCCGAGGGTAAATTCCAATTTGCCTTCCAGGACCTCAAGCTCAGCGTCGAGAGCGGCTCCGGGGACGTCGCCGCCCTGTTCGCCAATCTCGAAGCCGCCGAACTGCGCCATGCCGCAATCCTGGAGTCCCTAGGTCACGACAGCGTGGCCGCCGCCGAACTCGCCGACAAGGCTCACCACCAGCTCATTGCCGACGAAAAGAACGCGAAAAAATTCCACACCACCGCCCTGCGAGGCCGCAGCGAGGACGAATGGAAAGCCGAGATGGAGGCCCTGGCCAATCTTCCCGAGACCCGCGCCGTCGATGTATTGGAGGCTGAAAAGAACCGCCTGCTCACCCGAGATGCGACACTTGGGATGGAGATTCGCACGGAAAAGGCAAAGGTCGCCGGCTGGGTCCGCGATCACACCGATCTGAACACCCTGACTGACCGGATCATCGCCCGGACGGCCGACCTCCAAAAAGACCAGAGTGACCTCGCCGGACTGCCCACCCTGCCAGAAGGCTTCACCTCCATCCCCCAATTCCTCACCCAGCTCAGCCAAAAAGAAGCGGCCCGCGAGCAGCTCGACGAGCAACTCGGCGAATGGAGGCTCAAACATGCCCAACTCTCCGGCGCGGCCCCGGAAGCCACCGCCGAGGACCTCCGCGCCGACCTCGAAACCCGCGAACGCGAATTCCAGCGCCAGCAAGCCATCGGCCAGGCGCTGCTGCGCATTCGATCCAAGCTGGGCGGCATCGTCTCCGAGCGCGACACTGCAAACCCCATGCAAGGGCTTGCCGACACCGTTTCAAGCCATTTCAAGCAGCTCACCGGCGGCCGTTACGAAACCGTCCGCCTCGACGGCAGCGCCCCGGTCGAGGTATCCACCGGACAGCCGCTCGATTCCTCACTTCTCTCCCAAGGCACCCTCGGTTCCCTGGCCCTCGCCACCCGCCTCGCCCTGGCCGGACTCTATCTCAAGGAAATGGACGGCTTCCTCCTCTTCGACGACCCCTTCACCGACATGGATGCCGCCCGCCGGAAAGCCGCTGTCCAGGCGATTGGCACCTTTGCCAGCCAGCGCCAGGTCCTCTTCTTCACCTGCCATGCCGACCACGCCCGCGAACTGCAGGAAATGGAAGGTGCCAGCCGCCTCGAGGTCACCTGAGCCGCTCTTTTTCCCCATCAAACCTGAAATCCGCCGTAAACACTGCGGGTTTTGGGATCGCGTTCCAGCCTGCTTGGTGCATGTCCTTTTCCATGCCGGGATCGCCTGATGATTTGCGCGGCCTGCGAGCGGATCGGAGCTCGCTTTTCCTTCAAGGCAATTCCGCCTCAGGACGGAAAATCAACGGGGATCGCGACGTGATCGATGAGTCGGACGTCATCATAAAAAACCGCTGCCGCCAGAACACTGGGCCGCCGCAGGGTGCTTGCGAGTTGCAAGGTCTCTGCATCGACCAAGGAGAGGTAGTCGATTCGGGCCAGGGGCGAACACTCGATGGCTGCACGTGCGCCTGATAGAATGTCGGCGGGGCTGGTGAGGCCTGCGGCGCGTGTCAATGCCTGATAGATCCTTGGCGCGTCAGCGCGGTGTTCCGGGGAGAGGCGCGCGTTGCGTGAGGACATGGCCAAGCCATCCGGCTCGCGGACGGTGGGGCTTGAAAAAATCTCCACGGGAACATCCAGGTCGCGGACCATCCGGCGGATCACGGCGAGTTGCTGGAAGTCCTTTTCCCCAAAAATGGCGACATCGCAGGCGCTGATGAGAAACAACTTCAGCACTACGGTGCAGACGCCGTCGAAGTGGCCGGGGCGGGTGGCTCCGCAGAGGTTGCGCGACAGAAGATTCTCGGTCACCGTAATCGAGCGATCGGGAAGATACATCGCCTCGGGGCTAGGGGTGAAAACGAAGTCCACACCGTTCGCCTCACAAGCGGCCAGGTCGCTGTCGATGGGGCGTGGGTAAGCGGCGAGATCGTTCGGGCGGTCGAACTGGATCGGGTTGACGAAGATGGAGACGATGACCGAGCCTTGCGTGCCTGCGATTTCGCGAGCCCGCTGCATGAGGGAGAGGTGGCCCGGGTGAAAGGCTCCCATCGTTGGAACCAGCACGCGGGGACCGCCGGATTTTCTGAGAAACTCCCGCAGGGAGCTGCCGGTGGTGGCGACTTGCATGGGAAAATCAAGAGGTCTAACGGGCCCAGCTGCCGCGGACGGCAGGCATCGTGCCTTGGCCGACGTCATTGTAGAGCGTGGGGCCGCGCGCACCTTCGAGTGCTACGCCAAGCTTGCTCTTCCAGACCTTGCTCATGCTTTCTCCGGTGTGGCAGCCCCAGCTTTTGCAGTAGGCGTTGCGGCTGAAGATGGAGGACTTGAGGCGGCTGATATCCCGCTCATGCAGCCATGCCGTGGAGGCGGCCATGATCTCGTTGCCGTAGTCAAACATGAAGCAGTAGCGGTTCGAGTGACCGAAGTAGTCGAAGGTCTCGACCGTGCCACGCGGGCGGGAGTTGAGTGCCTGGATGAAGTCACCGGAGCCGCTGAACCACACCAGAGTTGCTCCCCGTTTGGAAGCTTGCTCGGCGATCCAAGCGGTGTAGGGCTTGCCATCCTCGCGCCCACGGGTCTGATAGCCGGGTTGATAGACCATCCATACCAGAGGGGCGCCGGGCCCGTAGGCCTTGCGGATCTCCGCCATTCTGAGAGTCGAGGCCCGGACGAAGTTCGCCCACCAGCGGTCGTGTTGATCCTGCGAGGTGCGGTAGTTCTCCCATTTCCGCAGCGCGGGCCCACCCGTCACGATGACGTGCTCGGCCTGGCTTGCTGCGGTGAGCAGGAAAAAGACGAGCGCGACGATGCGGGTGAGGCTTTGCATGGGGCTTGAGGGTTCGATCAGTCGCCCGAACCGTTGCGGATGATTTCGAGGAAACTTTGGGGTTCGAGGGCCGCGCCGCCGATCAGTGCTCCGTCGATGTCCGGACAGGCCATGAGTTCCGCGGCGTTGCCCGGCTTCACGCTACCGCCGTATTGGATCCGGACCTTGGCGGCGGCATCTTTGCCGTAGAGATTGGCGATGACCGAGCGCACGAACGCGTGGGCTTCCTGCGCTTGTTGGGAAGTCGCCGTCACTCCGGTGCCGATCGCCCAGACGGGTTCGTAGGCGATGATGGTTTCTCCAAGATCTTTTTCGGAGATATCCTTGAGGCCTTCGGTGATCTGGGTGCTGAGAACCGTCTCCAACTTGCCGGCTTCTCGTTCGGCGAGGGTCTCGCCGATGCAGAAGATGGGCTTGAGGTTCGCCTCGCGGGCTTTTTTCATCTTTGCATTGATGACTGCGTCCGTCTCCCCGAAAATCGAGCGGCGCTCGCTGTGGCCGAGAATGACGTAGTGGACGAAGAACTCACGCAGCATCAGCACACTGATTTCGCCGGTGTAGGCACCCGAGTCGAACTGCGAGCAATTCTGCGCGGCGATCTGGATGGCGTGGGCGTTCTGGCCGGCGGTGGCGGTGTGCAGAAGATCCGCAAGCTTTGGCAAGGAGATGAACGGGGGAGCGATGACGATATCGCAAGGGAGGTTCTCACCCTGGATTTTCGAGAGGAAACTCTTGATGAAGTCTTCCGTGGCGGAAGCTCCATTGTTCATTTTCCAGTTGGCGGCAAAGATCGGTTTACGAATCATGAATCAGTCAGGTGGGAGTTAGGGGTGGATGTAGGGAGAATTAAACTTCAGTCAAGGCGGCAACTCCTGGCAGGACTTTGCCCTCGAGCAGTTCGAGGGAGGCACCGCCGCCGGTGGAAATAAAGGTCATTTGGTCATCAAGGCCGAACTGATTCACGGCCGTCACGGAATCGCCGCCACCGACGATGGTCACGCCGTCGCTTTTTGCCATGGCCTCGGCGATGGCACGGGTGCCCTTGGCGAAGCTCTCGATCTCGAAAACACCCATCGGGCCGTTCCAGATCATGGTCTTGGCCTTGGCGATCTCCGCGCAGAACTCCTCGATGGCGGCGTCGCCAATGTCGATGCCTTCCCAGCCGTCGAAGATTTCACCGCCTTGATCGTAGCGGCCGGTGACTTGGGTGGTGGCCCCTTCCTTGAATTCCTGGGTGATGCGGGTGTCGGCAGGGAGGATGAAAGGGATGCCCTTGGCCTTGGCCTTGGCGAGGATGTCGAGCGCGAGGTCGAGCTTGTCCGCCTCGACCCTGCTGTTGCCGGTCTTGTGGCCCTGTGCCTTGCGGAAGGTGTTGGCCATGGCACCGCCGATGATGAAGGCGTCCGCCTTTTCCATCAGCGCGGTGATGACTTGGATCTTGTCCGACACCTTGGCCCCGCCCATGATGACGAGGAAGGGTTTTGCAGGGTTCTGCAGCTTGCCGTCGAGGTATTCCAACTCGCGCTCCATCAGCAGGCCCATGGCGCTTTGCTTGACGAAATGGGTGACTCCCTCGGTCGATGCGTGGGCGCGGTGGGCCGTGCCGAAAGCATCGTTCACGTAGATCTCAGCCGTGCCGGCGAGTTTTTCCGCAAAGGCGGAATCGTTCGCTTCTTCTTCCGCGTAGAAGCGGGTGTTCTCCAGAATGAGAACGTCGCCGGGTGCGAGGGCCGCACGCATGGCGGCCACTTCGTCGCCGATGCAGTCTGGCGCGAGTTTCACCGGTTGACCCAGGATCTCCGCGAGCCGTGCAACGACGGGGGCGAGTGAAAATTTCGGCTCCGGTCCACCTTTGGGACGACCGAGGTGTGAGCAGAGAACCAGCTTGGCACCGCCGGAAATCAAGTGACGGATGGATGGAACCGCACCTTGGATGCGGGTGTCATCGGTGATGATGCTGCCGTTGAGCGGGACGTTGAAATCCACACGCATGAGGACTTCTTTGGAGGAGACATCGAGATCACGAATCGAGAGTTTGGCCATGGCCGGAGAATCCCGCCTTAGTGAAGCTTGGGTGTCAAGCCAATCAAGCCACGCAGGTTGCGGATGTGGGAGATTGGAGGGGAAGCGGGTGCTGGGGCTGGGTTCGGCCCGGAATGTGCTACGAGAGGCGAAATGGTTGGTATTCTGGGTATTGGCGTCTTGTTAGCGGTGGCGTTCGCGCTTTCGGACGCGAAGAAGTCGATCAGATGGCGGACGCTCCTGGCGGCCTTTTTGATCCAGCTTGCGATCGGGGCCATGGTTTTCGGGTCGCCTGCGGGGCGGGATGTCTTGCAGTGGCTCAGCGAGCGGGTCACCGGTGCGATCTCCGCCGGCAAGACAGGCGTGGATTTTTTGTTCGGTCCACTCACGGCGGATGGCGCGAATGGGTTGGGTTTCGTGTTCGCGCTGCGGGTGCTGCCGATGATCATCTTCTTTTCATCCTTGATTGCCGTGCTTTACCACTTGCGCGTGATGCAGGCGGTCATCGTGGTGCTGGGTGGAGGCTTGAGGAAGCTTTTGGGGACGAGCCGGGCGGAATCCCTTGCGGCCGCGGCTAACATTTTTGTGGGGCAGACGGAAGCTCCCTTGGTGGTGAAGCCGTATATCCCGAAAATGACCTCGTCCGAGCTGTTTGCCGTGATGGTGGGGGGCTTGGCGAGCGTGGCGGGCTCGGTGCTGGCGGGCTATGCGGCGATGGGCGTGGAAATGAAATATCTGTTAGCGGCGTCGTTCATGGCGGCTCCCGGCGGACTGCTTTTTGCCAAGCTGATCAAGCCGGAGGTCGCGCAACCGGTGGAAGGGGCGCTGGATTTCGCCGAGGGGGATGCCAAGCCCGCCAATGTGCTCGATGCTGCCGCGCAGGGTGCGGCGACGGGTCTGAATCTCGCCTTGAACGTGGGTGCCATGTTATTGGCGTTCATCGGTCTCATCGCGCTGGTGAATCTGATGCTGGGCGGGGTGGGGGCGTGGTTCGGCCACGGGACCCTGAGCTTGCAGGAAATCCTAGGCTGGCTTTTCTCACCGGTGGCATGGCTGGTGGGCGTGCCGTGGTCGGACGCGATGCGCGGCGGCAGCTTGATCGGCCAAAAGCTGGTGCTCAACGAGTTCGTCGCCTATGGCCAATACGCGGAGTGGCGGGAGGCCATGTCACCGCGGACGCAAGCGGTGTGCGCGGTGGCCTTGTGCGGATTTGCCAACTTGTCGTCGATCGCGATTCTGCTGGGCGGGCTCGGGTCGATGGCCCCGACCCGCCGGGGGGAGATCGCGCAGCTCGGCTTGAAGGCGGTACTGGCCGGAACCTTTTCCAATCTCACAAGCGCGGCGATCGTCGGTTTATTCGTCGGGTGATTCACGGATTCACCGATGTATTGCCAAATCCTTCATGATTTAGTGATCATTCTCCATCATGCATGAACAACATATCCACCTCGGAGGCGCGGTCCCATCATCGGTGCTGTGGGAGATCCTCTGTGACAATGGTTTGAAAACGGAGTTCATCGACTTCGCGACCTTCCATTCATCGCTCACCGCTCGGCATGACGAGGTGAAGTCGCTGGATGATTTTCTGGGGCGTTATTTCCAGGTGACCGAGGAAATCCAGTCCTCGCCTTCTGCGGCGAGTGTGTCCGCCTATCAGGTGGTGGCAAAAGCCTACCGCCGTGCGGAGATTCAAGAGTTGGAGTTGCGCTTTAATCCCCACAAGCGGGTGCGGCATGGCTTGCATACCATGGACGCGATCATCCTCGCGGTGATGCAGGGGCTTGAGCGAGCTTCCCTCCACTACGGTGTGGCCACGGGTATCATTCTCTCACTGGGCAGGGATTTGTCGTTAGAGTCAAACTGGCAGATCATCGATGCGGCGATCAAGTGGCGCAGCCGCGGGGCCTTGAATGGCGCGAACGGGGTGGTAGGCATCGACATGGCCGGGCCGGAGTCCCGGGCTTTGGAAATGAGCAAGCCTTGGATGAGCGAGGTGGCGGTGATGATGGAAAAGGCGCGCCAGGCGGGGCTGAAGATCACCTATCATGTCGGTGAAAGCGAAGCGACAGGGCCGGAGGGGATGTTGCGGGTCATTGAGGCGATCCATCCGGACCGGATTGGTCACGGCATCGAGCTGCGCAATGCCAAGGGAAAAACCAAGGAGGCGCTTGTCAGTTTGCTGCGGGAGGATTCGATCTGCCTTGAGTTGTGTCCCACGGTGAATCTGGTCACCCGGGTGATCCCTGACTACGCGTGCATGGGGCGCTTCGTGCGGGAACTGGCCAAGGAACAAATTCCCTTTTGTATCAATACGGATAATCCCTACCTGATCCATACCAACCTGAAACGGGAATACGAAATCGTGGGAGCCCAGTTGGGAAATGATGCGGCTTCCTTGTTGGATCTCGGGATGAAGTATGCCGTGGAGCACCGTTTTTTGAACGACTAGTACCGTGTAAAACTCAAATTGGCGGGCAAGGAGGCACTGCACTCGTGTGGCGCTCGTGCATGCACGGCCCTCGAAATGCGCGAAGCACTCCGCAAAGGCCAGCCATTCGAGTCAACGACAAGAATGCCGTTGTTCCCTCCCTTGTCCGCCGGTTTGAGTTTTACACGACGCCAGGACGGAGCGGAGCCCGCCCCTGCTTGTGAATCAGGCGTAAAATGCCCGACGATGTCAGTGGGGAAGCACCATGACGGAGGATTCCCGCCAAGATTCCTTCAGCTGGCAGACTTGGAAGAAGGGCCAATCAAGCCTCCGCCATGCCGCTGCGGTAGGGCTGGGGAGCTGGTTTGTCTTTCTTGAGGAGAGCCTTGCGCATTTTGGCCAATGCCGAGTTCTGGAGCTGGCGGATTCGCTCGCGAGATACCCCGAATTCGCGCCCCACATCCTCGAGCAGCATTGGCTTGAGGCCATTGAGGCCGAAGCGCTCGTCGATGATCTTGCGCTCGCGCTCATTGAGAATCGAGAGGAGTCCACCGATTTGATCCTGGAGATTCTTGTCTGTGAGCATCTCCAGTGGATCGGATGCTGCTTCATCACTGATGATTTCTCCATACTCAGTGGCTTCACCCTCGTTGATCGGGGCATCCAAGGAGGCTGGACGCTGGGCGGCCTGCTTGAGCATGGCGATCTTCTGGCGCGGGAGCCCAAGCTCAGCGGCGAGTTCATCGTCGGTGGGCTCGCGACCCAGATCTTCAGCAAGCGTTGATGCGATCCTCCTCATTCTGGCAATCTTGTCCACCATGTGAATGGGAAGACGGATGGTCTTGGACTGGTTTGCAAGAGCTCTCTTGATCGACTGCTTGATCCACCAAGCCCCGTATGTTGAGAGCTTGCCGCCTTTTTCCGGGTCGAAACGCTCCACGGCATTCATGAGGCCGATGTTTCCTTCTGAAATGAGATCGCTGAGCGACAAGCCGTAGCCTGAATAATCATGGGCGATCTTCACCACCAGTCGGAGGTTGGCCTTGATCATTTGCTCGCGTGCCTTTTCGTCACCGTTCCGGATGCGCTCGGCAAGGTCATTTTCTTCCTGAACGGTGAGAAGAGGAGTCTTTGCAATCTCCCTCAGGTAGATCTTCATGCTGCTGTCGGAATCGTATGACATAAGGTTGATAAGGATGGTTTACATCCCTGTGTTCGTTGGTCCGAGACGTTCGGATTCAGAAAAGTAATCAGAAGATCCACGGAGTTCAATTCTATACTGAGATTTCTGAGCGATTGGCCTCGGGACTTGCTTCACCTCTTCATCGGGGGTTTCGAAGGCTTGCCTATGCCGGTGGGATCGCAGAGAGTCCCTGCGTGTCCGATTTGATGATTGAAACGAACGACCTCCACCGCAGCTACCGGATTGGGCGGAAGTCCATTGAAGTGCTGCACGGGATCAACCTGCAAATCCGGCGGGGCGAGAAGATTTTCCTGTGTGGCCCGAGTGGGGCGGGGAAAACCACCCTGCTTTACACTCTGGCCGGCCTGGAAACGCCTGAAAAAGGCCGGGTTCTCATCGCCGGCACGGATATTTACACCTTGGACCGTCGCGAACAGGCGCGATTTCGGAACAAGAGCATTGGCTATGTTTTTCAAAACTACCATCTCCTGCCAGAACTGACCGCACTTGAAAACGTCGCTGTCCCCGGTGCGATTTCTGGAAAGGACAGCACTGCTCTCGCTCTGAAGGCGCTCGAGAGGGTGGGCCTGAGGGATCGCTCGGACCATCTTCCCGCTGAATTATCGGGCGGGGAGCAACAACGCGTCGCGATCGCCCGGGCCATCGTCAACGAGCCCATGGTCCTCTTTGCCGACGAGCCGACCGGCAACCTTGATTCCTCAAACAGTGCGGAAATCATGAAGATCCTGCTGGATCTGGCCACCGAACACGCGGTGACCTTGGTGGTGGTGACCCACGACCAAAGTCTCGCAAGGGTCGGAGATCGCACGTTGATCATCAAAGACGGCTCCATCACGACTCACCCGCCTGAGCCGGAAGCCGCATTGTGAGAAATCCCTGCGATCCTTGAGTTGCGCGCTGGGTCGCGGCCTGCTTGGATTTCCTCATGGAAATTCGCAAGCGGGACGCTCAGACGCCATTCACCACGAAGGACGGGTCCACGATCCGGAGTTTGTTAGATCGATCCAATGCTCCGGTCCTTTTGCAAAGCCTGGCCGAGGCCACCTTGCCTGCGGGGGTGGAGACGCAGCGCCACTATCACAAGGTAAGCGAGGAGTTTTACTACCTGCTCAAGGGGCGGGGGCTGATGGAGATCGACGGTGACGAGCGGGAGGTTGGTCCAGGCGATGCGATTTTGATTCCAGCCGGCGCGTGGCACCAGCTCCGAGCGTTGCAAGACATGCAGTTTCTCTGCTGTTGCGCCCCGCCCTATTCTCATGATGACACCTATTTCATCTAGCGGATTGATCCGGGGTGGATCGGTGGGGCGGGTCAGGTGCGAGGCTATTGCGTGAGGGATGCGAGAAATGCATCGGCCGCCTGGCGGTGCCCCTCCTGCTTGCCCGGGGATTGTTTCTCCCAATTCCGTATCATCATGGAAAGCCGGGGATTTCTGTGGAAAAATGGCGCGTAATCGCCGATGAAGGACCAGAAAAGTCCATCCCAAACCGCACACCAGGGCCCTTTGGATTCATTGGACATCTTCAAAACATAGTTGGATCCCGAGATATAGGGCTTGGTCGTGAAGGTTCCTCCATCGGCGAACTGGGACATGCCATAAACGTTTGGAACCATCACCCAGTCGTAAGAATCCACAAACAATTCCATGAACCAGCGGTAAACCTCGTCTGGCTTGATGCGGCACAGCAGCATGAAGTTCCCGAGCACCATCAGCCGCTCGATGTGGTGGCAGTATCCGTCTCGCAGCAGCTGCTTGATCACGCGGTCGACCGGAGGAATGCCTGTCGTCCCGTCATAGAACGCCCGGGGCAGCGGCCTGTCGAAATTCCAGAAATTCCCATTGCGGATCTCGGTTCCGCGGTGCTGATAGATCCCATGCATGAACTCGCGCCAGCCGATCACTTGCCGGATGAAGCCCTCCAGGGAATTCATGGGGATGTCCGCCCGGGCGGCTTTGGAAACCACGCGGTCAATCACTTGCTGCGGATCTAACAATCCTGTGTTGAGCATTGGCGTGATGGCTGCGTGATAGATATAGGAGTGCTCGGTGGAGATCGCGTCTTCATAGAGGCCGAAGTCGGCCAGGCGTTCGTCGATGAACTGCTCCAGCCAGGCTTCTGACTCCTGCCGGGTGACAGGCCACCGGAATGCTGCGGTGTCTCCGAGCGGGTTGGGGAACTTTTGGTGAATGTAGGCGGTGGCTTCTTGGATGAGGGAGTTCGACCGGCTTCTTGGTTCGCGCGGTGGAGCGTGTCCTTTGGGCAACTTGGCACGGTTCTCGGTATCGAACGACCACTTGCCACCCAGAGGTCCGCCTTCCGGATCCAGGAGGAGAGCCATCCGTTTGCGCTGGTTTTCATAGAACTTGGCCATAAACGGCTTTTTCTTCGTGGCGAGATGGGTCTCAAGAAACTGCGGGGGGCTGATGAAGTTGGGCGATTCATGGATGACGAGGCTTGCGCGACGTTTTTCCACGAAACGTCTGACCCGCTTGAGAATCAGATGATCGGCAGGATCGGCGATGTGGAAGGTCTGGATCGTTTTCGGGAGATGCTGATCGAGCAATTCCGCGCTGTCCGTGGTGGATCCGTCCGGGAGATCGAGGTAGTGCACGCCCAGCCCGGCTGCTTCGAGCTCGCAAGCGTAGGCCTTCATCGAGGCGCGATGCAGGACCAGTTTTTGCACATGCATCCGGCTCGGCCAGTGCGGGTCGTTACCAAAAAACAAAGGATCCTCGATCAGCCACACCGGCCTCGATTCGGACATCCCTGGGTGTGTTTCAAAGAGCTGGTGGGGGAAAACGAGGGTGGCTTCAAGCATCGGTCGGTCAGATTCGGGTGGGTGAGACCCCGGGTTTTGCGTAGCTCATCCGCACGGGTGCCCGGAGTTGAAAATAGGTATCAAGCGCTGTGGAGGCGAGGCAGTCCAAGCCGACAAGATCGATGCCGCCATGGTCGTGCCGGAAAGCGCTAGGCACTTGGACGAGCACGACTTTTCCGATGATCAGCTGGGTTCCATTGGCTGGAATAGGAATCATCTCTAGCAGCTCAAGCCCGATGCGGAACAAGGATTCGGAGACGAACGGCGCTGCGAAGCCATCGTGGAAAAGCGGACTCAAGCCGACCGCGTCGAACTCGGATGTCTCCTGCGGGTAGCGCGCCGAGCATTGATGCGCGGCAGGGAGGATCTGCGGGTGCAGGTGATTGATCGTCCAGCAGCCCGTCGCCAGAATGTTTGCAGCGGTGTGACGGTTCACGGAGTCCGGCCGGCTGACCATTCCCAGAAGACAGGGAGAGGATCCCAGGTGCACGACGCTGGAAAAGGGCGCAAGGTTGGTCGTCCCCTCGGAGCCGATCGTGCCGATCAGGCTGATGGGCTTGGCCCCGGGCAGTGAGGTGGCGAACTGAACCCGCGCGAGCAGCTCCATTTCCTCGATGTCGGAAAGCGTGATGGTTTCCATGGTTAGAAAGTCCGCACCGAGGAGAGGCCGCCATCAGGACGTAGGATCTGGCCGGTCAGGAATTTTGAGGCGTCGGAAAGGAGAAACGAGACCATCTGCGCCACGTCGTCCGGCTCGCCGACAAGTTGCAAGGGGTGGCGCTTCGCCGAGGCTTCTTTTTTCGCGTCTGTATTGAGAAGAGTGCCGGCCAGCGGGGTGTCGGTGAGAGATGGTGCGATGCCATTCACCCGGATTTTCGGCGCGAGTTCCGCAGCGAGTGAGCGCGCAAGCCCCTCGACCGCTCCTTTGGCTGCGGCGATGGATGCGTGAAAGGAAAGGCCCTGCGCCACCGCGATGGTGGAAAAAAGCACGATCGATGCACTAGGAGCCGCTTTCAGCGCGGGCAGCGCCGACTGGATGGCGGCGACCGCTCCCAGGCAGTTCACCTGGAAGTCGTTGAGGAAATCCTCGGCGCTCAGCCGATTGAATGGCTTCAGGGTGATGCTCCCGGGAAGATAAACCAGCCCGTCGAGCACAGGAGGCAAGGTGAGGGCGGTCGGGTGTAATGCGTCAAAAGCTTGAACCGGGATTCCCAGCTCCTCCAGAGCTCCACCGCTCCTCGCCGCGGCCAAGACATGAATCCCCTGCGCCTTGAGCAAGCGTGCGGTGGCGAGGCCAATCCCGGAATTCCCTCCAATCAATAAAACGGTGCGCGACATCCAAGAACTTGGGGCGCCTTGTCTTCTGGTCAAGGGGCAATGTCACCATCCGGATACTCTCTCTCCGCGCGGTCAAGGCCTGCATGTTGATTCGCTTTACTTAACTTTGACATCCAGTTCAAAGCGGCACATTTCACGAAATTTTTGATCATTTGAATCGTACGTTTGACATTGGCGTTTCAGGAGCTTGGATCGTTTCAAACACATGCATGAAGTTCCTTTTCCTCAATCTGGGCCCAAGCGAAAACTACTCGATGTTGCTGAGGAATTATTCGCCGAAAAGGGCTTCGAGGCGGTCTCCGTGCGCGATATCACTCAGGCTGCCAAGGCTAATGTGGCGGCGATCAATTACCATTTCGGAAGCCGTGATGGACTGATCGCCATGGTGGTCGTGCGACATCTCGTTCCGGTCTGCGAAGAACGTCTTGCCCGACTCGACGCAGTGGAGAAGCGCTGGGCTGGGAAGACTCCTCCTTTGGAGGAAATCATCGAGGCGATGCTTCGTCCTCTGTTGGGGCAGTTGAGAAAATCCGACTTAAGCGAACGTTTGTTTTATAAGCTGATTGGGCGAATTTTTGCTCAAGCTGGCGAGGGTATGCCTTCATCGGTCGAGGGGTTGCTGGCTAAAACGAACGATCGTTTTAAAAAAGCGTTTGGAAAGGTATTACCAACCCTTTCGGGTGAGGATTTGGCGTGGAGAATCCATTTTGTGAGTGGTGGAATGATTCACATGTTGTCCAATTATGATTCGGTGCAAAAACTGCCCGCAGGCTCGTCCGCTGCGTCCGCCATGGAGGTGACGCTCGGCCGTTTGATTCGATTTTCTGCGGCAGGGATGGGTGAGGGGATGGCAGTTGCGGCGGAGTTGGTGGAGAGTCCGCAGGCGTTTTTCGATTTTTGAGGCGGCCGTGACCGTGGCGGCGTGCATCGGATGGCTCGATTTTAAAATTGAGTCTTTCCAAAAGATACGTTTTTATGAATGATCAAGCCGTGTGAGGTCTGCGGGATTGAGCGGTTGAAAAAATTGCAAGCGAAGGCAATTTGATTTACGGTTCAATCCATGGAGGGCCTCATCGGCTTGGAATGGGCCATGAAGAGAAATTTTCGTCATCTTTTATCGATTCTGATTCTGCTGTTCTGCGGTCTTTTTGGCTGGTGGGTGGTGAGGGATTTGAAAAAAACCGAGGCGCAGCACCCTTCGTCCGGGCATGTCCAGGGAGGAGCGGCGGTTTCCCGTCGTGCGCCGGAGTTAAGCGGAAGCCGGCCAGTGCGGGATGAGTTCCAAGACGGCACCACGGTGGAGATGTTCGGAAGTCTCACGCCGGGTGAGGTGATTTTGCGTTTTCCGTCGGATGATTCATATGCAAAACTGCTCGGCAGCCTGCGAAGCAGCCCGGTGCGGCTGGTCGATCAACTGGATCCGCTCAAGGCGGTGCGGCTCAGGTATGACGATTGGGCGGATTTTTCGGATCTCCTCGCAGGTGAGGAGATCATCGCCTACGAGGCTCTACCTAAGGTGGTGCCGACACCGAATCATCTGGGTCTGCCGCGGCAGGAAGGGGTGGTGGGGTTCGATGATGGTCTGCTCTCCTGGTTGGGCGTCACCGCAGACCATTCAAGCTGGGGAGCTGGCGTGAAAGTAGCCGTGCTGGATACAGGCGTGGTTCCGGTTGCGGCACTGCCGGGAGTTTCCCGCTCCATCGCGATCACTCCATTTCCTTCTGATCTGGCAAAAACCCATGGGCACGGAACCGCAGTGGCGTCGTTGATTGCAAGCAATGATCCGGCGGCGCCTGGCGTGGCACCAGCGGCGGAAATCATCTCGATCCGCGTGGGGGATGAGTCGGGTCAGGCGGATTCATTCGCACTGGCGGCGGGGATCCTGGCGGCGGTCGAAGCAGGGGCACAGATTATCAATATTTCCATGGGCACCCATGAGGATAATCCACTCATCCAAGAGGCGGTTCGTTATGCGGATGCACGGGGGGTGGTTATCGTCGCCGCCTCCGGGAATTCCGAGCAGGCGGATGCCAGTTATCCAGCCGCCTATCCGAGCGTGATCAGCGTGGGGGCTGTGGACGCACGTGGGGAACATTTGGACTTTTCCAATTACGGCACTTACCTATCCGTCACCGCTCCGGGTTACTTGATCAATACGGTGTGGCCGGGCGATCGCTACGCTTCCATCAGTGGAACTTCAGCAAGTGCGCCCATCGTTGCCGGGGCCATCGCTGCCACCATGTCCCACGGAAGCGGCTTGAAAATGACCGCACGTGCAGCGGCGGAGATCGTCATGAAATACTCCAATGAAGCCGGTATCCCCGGGCCGGACTCCGAATATGGCGTTGGCATCATCGATCTCGGACGGATCATGAGTCGAGGCTTACCCGGCATCGTCGACGCCGCCATCACCCATCATACGCTTCTGGCTTCGGAGCGGGCGGGGCAGGGGGGCGTGATCCAGGTGAGCATCCAAAACCGGGGAACATCTCCACTGATTAATACGCTGTTAGAGACTCGGACGCCTTTTGGGGTCTGGCAGTTCAATGCGACGATGATCGCCCCGGGCGGCATCGAGACCTTTTCCATCCCAGTTCGCTTGGGTGATCTGCCGTGCGGGAAATTGATAGAAGTGAGCTCGGTCCTGACCCTGGGCATGCCTGTTGATGACATCTCGCCTGGCAACAACCGCCGCAGTGACGTGCTCAGCCTTCGCTGACCGCTTTGTTTTTCCATATCGATCCATGCTCCCGACCGAACTTTCACCACACTCGCCGATGGGCGAAGTCCTGGATACCTTGCCCGGTGCGAAACGCGCCATCTTCGCACGCTACCATCTGGGTGGGTGTCAAAGCTGCGCATTCTCCAACGATGAAACGCTGGCTGCTCTTTGTGAGCGCTCGGAGATTCCAGTGGATGAAATGCTGCAGCATCTTCTCGCAAGTCATGCTCACGACGAGGCGATGCTCATGGAGCCTACCGTCGCTCGTGCGGCGCTTCCCGGACTGAGAATGATCGACCTGCGGACACGCGAGGAGCACGAAGCTGTGGTTCTTCCGAATTCGGAATTTTTCACCCAAGAGCTTCAGCAGCAGTTGTTTGCGGGGGATTCAAGCGCGCGCCTGCTCCTCTTCGACCACAGCGGAAAAAACGTGCTCGATCAAGTGGCGTGGTTTCGCGGCCACGGGCTTAAGGAAACTTACGGCCTGCGTGGCGGGATCGACGCCTGGAGTCGGGAAATTGATCCGTCCATCCCGCGCTATCGGCTCGAGATGGACTGAGATCAGCCGGATTTACTTCTGTAAAATCCGTGTCACCTTGGGTGCGCGGAGGCGGTGCGGTTCAGGTAAGTCCGAGCCTAGCAGCGGGCGACAGTAGTTCTTGAATGCCTCCGTAACGCCGTTACCGTCCGCATTGATGAAGTCGTCGGGCATATGGCGGGTCTTTCCTGCAACTTTCGTAATGTCCACGAGTTCGTAATCCACGCTGTAGTTCAGCACCGGACGTTTGATCGCCACGGAGCCATCGACATTGTCCCACATGGCGTATTGCACGGCTTTTTCGCCGACCTCGCGGGCTTCGCGGGCGTCGCGGTCCGACTGGATGCCCATGAACGAACGTTGCAGGTAGCCGAAGGTGTCCGAGCGCACGCGCTTGATTCCGAGACCTTTGCGAATCTCGTTGGAAAGGAGGTCACCCAGTGCCCCGGTGCCGGAAAGCTGGACGTTCCCGTGGGAATCCCGCTCCTCCACGCCCAGCAGCTTCACGATCATCGGCGTATTGTCCGGATCCGAGATGCCTTCGGAGACTGCGATGGTGCACAGACCGTGCTTTTGGTAAACGCGATCCACGTCGGCTAGGAATTTGTCCATCACGAAATGGCGCTCCGGCACATACACGAGGTGCGGACCGTCATCGAAGTATTTCTGGGCAAGCGAAGAAGCCGCAGTGAGGAATCCTGCATGGCGTCCCATCACCACACCGATGTAGACGCCCTGCAGCGCGCGGTTGTCCAGGTTCACCCCGGAAAAAGCCTGGGCGACGAAGCGGGCGGCCGAACCGAAGCCCGGGCAGTGATCGTTTTCCTCAAGATCGTTATCGATCGTCTTTGGAATGTGGATCGCACGCAGCTCGTAGTTTGCTTCTTTGGCCTGTTCGTTGACGATGCGCACGGTGTCGGAAGAATCGTTCCCGCCGACGTAGAAAAAGTAGCGGATGTCGTGGGCTTGCATGACCTTGAACATCCGTGCGCAATACTCCTCATCAGGCTTGTCACGGGTGGAAAGCAGGCCCGAGGACGGGGTTCCGGCAACTTGCTCCAGATTATGCGTCGTTTCCCGGGTGAGATCGACGAAGTCCTCGTTGATGATCCCGCGGACGCCATGGACGGCACCGTAAATCGAGGTTACCTGAGAAAATTTACGGGCTTCGAGGGCGACGCCGACGATGCTTTGATTGATTACAGGTGTGGGGCCACCACCCTGTGCGACGAGAACTTTTCCTTCTAAACGACTCATGGGGGCAGGAGAATCGATGATCCGCCATGAGATGCAAGCGCGAAGAAGGAGTCGCGCTTAAATCCGTTTCATCCTCGAAACGCGAAGCCGTTCGGCAGTGACAAGCGCTTGGAACTGCTGGTAGTCCTGCGCTTTTGACGACGACAGGAGACAATACCCGTAGCGGTGCCAGTGACTCATCTCCTCAAGAGCGTTGGTCATCCGTAGAGCCACGGTCTCCGTGCTGTCGGTGCCGCGGCCGGCAAGCCGGGCGTGCAGTTCCTCCTCGCTCGGCGGCATCACGAACAGGTCCACCACCGCGCACTGAATCTCCGGATCCGGGCAACTCCGGATTTGATCGGCTCCTTGCACATCGATGTCCATCACCACGTCGGTCCCCGCCTGGAGGAATGAAATCACCTCAGATTTCAGCGATCCGTAGAGATTTCCATGCACCACGGCGTGTTCGAGAAACTCCCCGGCACGGAGGCGTGTTTGGAAATCCTCCTCGCTTAGAAAATGGTAGTCCTTGCCGTGCATCTCACCCGGACGAGGTCCGCGGGTGGTGCAGGAAATCGAGTAGTGGGCCTCGCCCGAATCCGCCAACTGGCGGCAAAGCGTGGTTTTTCCAGACCCGGAAGGACCCGAGACAACGAGAAGGATTCCGGTGCGTGCGGACATGAGGGGGGATGTAGAAACAAATGCAGGCGGACAATCGAGAAGTTTCTGCGAATTTCCGCAGTGAGGGCGATTTTCTTCCTCGCACGCCGGAGTGAATTGCAGATTGCGCCCTGGTCCTGAAATGCCAAGACTTCCTCAGCAGCCCATGCTACTTCCTGTTTTTAACGATCTCATCAAACCCCAATGGCGAGCGGTGTTCCTGGAACTCAAGCGTGCGGGAGGACTGCCTGTCAGCGACCTCGCGCGCCGGGTGGATGCCAGCTACATGGCGGTCAAACAACATTGTGAGGAACTGAAAAAGATCGGCTATCTCGACCGCACCCGGGTGCCGCGGACGGCGGTCGGGCGACCGGAGGTCTTCTACAGCCTCAGCGCCAAGGCCGACGCGCTGTTCCCGCAAGCCGGCCTCGGCTTCACCCTCAAGCTCTTGGATGAGCTCAAGCACCTGCTTGGCGAGAGCGGTCCCGAAAAACTGCTTTTCCAGCATTTCCAAAATCAGCAGGACCGTTGGGAACCGCTCATCGGCCACATGAAGGCCTTCGAAGAAAAGGCCGGCACACTTTTCTCCCTGCGGGAAAAAGAAGGCTGCCATTGTAACTTCAAGATCGTCTCAGAGACACTGCTTCACATCGAGGAGCTTCATAATCCATTACAACGGGTTTTCGAGGCTTATCCCAGGGCGGTCACCATGGAGCTGCGTATGATCGAACAGCTCTTGGAGACCCGCGTGACCCGTCGCGAGCTCCCCAGCGGCCGCAATGCCCAGGCGCGCGTCATCTTCGAGGTCGTCATTCCCCCATCCCGCTGAGAATCATTTTTTGAATGTTTCCGGACGATCTGCGTCGAACCTGCCAGCCTTGCTTAAATTCATGAAAAACTCCTACTTGCTCCCGCTCACCGCAGTGGTTCTTTTTTCTGCCTCAGGGTGCGATCGATCATCGCCGGACGTGGCAAAGAAAATCGCCGAACTGGAACGAAAAAATCAGGAGGCCGAGCAGCGACAGCGCGACCTCGAACGGCAGATCGAAGATCAAAAACTCGCCTCGGAGCGCGACGCTATCGAGCGCGAGCGGGCGGAAATCGAAGCCGCCCGTGCGGACCTGGAAAGCCGCCAGGGTGCCGCCGTGGCGGCGCGCGACCAAGCCCTCCGCGACCGCGAGGAGGCCTTGGCGAAACGCGAAGGAAAGCTTGAGCAGTTGGAATCAGCGGTCGAGGAAAAGCAAAGCGATCTCCAAGCCCGCGATCAACGGCTCAGCGAGCGAGATCGTGATCTAGCAGGTCGCGAGGCCTTGCCCTTTGTCCAGCGGCAACAGCGCGCCCCCGTGGGGGATTACGGGATGTTTTACGATTCACTTTCGTCCTACGGCTCATGGTTTGAAACGGCGGACTACGGTTATGTCTGGCAACCAGCCGTGGTGAGAGATGTCAACTGGCGTCCCTACTCCCGCGGCCGCTGGGCGTGCAGCGATCGCGGCTGGACCTGGATCTCGGACGAATCCTTTGGCTGGGCCACCTATCACTACGGTCGCTGGGCTCTCCTGCGTGGCCGGGGGTGGATCTGGGTCCCCGGCACTGAGTGGGCTCCCTGTTGGGTCTCATGGCGGGAAAATCGAAGCCACATCGGCTGGGCTCCGCTCCCTCCTGAAACCCTCGCCTTCCGCGGCCGCCGCTGGGATCAAAATGTCGATGTGCAGTTTGGCATCAGTCCTTTGTGGTTTAACTTTGTCGAAACAAGGAACTTCGGGGGGCCGCTCCAGCGCCATTGTTTGCCAGTTAGAAACAACATCACGATCATTCAGCACACCACCAACATCACCTCCATCCATACCTGGAACAATGCGGTGATCTGCGGTGGTCCCCGCTATCGCGACCTCAACGAACGCGTCGGTCGCACCATTCCGTTCTATCGCCTCGACGTGGACCAACATCCGCAGATCGGACGGGATCCCTTGGGGATGCGCCCACGCATTGAGGGGGATCGCCTCAGAATTGCAGCGCCTAACATGGACGCTGCCTGGAATGACGGGCTCAGGCCGCGACGTGTCAGGGGCCGGCTGGAAGCGGTGACCATGGAGCGTGAGCAAGCCCTCGACAGGGAGGTCACCGAGCAGTTTCGTAACAAACGCGCCGAGTCCTTGAAGAAGGCCGAGCAATCGATCGCAGAACTGGGGGGGGCTGAAAAGTTTGAGGAAAAGCGCAACGAACGCTTGCAAGAAAATCGCCGTCTGGCCGACGAGCGCGAGCGTCACGAGGAACAACAGGATCTCGCCAAGACTCCTGTGATCCCGGTGCCGGTCGACAAGGCTGCGACGTCAGCTCCAGCAGGGGATGACGCCAAAGTGGCTGAACTTCCAGAGACCGGGCCTGTTCGTGATGCAGCGCAAGAAGCCGCACCCATACGGGATGTGGAAAAGCCTGCTGCTGACACTGCCGTCCAAGCGCCGAGAGAAGGTGGGCAACGCAGAGAGGGTCCACGGGAAGAAGCTGAGGGTGAGAAAAAAGAAGTTGGGGTAGATGCTCTCCGTCAAGCCCGGCGGGATGCTGCGGCGCGCAAACAAGAAGAGCTTGCCCAAGCCAAAAATGAAGTGGCCAAGGAGCAGGTCGATACACCTCCTGCTGCCGACAAGGAAGCGATGGTAGCCACGCAAGAAGAGCCCCGGGTAAAGCCGGAAGGCACTCCTGTCGCCCCTGCGGAAAAGGCGGAAAAGGCGGAAAAGGAAACGATGAATCAGAATCCGGAAGAACTGGCCCCGCCAGAGAAAGCCGAAGCTCCGGATCCAGCCGACTCTGCCCAGGATCTTCAAAAGGCAGCTCGCGAGCAGCAGCGTGAACAAGCTCGTGAGGCTCAAAAAGCTGCCATGGAGCAACAACGCGAGCAGGCCCAGCAGTTGAAAATGGAAGAACAAGCGCTACAGGAACGTGAGGCTCAAAAGGCGGCTGCCGATCGTGATGAGAAAAAGCAGGCCCTGCGGATGCAAACCGAGAAGCAGGCGGAGCAAGATGCTACTCGCGCTACGGAGAAAGCGGCGGAAGAGAAACAGCAGGAACAAGCACGCGAAGCTCAAAAGGCCGCCATGGAACAACAGCGCGAGCAACAGCTGGAGCGCGCCCGCGAACAACAGCAGGAACAAGCACGCGAAGCTCAAAAGGCCGCCATGGAACAACAGCGCGA
>CALMKO010000042.1 GCA_937867415.1 uncultured Verrucomicrobiota bacterium | reverse complement strand
CCCTTCTTGGGCATTTCTTCCGCTTGCGGGCTGAGCCAGCCCGCGCTACCGGTCTTTCTCTTCTTTCGGCATCTCAGCTTTTACCCAGCCATGGACTTCACGATCATTACCCCCTCGCTCAACTATGGGCGCTTTCTGGGCGAATGCCTGAAGAGCGTGGCCGGGCAAACCGGAATCACCTTCGAGCATTTTGTCATCGATGGAGGATCCACCGACGATAGTGCGGAAGTAGCGTCGCGTTTCCCTCATGTCCGGTGGTCACAAGGGCCAGACAAGGGAATGTCAGATGCGATCAACAAGGGCTTTGACCGGGCCAAGGGCGACTGGGTGATCTGGCTGAATGCCGATGACCGAGTGAAGCCTGGGGTACTTGCGGAGGTATTGAAGATGCTGAATCAATCGGATGCCGATGTGGCTTATGGGGATTGGGATTTTATCGATGCAGAAGGATCCTTCTTGCGACGAGTGAAGGCGCCCGGGTGGTCGAAGTTCGTGCATGTCCATCATCATTGTTTTGTCGGATCCACGGCAGCGTTTTATCGGCGGAGGACGGTGCTGAAAGAAGGACATCGGCTGCGGGAGGATTTCAGGTATGTGATGGATGGTGAGTTTTATGCGCGCTTGGATGCAGCGGGCAAACGCTTCGAGCACATACCGATCAGCATCGCAGATTTCCGGATTCATGGGGACAATGCCTCGCAACGGCACCTTGGGAAAACGCGGGATATCGAGGTGATCCTCGCGGCAGAGAAGCAACATGTCGAATCGCGGGCGATTCGACGGGCGTATGGGATCACATTGTTCGATGATCCGTATCTAAATGGTTTGATGGATGGGGTTTTGTGGCTCGTGGCAAGGGTGTGGAAACGGATGAAAAGGTAGCGCGGTTTTGACACAAACCGCATGTGAATGGAGAGAGGAAGGATGATCCAAGGTGAATCGTTCCGGCTCTTTTCTTGGGCTTCTCATTCGCTTGCGGGCTGAGCCAGCCCGCGCTACCTGGGTGGCGCGGTTTTGACACAAACCGCATGTGAATGGGGAGAGGAAGAATGATCCAAGGTGAATCGTTCCGGCTTTTCTTGGGCTTCCCTTCCGCATGCGGGCTGAGCCAGCCCGCGCTACCTGGGTGGAGCGGTTTTGACACAAACCGCATGTGAATGGAGAGAGGAAGGATGATCCAAGGTGAATCGTTCCGGCTCTTTTCTTGGGCTTCTCATTCGCTTGCGGGCTGAGCCAGCCCGCGCTACCTGGGTGGCGCGGTTTTGACACAAACCGCATGTGAATGGGGAGAGGAAGAATGATCCAAGGTGAATCGTTCCGGCTCTTTTCTTGGGCTTCCCTTCCGCTTGCGGGCTGAGCCAGCCCGCGCTACCTAGCTGCCGCGCTTATCCACGATCTCTCATGGCTTCATCACTGAAAATCGCAGCCGTCTTCGCGACGATGAACCGCGCGGCCACCGCCTTGGATTGTGTCAGGGCCCTAGCACGCCAGACGCGGCCGCCAGATTGGGTGATCGTGGCGGATAATGTTTCGACGGATGAAACCGTGGCGTGTTTGGAACATCTGCGGGATCTGCCATTTGAGTTAACGGTGCGGCGGATGCCGGAGAACCGTGGAAATGCGGGTGGCGTGATGGTGGTGATGGATGAGGCGTTCGCCCAAGGGGCCGATGCGGTGTGGATTCTGGATGATGATTCCTGGCCGCGCGAGAAGGCGCTGGAAGCGATGTTGGAAGGTCCATGGGATCCTAACATGGTGCGGCATCCCTTGCAAATCGACCCAGGGTCGGGAAAATTCACATGGCCATTACAGATCACCGATGGATTGGGTGGATGGAAGCTGGTTTGGAGCGAAGCCGAACTGCCGGAAGGACCACGGATACGCAGTCGGATTTCCTGGACTGGGGCGCTTTTGCCCAGGCAGGTTCGCGATGTGGTGGGAGCCGTGCATGGAGACTTGTTCATCCGGGGTGAGGATGAGGATTACCCTTGGCGGATCGAGCAGGCGGGATGCCCTCAAGAGGCGATTCGTGCGGCGGTTCTGGATCACCCAGGGCCCACAGACGTGGTGCATTGGCAATTTTTGGGGAAGAGTTTTTTCTTCGAGCGCGGACTCGCTGACTGGAAGCTCTACTACAAGGTTCGTAACATGGTATGGTTGAAGCGAAGGCAGGTGGGAAATACCCGGGCTGCCACCGTTGCGTTGACTTACGCATTGGCTTCATGCCGGATTGACGGACCAAACCGCTTGTGGCTCATCGGCATCGCCATCCGTGATGGCTGGCGAGGGCACCTTGGAAAGTGGGAAGGACACCCGTGAACGAGCCATCAGGCATACGCGGCGAAGCGTCGCGGGACCCAGTCGCATTTCTTCAGCCGCTGGCACAACCACAAGCCTAACAGAATCCCGAGTCCATCGCTTGCGAGATCGAAAACATCGATCCAATCAAACCCGAAACCGAACGCCAGCTGAGCGGCCTCGATGGTAAGGGAAAGAATGATCGCCAGCGAAGTCGCCGGTCGGGCTCCGACCCACCAAGCCATGATGAAGGTCGGAACAAGGAGTAGAAGGACATGCAGCAGCGGGCGGGCGTGTTGAACATACAGCTTGATCCTCAAGGCGAAGTCACCGCGGGGCGGAACCTTCCCCACCGATGGGACTGTTTCCGATGGATTCAAAGCGGGTCCGGACGGATGGGGCCCGGTCATGTTCTGGCGGGTGATCGGCGGGGTGGGAGCCAGAATTTCCGGCCCCAATTCAAATGAACTTCCCAAAGACCTTACATCGCTCCAGGGTCCCGGGAGGATGAAGTAAATCGCCATGAGAACCCAAACGGCTGCGGCAGCGAGTGAGCGAATCAAGCTGACTTGCTGCGCGGCTCGGATCCACGCGACCGCCCATACCAGCCAGCCAGCAACCAGAAACCAGCGTATCACCTTCCAAAGCGGGCGCTCCTTCAAGACCGACGCCTCAAAAGCCTCCAGCCGAAAGTCACCACTGGCTCCGATGTTTTCGATTCGTAGAACCGGGATCGCAGGCGGCTTCTCCGGTTTCATGACCACTTCGGTCGATCCGCTTGATTTGTAGTATTGCCCTGAAAAAAACGGGTCATTGTCCCACTTCGAAATCGCCTCGGGGTCATGCCACTCGATCAGGCAGCGGCCATCTTCCCAGAACTCCCGCCCAGGAACCAGGTTATCGGCACAAGCTCGGAAGCGAATGTGCAAAAAGTCCACCGGACGGCTGATTGGTAAAGCCAGCCGAACCACGGTCGCAGGCTGGCCCGGGCTGGCCCGCAATCGAAGCACTGGGTGAAGCGGCGAGCCCTCCCAGGCGGCTCCGTCAGGCAGTTGCACGTCGCGTAGGAGCTCTCCAAGGTGACAAGCTGGAGAATCTCCCGCCCGCTCGAAGCGTTTTTGCCAGAAAAAACAGACCGCCGCCGTAAGAAGCAAAAACCAGCCGATCAAAATCATGAATCGCATCCCGAACGCGAAAAAACACGGTGAAACTGATAATCCAATCTAATTTTCAGGCCATCACGCCCAACGCTCTTATTCCAAGGTGCAACAAGTTAGACCAAGGACGCCAATCTAGGATTGCAGACCGTTGATTTTCAGCGATCTTTTCCACGCTGTTCAGCCTTAACCCCAACGTAGCCCCTGATCACCCTCATGGCAATCAGCCGAAAAGATTCATTCACCCTTCAAGTTCTCCAGCTTTCCGACGCGCTCTTGGTCTGGTTTGCCTTTTGGCTTGGCGGAACGATTCGACTGTGGATGGGGCTCGGTAACCCAGAAGAGGGTCTCTGGGCGAGCATGAACTGGGTTCTTTACATCGCGGTGCCCTTCACCCCCTTGATCCTTGAGCGCTTCAATTTTTACGATCACCTCAGGCACAAAGCCACCAGCACTTCCATGGGGCAGATTCTGCGGGCCCTCGCCGTGCTTGTTCTGATCTTGGGGGTTTTTGCGGTCTTCGCCAGAGAAATGGACACGCGCCGGCTCGTTCTGGGCCTGGGGATTGTCTTGGTGTTCTTCCTCCTGTTCATCCGCGACCGAGCCACCTACGTGTGGTTGAGACGGCGCATTGAGAATGAAGCGAGCAAGGAACGAATCATCATCGCCGGGTCCGGCCATGAAATGGAGGAGCTCTACGCTGAACTCGATCCTGAAATCACCGCGAGTTGGAAGGTGGTCGACAACTTCGACCTTGGAAAGCGCGATGTGGTGGAGCTTTTTGCAATCCTCAAGGAAAAATCCGTGAGTCGGGTGGTCTTTTCCGCGAAAAACACCGAGTTCGAAAAAGTGGCGCGCGCGGTGGAAGCCTGCGAGTTGCAGGGAGTGGAGGCGTGGATCGCAGCATCTTTCATCCGGTCGCAGATTGCCCGCCCGGTGTTCGACGTGATCGGCAGCAAGCCGATGCTGGTCCTGCGCTCGACGCCGGAACTCTCCTGGGAGCTCATGGTGAAGGAAATCTTCGATCGTGTTTCCGCGGTGGTGATCATCCTTCTCTCCTTGCCGCTATGGGTGCTTGCCGCCATCGGCATCATGATCAAAAGCCCGGGGGCGCCGATCTTCTTTTCCCAAATGCGCGCCGGGCGCTACGGCCAGCCGTTCCGGATGTGGAAATTCCGGACCATGGTGGCAAACGCCGAAGAACTGCTTGAAAAAATCAAGGCCGAGCATGGCAACCAAATGGAAGGTCCAGTCTTCAAGCTTCAAAACGATCCGCGAATTTTCCCATTCGGCGAGTTTCTCCGCAAATACAGCATCGATGAACTCCCCCAACTTCTCAATGTGGTGACCGGGGAAATGAGCCTTGTCGGTCCGCGCCCGTTGCCGCTTTACGAGGTGGAGGCATTTTGCGAACTCTCACACCGCCGCCGCTTGAGCGTCAAACCGGGAATCACCTGTGAGTGGCAGGCCGGAGGCCGGAACTCGATCAGCAATTTCGAGGATTGGGTGGCGATGGACTTGAAATACATCGACAACTGGTCGCTGTGGCTGGATTTCAAGATCCTGCTCCGGACGATTCCCGCGGTTCTTTTTGGTAAAGGCGCGAATTGACCTCCTGTCTGACTTTTGGCGTAATCTTATCAAGTTCACGTCATGTCCGTCATTTCATCCGTTTTTCTCGTCCTTGCGCTGGTTCTTGCCGTAACGATCGGCCCACAGACACGCAGTTGGACGTGGGGGCCAGCAATGATCGCATTAAGCCTTGCGACGCTGACATCGCTTCCGTTGATTTGGATGCGGAAAAAAGCCCCACTTCCCCTTGGACTGGTCGCCCTCGCGGTCGCGACTGCAGGGTGGTTTGCAGTGCGAGCCGCAGTATCACCCGTTCCAGAGTGCGGACAGGCGGATCTCCTCCTTCTTGCTTCGGCAGTTGCCTCGTTCCTCGTCATTCGGGCGATCGAGGGAAATGGGGTCGCAGAACGTATTCTGAGCTGGGGCTTCGCCTTGTTGTTGCTGGCGAGCGTTGTCGTCGCCGGGATCCAGTTCTACCACCCCGAATTTACGCCGATTTTCAATTCAAGAGGAGTGAAACTCCCCTCGGGATTTTATGGTCACTACAATGAAGGAGCCAACTTTGTCATCGCAGCGAGCCTGCTTGTTGCGGGAGCCGTCCTTTTTGGAAAGCACGCCACCGCTACAAGAATATTTTTCGGCCTACTTGTAATCGCCGGGTTTGCCGTCGTTTTCATTTCACGATCCCGCGGCGGAATTCTGGGTGCAAGCATCGGGCTTGGAGCCTTGGCGATCATCGCCATCGTCATCGCAAAGCGACAGAACTCCCGGTGGTTCGCCCGCGCGATCATTGCCATTCCGATCATCGGGGCTGCTGTGGTGGCCCTGCTTTTGACGGGTTGGCAAGGAGCACAGCAATATAGGTTCGGGAGCGATAATGCACTCAGCTTATTGGACAACGACATCCGCTTGTACATGGCGGGGATTGCGGTTTCATGCATCGGCCTCCACCCTTGGGGAGGCGGAGGAAGTAGAAGTTATAGCTGGGAGTGCTATCGTTTCTGGGACAGCTCGAGCCACGGGTATGGTCAGGCCAAACCAGATCTCGTGCACAACGAACTGCTCCAAGCGACGACCGACTACGGGCTGCTTGGAGTAGGGCTGCTGCTGACTCTTTCAGTCGCGATCATCATCACCTCGATTGTCAGAACCTGTGCATCGGATCCAGCCGACCGCTCTAACTCGAATGCTTGGCGGATTGGTGGGCTGGCAGCATTTTTGGGTGTCTTCACCCAATCAAATTTCAGCTTTGTTTTCCACATCTTTCCGCAAACCATTCTACTGGGGGTTTTCTTCGGCTTAGCCGCGCGGAGTTCGTCGCAGCTTAGTGTGGAAAATGCAAGTCAGCTCGCTTCGAAGCTCTTGGTCACCGGTGTCGCCGTGCTTTGTTTCGCAGCGCTTGGGTTTTATGGAATGAAAGGAACCCAAGTCACCATGGCCCTGTGGCCAACGATGTTCAGCAAAACCCTCCTGACATCTTCCGCGGCGAGGATCGATGGCCTTTCATTAGCGATACGGATCTGGCCACAATCCTTGTTCTATCAGGAGAGAGCGACCCTCTACACCGAGGCCGCCAAAGATTCCGAAGAGGATTGGTCGAAAACCGACGAAGTCAAGCGTGCTGTCCTCGACTATAGCACAGCCCGGATTCTACACCCGTATGATCCAGCGATCACCTTGAACGAAGCGCTACTTCTCAGCGGTTTACAGCGCGACCGGGAAGCCGAGGATTCATTCAGAAAATCCATCGACCTCCAAGGGGGGATGGAGAGTCTCTTCGCTGGACATTACCATTTTGCGAATCACCTGTTTCAAAAAGGAATGCGCGAATACCTTGGCGGTGATCCATCGAAGTCGATTATTACCCTAGGGCAAGCGCAGAGTGAAATCGAAGCTGCTTCTGCAAAGATGCCTAACAAGGGAGCACCTCTGAGAGTGGCGATTCATGAGAGCCTGGGTGCCGCTGTAGAAGAGACGAAGGACTATGAACGCGCCTTGGGAACCTATAACTTCGCCGTTACCATCCTTGGCGGGCAGACCGCTCATTACCGCGCGGGCGCCTTGTTAGGAAAAATGGCGGTTCAGGCATGGACTGAGCGCCGCCCGTCGGACGCATTGGCGCTGTTCATTGAAGCGAAAAACCGTGCCACCGCACATGGCGACTTGCCAACTGGTGTCACCAACGCCCAACGCACCGAATACCTCACCTACCTCGACAAGACGATCAAATTCCTCGAGGGCGCCAGGATCGTCCCCACGCCACCCAAGTAGCCGACTGGTGTCGTGCGAAATTCAGATTGCCACAAAAAGGTACGGAGCCACCTCTTGTCGTGGGAGCGGATGGGATGTCCTCGCGAAGAACTTCGTGCCTTGCAAGCGCCACTCACGCGCCGGCACCCCAAAAGCGGGGTGGCTCCTTACCCACCGATTTGAGGTTGAACGACTAGGGCAGGATCTTGTCCCAGTTGATCTGCCTTGCTGAGAAACCTGCAACGAAGTCCTTCAGTTTCCGGTCAGCCTCCTCCTCGGAAATCCCCGCCTCGATCCATGGCAGATTACCATACCACATCGAGGTGGAGACGTAGGCCCAGCGCTGGTCCATTCCCCGCAACAGGCGGTCCTTCATGTCGATGAACGTGCGGTCGAGATGATCATTGGTGATTTGGTCATTCCCGACGAAAAAGTAGTAAGTCAGGCAGTTCAGCTCGATGGATTTCTCCTTGGTGGCCAGGGTCTGCACCGACACCAAGCGTTTTGCCTTGAACTCCCGGCCGTTAGAGACCTTCACGACGACGTCCTTGGAGGAAAGGATGTTGTGACCTTGCGCAGGCATGCATCGTTCGGGACGGTGGATCGAGTTGTTCAAATCATAACCCGACAGGACTACGGAAAGGTTGAGTTCATCCGGAATCCGCAGGCCATCGATGGTGAATTCCCCGGGGCGCGGGCTTTGGCAGATTGCTTTGGAGAACTGGGTATCCGCTCCCAGCACTTTGATCTCCACCTCACTCGGAGGAACATTCTTCAGCAGCCAATTGGAAACCACGCCGGGTAATTCCATGTTCACCGCCGAGCCCGCCACCTCACCCGCCTTGGGGAGAAAATAGATCGAGCCCAGCGCCCCAGAAAAAATGACGGGTAGCAACCAAAAGCGGTATTTCATGGCAGTTCAGTGGCGGTTTTTTGATTGACCACGCTGCGGGTGATCTTCCGCTGCCGGCTTTTCTTCCATGGCAAGCCGCCTTCCAGAAGGGAATGGATCGCGAGCAGCAGGATCAACGAAAATGGATAGAACAACAACAGGCCTGACCAATCATGCCAAGTGGTGCTGGCCCACTTTGAATTGCCATACTCGGCGATCACAAAAATCGAAATCACCCGCAGCGAGTTCCCGAGAATCGCCAGCGGAAAAGCCGCGAGAAACAGGAGCACCTTTTTCCAAAGCGCGATCTTCGCCACATAGGCCCAGGCGGCGGAGATCATCAAAAGCGCCATCAACGAGCGGATCCCACTGCATCCGCCGGCGATCTCCAAGGGCTCCCACTTCCCTTGAACCGATGCGATCTGGGTTCCCTTGACCACGGTCTCCACCCCGAAAAGCGAAGCGCCGTTGTGCGCCATGGCAGTCGCGAGGATCTGCAGGTGCGTGGTCGCTTGCTGAAAGCTGGGAAGCGGGATCGCCAACCAAAAGAAAAACAAGGGAAACCATAAAATCTTCGCGACCCGCCAGCCCCAGAGATAATACGCCGCTCCCCAGACGAGAAATGGCAGGGCCCCCATGGCGATCCGCGGTTGCAAGGTCCGGTATCCTGCCAAATAGAACAAGGCTCCGATGAAAATCGCCAACAGCCCCCAGGCACTCCCCTCCCCAGCCACCGCCTTGAGATCCTTGAAGCGGTAGATGATCAGTCCCGCGATCAACGGCGGAAACATCAAGCCATGCTCGTAGTCGGTTTCTGGATTCCACGCGCTCACGATCCACTCGAAGGCGCTTTGGCCGCGACCGGCCCCATACCGGTATTCAAATTGGTAGAACCAGACCAGAACTCCCGCCGTCAGCGCCAGAGAGATCCATTTTACAATCCGCGCCGCGTCAATACGCGTGGGATGCCGATGCTGAACGGCGGACTCAGATGGGTTTGATGACATGCGGAAAAAAAGGTTCGGACGATTTCCGAGCAAAGTATTGCCGAGTCCCTCTTCACTGTCAACAATCCGCCAGCCTTCTTGTTGATCGCTCTTTTTGCCCATGAAAATTATCAGTGGAACCGCTCACCGCGCGCTTGCCGAACGCATCGCAGAAAATCTCGGCCAACCCTTGGCCGACGTCCATGTTTCCGCCTTTCCCGACGGAGAGACCGAGGTAAAAATCAATGAAAACGTCCGCGGGGCCGATGTTTTCATCGTGCAACCCAGCTGCCCGCCGACCAATCACAACATCATGGAGCTTCTCATCATGGTGGATGCCGCGCGCCGGGCCAGCGCCGAGCGGATCACCGCCGTGATGCCGTTTTTCGGCTACGCCCGCCAGGACCGCAAAGACCAACCCCGCGTGCCCATCACCGCCAAGCTGGTGGCCAATCTCCTCACCTCCGCCGGGGTCAACCGGGTGCTCGCCATGGACCTCCACGCCCCTCAGATTCAGGGATTTTTCGATATCCCGGTGGATCACCTCTACGCCAAATCCGTGCTCATCAGCTACCTCCGCGAGCGCCACCCGGACACCTCCAATCTGACCGTGGTCTCGCCGGACGTCGGCGGGGTGAAAATGGCCCGCGCCTATGCCGATGCACTCGGCGCCGAACTCGCCATCGTGGCCAAACACCGGGTAAGCGCCACCCGCGTGGAAGCCATGAACGTCATCGGTGATGTCGATGGCCGGGACGTCCTGCTCGTGGATGACATGACGGAGACCGCCGGCACCTTGACTGCGGCGGCGGACATTCTTCACAAGAGTGGTGCCAAGCGAATTTATGCAGGCGTTTCCCACGCCATTCTGGCCGAGCTCGGCCACACCCGCATCCGGGACTCGATGATTGAAGAAGTCATCACCACGGATTCCGTGCCGCAGGCGGCGGGGCCCAAGGTGCAGGTCGTGGGCGTGGCTCCCTTGCTTGCCGAAGCGATCCGGCGGATTCACGGTGGCCAGTCGATCACCACGCTGTTCTCGGTCTAACAGAAGCCTTACCTGAAAAAACGGTCATGGATGTGAGTCCATGACCGTTTTTTTGGTTTGAGCGATTACTGGTTCGACTTGTCGAACGCGGCGTCGAAGGCGATCTTGCTGGTCGGGAAGTCCACCGCACGCACGAAGGCGGCCGCTTCCTCTCCGCCGTGGATGCGATCCATGCGGATGTCCTCCCACTCGACCGAGAGCGGGCCTTGATAGCCCACGTCGTTGAGGGCGACGATGATATCCTCGAACTCGATATCGCCGTGCCCGAGGGAACGGAAATCCCAGAAGCGCCGGGCATCACCGAAATTCGTGTGACCCCCGAACACGCCGACTGATCCGTCGCCATGGTTCCACCATGCATCCTTCATGTGAACGTGATAGATCCGGCTGCCAAGCTCGCGGATGAACTTCACGTAATCCACCCCCTGATAGCCGAGGTGGGAAGGATCGTAGTTGAAGCCGAAGCGCTTGTGATGCCCGACCGCCGCGAGCGCCCGCTGCGCGGAGGCGATGTCGAAGGCGATTTCCGTCGGGTGGACCTCGAGGGCGAAGTTCACGTCCAGTTTTTCATAAGCATCGAGAATCGGCAACCACCGCTTGGCGAAGTCCTTGAAGCCCTTTTCGTAGTATTCCTGCGAGGTCGGCGGGAAGGCATAGATCGAGTGCCAGATGGAGGAACCCGTGAAACC
This sequence comes from uncultured Verrucomicrobiota bacterium, assembly GCA_937867415.1. GTDB lineage: Bacteria > Verrucomicrobiota > Verrucomicrobiia > Verrucomicrobiales > Akkermansiaceae > Luteolibacter. The sequence goes on along the minus strand of CALMKO010000042.1, from coordinate 15,637 downwards.
ATTGACCACCGCGGGGAACTCATCCTTGCCCTTACGGTTCGGTTTGGCATTGAAAAAGGCCCGCGCGGCCTTACCCGTGGTGATCATCTTCTTGGCAGCGCGTTTCCGCACACCTTCAGGACTTCCATCACCCCACACGTCGGGGGCCAGGATCGCCTGGTGGCGCTCGTCGATGAGGTCGCACACCGCTTGGCCGACAAGGTGGTTCGAGATGGCGAAGCAGGTGAGGCCGTGGTCGGCAAGAAGCTCCCATTTTTCCTTCACGTAAGTCTTGCTGGATGCCGCGGCATCGACGTCGAAGTGATCGCCCCAGCAGGCAAGTTCCAGGCCGTCATAGCCCATTTCATAGGCCAGAGGCGCGAGTTGTTCGAGTGAGAGATCAGCCCATTGGCCGGTGAATAATGTGACGGGTCGTGACATGGTGTTTGGGATTGGAGGTTGCGCTGATCTTGCTTCAGGACCGAACCACGAATAAAGTACAAATCGCAGGAAAAACGCAGGTTCAGGAGATCCTCGCCCACTCGTGCCAACTCTGCGCGAGCTTCTGGGTCACCGTGCCCACGGGAAGCGAGTGCTGGTCGATGCGAGTCACCGCCACGAGCCCACGGGTCGAGGAGGTTAAGAAACATTCATCCGCCGCAGCGAGCTCCCGCGCGGTGAGATCCGTCTCCGAACACACAAGCCCATGACTGGCCGCCAGGTCGATGACCACTGCGCGGGTGATCCCGGGGAGACACCCTGAATCCAGTGGCGGCGTGAGCAGCCGGCCGTTTTTCACCAGGAACACATTGGCCGTCGCCGCCTCGCACAAATGGTCGGAGGTGTTGAAGAAAAGCGCTTCGCTGAAGCCCTGCCTCCGCGCGTGATCAAGAGCGATTAGATTTTCCGCATAGGAAGCGCACTTGAGCCCGGCCAATGGCGAGTGCTCGTTCCTCCGCCATGGGGAAACCCCAACAGCAACGGCGTCCGGCGGCTCATCAGCGGCCTGTGCGGTCATCCAGATCAGGCGATCCCCTCCCAAGCTAAGATCCGTTAGAACCCCGCTACCCGCGGTCATCGTAAGCCGGATCCGGGCACGCTGACGGGTCAGCCGGTTCCGCACTAACAACTCCGATAGCGTCTCTTGGAAATCCGGAAACTCGAAGGCCCAGCCGAGTCGGGAACAAGAGGCACGCAGCCGTGCGAGATGGCGCTCCGCAAAAACCGGCCTGCCGTCGAGCGCAAGCAGGGTCTCGAACAATCCAAGCCCGTGAAGCAGCCCCCGATCCAGCAGCGGGCTTGGAACGTCATTGAAGGCAAGCCATTGCCCGTTGCACCAGAGAGGGTTCATCGAAAAAACGCGGTGCTCGGACTACCTCACAATGATTGCCCGCGGCGGTGGCGGTGGCAGCTCCTCCTCGGTGGTACTCGGAGCCGGTGGTGGAGTTGGATCGACGCGAGGCAGCGCCAGGGCCTGTTTTTTGGTGTCAAATACCGCCGTCTGGAGCGGACTTTCATTCGGAGTTTGAGGACTCGCGACGACTTTTCCCGCCTCCTCAGGATCCTTGGAACCCACGGGCAGCTCACCGCCAAAGCGCTTTTCGAAAAACTCGTAACCCTTCATGGCCGTCAGAACCAAAGCTGCGGATACCAACAAAAAGCTCATCGGTGCCAGCCAACTCATGCCAGACTTGCTCTCCGACTCTCGTTCGTCGATTTTTGCTACCCCGCCGCCGAGCAGATGCCCGCCGATATCGCCGGCAAGAAACGACGCGGGCTGAAGCGCCTCCAACCAGGGATCCGCCTCCACCTCAAGGAACTGGCTATACTGCGAGAGAAAACTCTTGGCATACGTCGGACTGGAAAAAAACGAGAAATCCCCCGCTTCCAAGGCCTCGATGACCGTTCGTGGAATCCGCGTCTGGAACACAACATCATCCAGAGCCAAGCCCGCGCGCTCGCGTGCCCGTTGCAACTGTCCGCCGATTTCATCCGAGAGTTCCATCACGATCTCCCCAAATCATACGGATTCAAGCCGACTGTGCAAGTACAGGTCCATTGCGATTTGACGAATCCTCTTCAATCCTTCACGGTCCGCCCCGATGGCCGATTTGAAAAATGTTCTATTCGTGTGTACGGGAAATACCTGCCGCAGCCCGATGGCGGAAGGACTCTTCCGCAAGGCGCTTGCCGGGAGAGAGGACTATCAGGTGGGCTCCGCCGGGGTGGCCGCCTCCAAAGGCACGCCCTGCAATCCCGAGACGGCAGCCCTTCTCAAAAACAGGAACGCCTCTTTGGCAAAGTTCGCCAGCAGGCAGGTTTCCGAAGCGATCCTCGCCGAGGCCACCCATGTGTTCGCCATGACCCAGGGGCACTTGCGCTCGCTGGAGTCCCGCTTTCCTCATCATGCGGATAAGTTTTACCTCGTCTGCGAGTTCGTGGAAATCGAAGGTGAGGGAATCGGTTGCGACGTGCCGGACCCCATCGGCATGGGGCGGCGCGCTTACAATGAGGTCGCCCAAATGCTCGATACGGCCATTCCAGCCATCATTTCATACATCGACCAAACCTGGAAACCGCCGCAGGACGGGTAATCTCAGATCATCCCGAGCTTCATCTTGCCCTCCTCGGAAATCATTTCCTGATTCCAAGCCGGGTCCCAGACGAGTTCCACGCGGGCATCGTCAATGCCGTCGATGGTCATGATCTTGGCCTGCGCATCGGCGGCGATGACCGGTCCCATGCCGCATCCGGGAGCCGTGAGCGTCATCTTGACGGCGACGACCTTCTTGCCATCCGCTTCTTCGATGGTGCAATCATAGACCAGTCCGAGGTTGACGATGTCCACAGGGATCTCGGGGTCGAAGACGCCCTTGAGTTGATGCCAGACCTGCTCCTCCAAAGGAGCATCCTTGAGCCGCTCGACATCAGCTTGCTTCTTCAGCTCCTCCTCCTGATTCACGCCCAGCGCGTCCGCGTCCTGTGACGAAATCCGGGCAAGTCCCTGGGACGTGGCTACCGTATAGGTGCCGCCAAGCCGCTGGGTGATGAAAACGGCGGTTCCGGCTGGCAGCGATAGCGAATCGCCGCTGGGGATTTGAATGGCGGCGACTTCGCGGGTGAGCTTGATTTCCTCGTGCATGGGCGGAGTTAAAACCAGCACTTCACTCACGGCAAGGGATGAGTTCGATTTCCTGAAATCCGATCGCGAATTTCTTGGATTGCCTCATCCGGCAATCCTGCCATACCATCCGTAGCGACACCCGATTCATGCTGAAATTCTTACAAGACCACTGGGGAGATGGCATCGAGATCCTCATTCTCGCCACTTGCATTTACCAAATCTACCGCGCCTTCCGCGCGACCCGCGGTGCCCAGATCCTCATCGGCCTCGGAACCATTCTGGTGGTGCTCACCTTTGTTTCCACGATTTTCAAGTTCGAGGTGATCAGCTGGCTCCTCAAGGGCGTGGCCACCGTGCTCGCCTTCGCCCTCATCGTGATCTTCCAACCCGAGCTGCGGAATGGTCTCGCGCGACTCGGAAGCAACCGGCTCTTTTCATTTTCCAGCAAGCGCCGTCTGGCGTTCCTTGAGCGCTTTGCCGACGCCGTCATCAATCTGTCCAAAAAAAGAATCGGCGCACTTTTCGCCATCCAGCGAGGAGTCAGCCTGAAGGAGCACCTCGACAGCGGTGTGGTGCTGGACGCACAGTTTTCGCCCGAGCTGGCGATGACCGTCTTCCACCCCAAGGCCCCACTGCATGATGGCGGCATGATCATCGCCGACGACCGCGTGGCTGGTGCGGCCTGCGTTTTTCCAGTCACGGAAAAGGAAATGCAAGACCGCTCGACCGGACTGCGGCACCGCGCCGCCATCGGCCTGACCGAGCGCACCGACGCCATCGCCGTGGTCGTAAGTGAGGAAACCGGTGCCATCTCGATCTGTGAGAACGGCATCCTCCACCGCAACCTCACCGAAAAACAATTCCGGGAAAAAATCGCGGAAATCTTTGTCTCCGGCAAGCCAACTCATGAAACTGACCCTACCTCACAACTGGATCGCAAAGGTTCTGTCACTTCTTCTGGCGACAGCGATCTGGTTTCTCATTAAAGATCACCTGAACAACAGCGAGGGAGCCTTCCCGGATGCTCCACGGGCACGGATCGTGGATGAAATCCCGGCATCCACACCTCGCAAGTAACGGAACCGGGCCGGACCCGCAGCACTCAGAGTAAACCAAGGGCGGCAGATATTAACAATTCGTCGTCAATGAGCCACTTGGCCGTCTCAGCACCCGGGCTCGATTCCTTCGGCGCAAGCGTCGATTCCGTCACCTCCAGGATCAATCCCCCGCCGCGGATCCGGCGGACGATTCCGCCCGCATCATAGACCGCCATGAAGGCAGACACCACCCGCACCGCAGCCTGGGCGAGTCCCGCGTCCTCATTTTTCCCTAACAAGGCATCCAGCAGGCCAGGAGTCGGGTCGGTCTCGCACTCCAGGCGTGTGGATCCACCATTGACCGCCGTGCTGATTCCAGCGGCTCCAGTAGCTGCGAGCTCTTCCACAAGCGCAGTGAGGCGAACTGCCAGATCCGGTCCGGCCAAGGCACTTGGCAGCTGCTTCTCAATCGAAGTGGCCAGGGACACCTGCCGCGCATGCAGCCGCCCCCAATCAGGAGCATGCAATCCGGAATCACCATCGCCCCCTGCGCGCCGACCTGCCACCCCCGCTTGGACAAAGGAAGCGATCGCTTCCGCCGCGCGGTTGCACTTGATACCCGCGCACACGGGAGCCAACGCAAAGGCCGCCAAGCGGGTGGACAAAAGCACATTTCCCATCGCCTGCATCTTCGCGCCCAACAAGGCATCGCGCTCCCGCTTGACGGTGAAAAACTCCATGGCCCGGCGCAAGGTCACCTCCAGCTGCGGGATGTCCCACGGCTTGGTCATGTAGCGGAAAATCCCGCCCTCATTCACCGAGCCGATCGCCGCATCGATGTCCGAATACGCCGTGGATAGAATCTTGATGATGTCTGGATACTGATCCGCGATTTTGGAGAGGAACCCAACGCCGGTTTCGTTAGGCATCCGTTGGTCCGTGACGATGATACCAATTTCGTTCGCATGCTGACGGAAGACCGTCAACGCGTGCACCCCGTCTTCAGCCTCGAGAATCCGGAACTTTTCCCCGAACAGGCGTCTGAAATACTTACGGGTGTTAGGCTCGTCATCCACAAACAGGATGGCATAACGTTGATAATCATAGGAATCGATCTCGTTGCTCATGGTTGGCGCTGGAGGATAATTGTTTGGGATGATTGGTGGTGATGAGAATAGAAAAATCAGGCAGACTGGTCGAGAACCGATTCCGGACCGGCACTGAAACTAGCCGCAGGAAACGCAATCCGGAACCGGGTGAACTCGGTCGGCCGACTGTCCACCTCCACGATCGCACGGTGCGCTTGTAAAATCTGATGGGTGATCGAAAGCCCGAGCCCCATCCCCTTGCCCACGTCTTTCGAGGTGAAGAAAGGATCGAAAATCTTCTGCAAGTCCTCAGGAGGAATCCCAATGCCGTTGTCCCGCACCGTCACTTGCCAGCCGTCGCCCACTGGATCGATCGCCACATCGATACACCCGGGTTCGCCCCCAAGCGCTGAGACACGTTGCTGGATCGCGTCGATGCTGTTTTGAAAAAAGTTGATGAACACCTGCACGAGCTGGTTGGGATTTCCACTGATCAGTGCATGGTCGGGAGCCTTCAGGTTGAACTCGATCTCCCGCCCGACCTGATGCCCCACCATGCGCTTCGCACGGCCTACGATCTCGGCCAGATCCGCATCTCCCGAGGTCGTGCTGTCCTCACGGGTGAACTTTCGTAAATCGATGACGATCTGCGAGACCCGCTCCACGCCCTCGCGGATATCCTTGAGGATGTCCACATAATCCTCCTGATCCTTCTCTGGAATCAACTTGGTGAAGGTATCCAACGCATGCAGCCCCGCACTGGCGTAGTTCAGCGGATTGTTGATCTCATGGATGATCCCCGCACTCATCCGGCCCAGCGCGGACAACTTTTCATTCCTGACCATCAGCACCTCGTTCTCCTTGATCTGATCGAGCGCGGCCTGGAGTTCCGTATTCAAGTCCCCGATCTCACGCCGGATGCGCGCCATCGCCAACTGGTTCTCAAGGCGCAGCCCCAACTCCGCCGAGGAAAACGGCTTGGTCAGGAAATCATTCGCCCCAGCCTGCAACGCCGTCAGCTTGGTCGCCTCGTCCGCGCGGGCGGTGAGGATGATCACCGCCATGCCCCGGGTGGTGTGGCTCCCACGAATGTGCTGACACACCGTGACCCCATCCATCTCAGGCATCATGTGGTCTAACAAAGCAAGTTGCGGTTGCCGCAAGCGCGCGAGTTCCAGCGCCTCCGCACCGTCAGAGGCTTCGATCACATCCACATCATCGAGCTGCATCCTCAGGAAACGCCGGATGTCCGGCTCGTCGTCCGCGATCAACACGAGCGGCCGGGCACCACTCGGCCTGCCTCCAATCGGCGGTGAAACCAGCGGGCCGGGGAGTGGCATTGCCGTTGCCGCGCGCGGGGCGATCTTGCTCGGAATCGACATCGCCGCACGCCGGTGAAGATTTGCGATACTGCCGCCATCCTTGAGCGGGTCTTCTTCCAATCGCTCCAGAGATCCCCCGAAAGCGCCGACCTCGGCCGGCAAATCGATGGTGAAAGTGGTTCCATGCCCGAGCTGGCTCTCCACCCGGACCTCACCACCCATCGCCTCGGTGAGACTGCGCACCAGAGCCAGACCGATCCCCGCGCCTTGGAATTTCCGCGTCGATGAGCTGTCCACCTGCCAGAACCGTTCGAAAATCCGCGGCAATACATCCGGCGGGATCCCCACTCCGGTATCCTCTACGGTCAGCCGCAAGCGTCCTTCCCCAAATCGCACCTTCACCTCGATGGTCCCGCTGGAAGGCGTGAACTTGATCGCATTGATCACAAGATTCAGAAGGATTTTGTCAAACTTGTCGCGATCGACCAGAATCACATCACTGTCGCTCGAGCACTCCCAAATCAGGGCCACCCGGTCCTGCTCGGCCAGATGCCGGACCGAGCGCAGCAGCCCGTCGACATGGAGGGATATCGATGTCGGCTGGCGCTTGATGTCCGCATGACCCGTATCGAAGCGAACGAGATCCAGCAAGTCATCGATCAACTTCAACAATCGCAACCCGTTTTGTTCCAGCATCCCGGTCATCTCTCCGATGACGGGCTCCATCGGCTGTTTTCCTAACACGATCCGCAAACGCTCGGTGATGCCCAGCATGATCGTCAACGGGGTGCGGAGCTCATGGCTGATATTGGCAAAAAAGCGGGTTTTCGCCTCGTCCAGCTCACTCAGCTGCCGATTCTGAGCCTCTAACAATCCACGTGATTTCTCGACCTCGCTCCTCAGGCAGAACTCGGTGAAGCGGAGGTTTTCATAAAAATAGCCACCCGCCAGCACGAACACCGCCGTCGTGAAAATGAAGTAACAATTGTTGAACAACATCCGGAACTCAACGTGCACCGGTGAGATCGCGACACTCAGGGTATAACACGCAAGTGCCATCCCGATCATGAACAGCGAATTGATGAATGACCACCGGAGCAGCAGCGACAAGCCTACCAACACCAGACTGATTCCCGCATAATAGACCGAGTTGCCACCTTCCGTGATGGCGATCATTCCGCAAATGGCGATCATCGGTAAAAGCGCGATCCCCTGAGTCACTCCCTTGGAAACCTTCTGGGAACGCGTCTTTCCCAGATAGACAAAGATCCCCGCGAGCAGGATCGCCGAGACCGCACGAATCAATAGAAACGACCACCCGAAATCCGGATACACCACCCAGTCCAAGATCGAGCCCACCATCATGAACGTGGCCGCCAAAGCGGCGGCGCGACGCGCATTGTCGATGGCGATCACGCTCTCGTAGGCACGGAATGCTTTGCGCAACTCCGACCGAGTCTCCATCGATGTGGCGGTGATTTCAACCATCGGCAAGCTCGATTTCCAGGAACAGATTCACCCCGGTCGCATCTGCTGCGAGGGTGGTCCCCTTGAGGTTCAGACCATCGGGAACCAGCTCCCGCATCTCCGCTTCATTTCGGTAGATGAGATTCCACTCCATCACATATTCCATCCAAGCCTTGCGAGGGTTGCTTGCCGCCACGTTGGTGACGATGACGATGCCGCCCGGACGGATCATGGTGCAGAAGAGCTCGACCAGACGCTTGCAGACCCGCTGCGACAAATAGTCGAACAAGCCCGCGCAATAGACGATGTCATAGTTCGTGAACTCATCATCCCCTCCTTGCGTGGCGGCTTTTAACAACTGGTGCACGGAACGGAGGAAGTAGCGGATCTCCGTGGCTCGCCCGCCCTTCGTGCGAGCCTCCTGGATGTGCTCACGCACGTATTCCAAGGTCTCGGGATTGAAATCCAACAAATCGATTTCCGCGAGTTCGCTCTCCGGATAGTCGCGGAGGAAGCGCTGGACCTCCATCGCCGGTCCGCACGCGAGATTGAAGATCCGGGTTTTCCCCTTCCCGGCCCTGCGGACACATTCGTTGCGCAGCTTCTCAACCAGGAAATCGATCCGGTTGCGATGCGCGACTACCGGCTCGGTATTGAGCAGGGTGAAATTCAGCAACTTGGCGAAGGCGGATGAACCTTCGTGGGGATCCCGCAGCATCATGTTTACCATTTCATAGTCCCCCGCGTAACCGAGCGGCTTGGTATAGGTCCGGTAGAGAAATGGAGAACACAGGACGATGGGATGCAACTCCCGCCGCACATACGCCTTGTGCACCGCCACTTCCGCCTCGCTCACCTCCTGCGAGACGTCCTCGAAGCGTTCCATGGACGGAAGCACCTCCTCAACGACCCGGTTCTCGATGCCCGCGAAGATCTCGTGCTCCAACTCATCCCGCCGCCTTGTCACCGTGGTGCGGATTCCCACATCCACCCCGCTGAGCCATTGCTGCACGCCGGAAAGCAGGCTTGATAGATCCGCCACCACCAACTTGAACGGGTCCTGCACCCGGTTGGCGGATTTCCACTCGCCCATGAAATTGACGAACTGCCCACAAAGATCATTGCTGCCGCCCGCACCGGAGCTCACCGTCAAGCTCGACAGGAAATCCACCTCGACCCAGCCCTCATCCAGCATCGCCTCGCAGACGAGCACCAGCCCCGTGTTGTGAAGGTTACTGACAACCGCCTTGCCCTGATACAACAAGCGGCGGGATGCCATGATCCGGAAGTCCGACAGCACCTCGGACAGCTGCAGAATGCTGTAAGGATTATAGACCTCGAAAACGACCGAATACCGCTTGATCTTGAGCAAATTCGCCGTCAGCTCCATGCCCTGGCTGTTACGACAGGTGATGACGCTTTGAGAGGTGGCGCTTGTTAAATCCATTTCTGACAGGAACTTCCCCGCAGGATGGACATTTTTCAGCCCATCTCGCAAGCTCCCAGACAGATTTTTTTCACAAAACTTGATTATCTTGCAAATCTCACCATCAAACCATCCTCCGGATTACACGGAAGGTCCGGGGATCAATTTCCTAAGCCCGGCGCTTGCGCACCGCGGCGGCCAGAAACTCAAGTGTCTCCACCGTGTCGTCCCAACCGATGCACGCATCCGTCACCGATTGCCCGCGCGTGAGCGTGCTGAGGTCCTTGGCGAGCTTCTGGTTTCCTTCGACCAAATTCGACTCGATCATCACCGAGGTGATTTCCTTGGAACCTGCCGCGATCTGGTTCGCTAGATTCCGCGCCACCAAAGGCTGGTTGCGGTAATCCTTGAGCGAGTTGCCATGGGAGCAGTCAACCATCACCGAAGCGGGTAAATTCTGCTCGCGCAGCATCGCCGCCGCCGCCTCGATCTCGGGCTTTTCGTAGTTCGGGCCCGACTTCCCGCCGCGCAAAATCAAATGACATGAATCATTCCCCGCCGTCGAGACGATCGCCGACACACCCTGCTTGGTCACCGAGAGAAAATGGTGCGGCCGCGACGAGGACTGGATGGCATCCAAGGCAATCTGGATCGAACCCCCGGTCCCATTTTTGAAGCCCACCGGCATCGAGAGTCCGGACGCCAGCTCACGGTGGATCTGGGACTCGGTCGTGCGCGCCCCGATCGCCCCCCAAGCGATCAAATCCGCGATGTATTGAGGGGAAATGGTATCAAGAAACTCCGTCCCCGACGGTATGCCCATGTTCGCCAAATCCAGCAAGAGACCGCGGGCAACCCGCAAGCCGCGGTTGATATCAAACGAGTCATCCAAGGCCGGATCATTGATCAAACCCTTCCAACCGACCGTCGTCCGCGGTTTTTCAAAATAAACCCGCATGATCACGAAGACATCCTTTTCGATCTGCTTTGCCACCTCCTTGAGCTTGGCCGCATACTCGAGCGCAGCCTCCGGATCGTGAATCGAACAAGGCCCCACCACCGCCAACAAGCGGTCATCCTCACCCCGTAAAATGGCATCCGCCTGGGAACGGGCGTTCGCCACCAGTTCCGAAGCCTGCTCGGTCAGGGGTAGATAATATGCCAAAACCGCGGGTGAAATCAGCGGATTCAAGCCTGTAATTCGAAGGTCATCAGTGCGGTGGCGCGTCACGCCGTCGATGCTTGACGGTGGATGGCCCGCTAGGCAAGGCGCAAGTTTCGGGATTGCACGTTTCTTCGCCCAGACTCTCCTTGCCGGTTCGCCACATTGCTGCTTGGATGCCCGCCCCATGATCAAGCAGCTGCTTTGCCTCCTTTTTACCCTCCCGCTCTACGCCAAGGAGGTCCCGGCCCCAGCCAACTGCGCCCTTGCTGCGGAAAAATTTCTCAGTTCGCTCGATGCCGCCCAGAAAACCAAGGCCGCCCTCCCCTTCTCCGACCCCGAGCGCGAAAACTTCCGCTACACGCCACGCGACCGCGCCGGCCTCCCGCTCAAGGAAATGACTGGGGCCCAGCAGGCGGCCGCAATCCAGCTCCTCAACTCCGCCCTCAGCGAAAAAGGCCTGCTCAAGGCCACCCAAATCATGGCACTCGAAGGAGTCCTCGCCGAACTCGAAAACGACCCGGTCCGGCGTGACCCCACCCGCTATTTCGTCGCGGTCTTCGGCACTCCCGGAGATCCCAAAGGCTGGGGATGGCGCTTCGAGGGCCACCACCTGTCGGTCAATATCACGCTCGTCGATGGCAAAGGCGTCTCCGTCACGCCCTCATTCCTCGGCTCCAATCCCGGAGAAGTCCGCGCCGGACCGAAAAAAGGCCTCCGCGTCCTCGCTGCCGAAGAAGATCTCGCCCGTGGCCTCGCCACCACCCTGCTCGCCGCCGGAAAAACCCAGGTAATCTTCAGCGAAAAAGCACCCGCAGAGATTCTCAGCTTCGAAAACCGCCAAGCCACCGCCCTCGACCCCGTAGGCATCCCCGCGTCCGACCTCACCCCCATCCAGCGCAGCGCCCTCCTCACCCTGCTCTCGGAATACACCGGCCGCTTCCGCCCGGAAATCTCCGCCACCGATATGGCCAAAATCAAAGCCGCCGGCCTTGAAAACATCCGCTTCGGCTGGGCTGGCAGCCTCAAGCTGGGCGAGGCCTACTACTACCGTATCCAAGGCCCCACCTTTCTCATGGAAGCGGCAAACGTCCAAAACGAGGCCAACCACGTGCACGCGACCTGGCGCGACTTCACCGGCGACTTCGGCCGCGACCTGCTCGGCGAGCACTTCCGCCACGGACACTGACCCCGCATGAAGAAAGAACGCATCGACTCCCTGCTCGTCACCCGTGGCCTCTGCGATTCCCGCGAACAAGCCAAGCGACTCATCCTTGCCGGAGAAGTCCGCAGCGGCGACCGCATCATCGACAAACCCAGCACCCAGCTCCCGCCCGACACACCTCTCGAAGTCAAGGAAAAGCTCCGCTACGTCGGCCGCGGCGGCCTCAAGCTGGAAGGGGCACTCGACGCATTTCAGATCGACCCCATGGGCTGGACCTGCATCGACGTAGGCGCCTCCACGGGCGGCTTCACCGACTGCCTGCTCCAGCGCGGCGCGGCCCGCGTCCACGCCGTCGATGTCGGGACCAACCAACTCGTTTGGAAACTCCGCAACGACCCGCGTGTCATCGTCAAAGAGCAATTCAACGCCCGTCACATGACCCCCGCGGACATTGGTGAAACAGTCCGCCTCGCCGTGACCGACCTTTCGTTCATTTCCCTCACCAAAGTCCTCCCCGCCATCTTCTCGGTGCTGGATGAAGTCGGCAGCGTCGTCTGCCTGATCAAGCCACAGTTCGAACTCCGGCGCGAGGACATCACCCGCGGCGGCATCGTCCGCGACCCGGCGCTTCACCAGCAAGCCATCGAAAAAATCCGCCACTTCGCCACCGCCGAGCATCATTGCGAATGGCTCGGCCTCATCCCATCCCCCATCACCGGGACAGATGGAAACCAGGAATTCCTCGCCTGGATCCGCCGCCCGGAACCCCGGTAGCGTATCCACCACAGCCATTCGCCAGCCTCTCCGTGACCGCCCAGAAATGCGCAGGTTTCGGCAAGGATGGCGGAGCCAGAGTGGCAAGAATCTTCTTTAATCCACGCCGTGACTGCCAACGCCACGGCCCAAGTTTCCGGCGGGATGCCGGAGATGACTGCATACGACTTCGACGACCGCCCGTTTCTCGTTTTTTGGGAAATCACCCGGTCCTGCGCGCTGGCGTGCAGCCACTGCCGCGCCGAGGCCCAATCCCGACACCACCCGGAGGAACTCAACCCGGCTCAGGCGACGCAACTCATCCACCAGCTCGCCGCACTCAAGCCGCCGATGCTCGTATTAACCGGTGGCGACCCACTGATGCGCCGGGACGCCATGGATCTCGTCCGCGAGGCTACCGCAGCCGGACTGCACATCGGCCTCAGCCCGTCCGCCACCCCACGGCTGATGCGCATGGACTTCCACCATCTCCGTGAAGCCGGCGTCCAGCGCATGTCGCTTAGCCTCGACGGAGCGACCCGCCGAACCCATGACTCATTCCGGGGCGTGCCCGGAACCTATGACCGCACCATCGAGGCCGTCCGGCGCGCGCACGATGCAGGACTCAGCCTGCAAATCAACACCACCCTCACGCGCGGCAACCTCCATGAATATGAGGAATTCAAACAACTCATGTTCGAACTCAAACCCGCCATGTGGAGCGTCTTCCTGCTCGTCCCCACGGGGCGCGCTGGAATGAATGACCTCCCTGCCCCCGCTGATATCGAAAACGTCTTCGAGGACATGGCAGCCTTGGTGGGCAAGGCCCCCTTCGCCATCAAAACCACCGAAGGCCATCACTTCCGCCGAGTCGTCATGCAGAAAACGGGCGGCGGTGCGGCACGGCACCGGCCCGGCATGCGCTCCCCCCTCGGCATCCGCGATGGCCGTGGTGTCATGTTCATCTCCCACACCGGCGAAGTCTCGCCCAGCGGATTTCTCCCGATCCACTGCGGCAATGTCAAAGCCACCGACCCCGCGGAAATTTACCGCAAGCACCCGCTGTTCATTTCCTTACGCGACAACGACGCCCTCGGCGGAAAATGCGGAATTTGCGAATTCCGCGCCGTCTGCGGTGGTTCTCGTTCCCGCGCTTACGGCGTCCATGGAGACCCCTTTGCCGAAGATCCATCCTGCATCTATCAGCCTAAAGCCCTCGCCCTTCACCGTCATTCGAATCCATCCCGCACCAATCAGCACCCATTCCCATGATCAATTTGACCAAACTCTGGACCGGCGCCGCCCAACCCGCTGACGGCCTGCGCTACGGCCATGGCTCACCCCACGGATCTTGCGCCCCCACCGCCGCCCGCGCCCGCAAACCCATCACCGTCTGGAACATCACCCGGACCTGCAATCTCCGCTGCGTGCATTGCTACTCGGACTCAAACGCCGCGCGATACCCCGGCGAACTGACTTGGAAGGAAATGCAGGCGGTGGTGGACGACCTCGCAGCCTACCAGGTCCCCGCGCTCTTGTTTTCCGGCGGTGAACCGATGATCCACCCCCGCTTTTTCGACCTGGTGGACCTCGCTTCCTCAAAGGGACTCAAACTGACCATCTCCACCAACGGCACCTTGATCACCCCGGAAAAGGCCGCCCTGCTCAAAGCCGCAAACGTCGCCTACGTGGGAATCTCGCTCGATGGCATCGGTCAGATCCATGATCAATTCCGGCGCAAGGAAGGCGCGTTCGACGCCGCAGTGCGTGGCTTCAAAAACTGCCACAGCGTCGGCCAGAAAACCGGGCTCCGCCTCACACTCACCCGCCACAACGTCCAGAACATCGACAAGATTCTCGACTTCATCGAGGACCAGGAAATCCAGCGCGTCTGCTTTTACCACCTCGTCCCCGCCGGACGGGGCAGCGAGCTCCAAGTGCTTGCGGCGGATGAAGCACGCGGCGCGATTGACACACTCCTAGCGCGCGTCGAGTCTTGGCACCGGCAAGGCGTTGAGCGTGAATTACTCACCGTCACCCAACCGGCCGACGGCGCGTACCTGCTTGTTCGCATGCAGCGGGAAAAACACCCGAACCTTTCTGAAGCGCAGCGCTTGCTGGCTTGGAACGGCGGCGGCGCGAACAGCTCGGGCCGTGGAATCGCCAACATCGACACCCAAGGGAACGTGCATCCCGACCAATTCTGGCAGGATGTCACGCTCGGAAACGTCAAACGCCAGCCGTTTTCCCGGATTTGGGATGAGCAAAACCCCGATTCCGCCGCGCAACTCGCCGCCATCCGCTCCATCGGCCTGCTGTCCCAGGAACAACGTCAAATGCGGATGACCGGCCCTTGCGCCACTTGTGGATGGTTTGGCATCTGCGGTGGCGGCTTCCGCACCCGCGCCGCATTCTGCAATCAAGGCGACTTCTGGGGCTCCGATCCAGGTTGCTACCTCCGCGACGAAGAACGGGCGACCCTCTACACGCCAGCCCCCCCTGCTGCCGTCGGCTAGCCCTCCGCAGATTCCTTGTTGCGCCCGCGACAAGGATGTTGGAGAAGCTGGGAATACAATTTTTAAACTATTATTTCTTGCGGGTTGATTATTTTAAATAATTGACAGTTGTCACTGATTGAAGTTAAATAAGGGCCAGCCCCTGCCCCCTATCCTTTAAAGTGAAACGCCGTGATGTAGAAATTGTGCAAAAAGACGGGAGATTTCTCGTTCTCTTGGCTCGTGAACCCCTCCCGCTGTCACTCGGACAGATTGCTCGGGCGGGCGAGTATAAGATGTCCAGTTTGTGCGACCGGATCGGTGTCTCAGAGCGCCACCTGCGTCGGGTTTTTGAGGAAGGGATCGGGATCGCGCCGAAGGATTGGCTGCGTCAAGAGCGCATGGTCGCAGCACGCTCGCTGCTTCGCCAGGGCTCGCCGATCAAGGAGGTGGCCATCGACTTGGGATTCACCACTTCCAAGATGTTTTCCCGCGATTTCCAACTGTTTTACGGATTGAAGCCAACCGAGTTCCAACGCAAGGAACAGGCGAATATTTTCAATGCGGTGATGTAAGCCTCCCCCGCTCCTCGGGACTTGGAATTGCGGAGATGACTCTT
>CALMKO010000041.1 GCA_937867415.1 uncultured Verrucomicrobiota bacterium | reverse complement strand
AGCAGGGCCGGGAGGCTGGCGATGTTGGCCTGGACGGGGGAGTTGTTGTAATAAAGCGCCGCCAATCCATTGCTGGCGGCGGAGGTGGTGGCAAGCGTGGCACCGGAGGCGATGGTCACCGCGCCCTTGGCCACGCCGCCGGCGCCGGCGATGATGGTTCCTTCGCTGATCGTGGTGCCGCCGGTATAGTTGCTGGCGGCCGTCATCGTGAGTGTGCCGGCCCCGACCTTGGTGAGACCGTAGCTGCCGTCTTCCTGATAGAAGCCGGTGACCGAGAGCGTGTCGGCATCCACGCCGATGGTGGCGGAGCTGCGCAGGCTGTAGCCGGCACCACCGAGGTATGAAGTGGTCAACGCGTTATTGCCGCTGAGGCTGCGCACGGCACCCAGTCCGCCGCCGCCCGAGCCCCATACGTGAAAATGCTCGTCGAGGCTAATGCCGCCTTGCAGGGCCAGCGTCGCGCCGTCCTGGATGAAGGTCATCGTGGCACCGTTGAACCCACCGGCACCGAGGGCCGTGTTGTTTGCTGCCAGCAAGGTGCCTTCGGTGATATTCGTCTGGCTGCCATAGCTGTTCGCGCCGGAGAGCGTGAGCGTGCCGGTGCCGGCTTTGGTGAGGCCGTTCGAGCTGGCGACAACCGCGCTGATCACCGCCGTCTTCGTGCCGCCGAGCGCGTCCACCGTGATGGTCGGCGTGGTGCCTGCCAAGTTCAGGATATTGGCCGCATTCCCGTTGTTCGCCAGCGTCCAGCCAGCGGCCGACGAAGGGTTCGTGTCGCCGAAGAACAGGTCGCCGACCGTCCGCGCCGAATCCAGATTGACCGTGGTGTCTGCGGTGATGTTCAGCGTGCCGAAATCCGCCGTGCCGCCGCTGCCGTTGGCCACAATATTGCCGGACCAGTTGCCCGCCGTGCCCCACAAGCCACCGGCCGTATTCGTCCATGTGCCCGACTCGGAGGTAAAGGCATCGACGTCGGCGATGGTGGTGCCGATGAGCAAGTTATCGAAACTTTGGGCACTATCCCCCATGATGCGGATGTTATCCACTCCCTCGAGGGTGAGACCTGAGAGCGTGGACACCACGGGACCGCTCACATCGACGGGGGAACCGGTTGGTCCCACCCACAGCTCGATGGTGCTGGTCGCACCCGCGCCCAGCGTGATTCTGGCAACGCCGGTTTTCAGACTCGAGAGAGCCGATGTCGAAGAAGCTCCGGCGCCATTGACCTGCCATGTTCCATTATAGACGTCGCCGATGAGGGCCACCTCTGTGCCACCTGCCCAAAGCGTGAGTCCGCCATAACCGACAGCACCCGTATTGTGCCCCCAGTCGAAGGACACCCAGAGTGTTCCGGAATTACCGAAAGCGGTAGAGAGGTTTCGAAAGGAAGGATTGTTCCCTCCCGTGGATACAACGGCACCACCCGTGACATTGACACCGGTGGAGTTGGACCACGCGGCACTGAAGCCCGTGCCGCCGTTTTGCCCGTTAAGAGCGCCATCGGAATAGGTGAAGTCTTCCGAGACGAGGACTTCCGCTTGTGACAGAGCGGCGGAGCCGAGGAGCGACGCGCAAGTGAGGGTGATGGTTGAGGAAGCGCGGAAACCGCGGGCGGTGCTGGCAAAGAGCGGTAACATTCTGGGTTTCATAGGATTTGGATTGGGGATTGGGTGGGGTTTGATCTCGATGGATTCAGTGAAGGCGGATGAAGTAGAGCGGCGGTTTGTGGGGGCCGTGCGACCCCGAAAAGCCACTCGCTATCCTATAAACGGGTTGAGAGGGGAAACCCCCGCCAACATTCTTGAAATTTTATTGCCGCGCGGAAAAAGGGTGCATGAATTCATGGTTTTCTCTTGGACTGCGTGCAGCCTGCTGCCGCTTTGGCCGAGACATCCTGCCGTCAGGTGGGGGTGTGGGTGAGAAGATGAAGAAAATTCCGGGTGCTTTGGAGTGCTGGGTTGTCGGGATTGCAGCAGGCTGCACGCAGTCCAAGGTGGGATGACTTCAGGATTCACCGCCAAGCCACCAAGTGCGCCAAGGTGGATTTTGACGAGAAATCCTGATTTCCTTGGCGTCCTTGGCGATTCGAATTCGTCCCATGAGGCCTACCCTTCCAAGCGACCATCCCTTGTGTGTGTAGCGGCCCGTGGGCGAACACATTTCGCGATCCTTGCATTTACCCGGACATTGGGTAGCTTGCCTGCATGTCATCGACCGCTGCCACCATCTCCATTGACTGCCCCAGCGAGGTTTTGCTGGAGCTGCATGTAAGCGAGGAGGAGCTTGCCACCCTGTTAAAGGAGACAGTGGCGATCGAACTTTTCCGCAAGGGGAAGTTGTCCTCGGGCCTGGCAGCCAGGTGGGCAGGTCAGGAGAGGATGCCATTCATCATGAAGGCAATGGAGCACGGGGCGGCACTGCTGGACCAGGGGGAGGCTGATTTCCGCCGCGAGACGTCGCTGATCTAACCATGCCGCCATGGTTGGCTCCAACACCACCCCGCTGTTTGCGTTCGCGGCGCTCGGGCGCTTCGACATCCTGGAACAAGTGCATGGCCGGCTTGTCGTGGTGGAAACGGTGGTGGGTGAATGCGAGGTTGGAGGGCCAATCATGGTACCCGATCTTCGTTCATTGCCGTGGATACAAATCGTTCCAGCCCCTACCCGAGCTGACGACCGCTTCTATATGTTGGATGCCGGCGAGAGGGACACCCTGTCCGTCGCGCTTGAGAAAGGAGCATCCAGGGTGTTAATCGACGAAAGACTTGGCAGAAATCTTGCAGAATACCATGGACTCACAGTGATCGGCAGCTTGGGGACTCTGTTGAAAGCGAAACATCTTGGTTTGATTGCGGAGTTCCTGCCATTGGTCCGGCTGTTGCAAAGGGCGGGTTTTCGTTACCACGAGCCATTGGTGATGCGTCTTGCCGCGCTGGTGAATGAGGGTTGACGTGCGCGATTGGCGCGTTCGAGAGGGCTGCATGTCCGCTTGACTCATTCCGCACCCAGCGCCTCGCGGGCGAGGATCATTGCCAAGGCGCGTTCGATAGGAGGGATGAATGAGGAATCCGCAGTCTGGCTCGGGTGGTCGAGCGCTGCGCCGTGGGTTTGCAGGTATTGTTTCACCCGTTCCAGTTCGCGCGGCGGCGCGGGTGGCGCGGGTGGCGTTTCCGGTTTGGCGGCAAGCCATATTTGCTGAAACCCGACAATGAATGAAAAACTTAATTTTTCATTCGTTGATTTTTTGCAGGGCTTCCTTGAGGAGAACGTGGGCACTGACCCAGTCCTCCCAGAGATCGGGAGTGCCGGAAAACGTTCCGGAAGAGGAGTTCATGAGGGAGGAAATGGGCTTCTCGGCATCGGCTAGGAGTCGGCGGGCGGGTTCGGATTCGCCGAGTTGGTGGTGAGCCATGGCGAGGAGGAGTCGGACACAAACCACTCTGGACTCTGCATCCGTGCTGCATTTGAGGGATAAAGTGCCCCAGCGGAGAGTTCCCGCAGGATCGTTGCGGCGGTGATGCCAGAGAGCAAGGGAGTAACATTGCCAGCCAGACACATCATCTGCACGGAATCCATTTTTGCTTTGATGTTCGACGGAGCGTTCGAGAAATGCGGCGAGTGGAGCAATTTTTTCCATCGTCGGTGGGTCGGCGGGGCGCAGCAAGCAAGCCTTGAGGATTTGTTCGGCGACGATGGGATTTTGGGTAGGGCCGAAGCGATCTAGGGCGATTTGGCGGACTTGTTCGTAGCGTGTCGAGTCTCCAACCTCGCAGGTAGCGACGGCGGCGGGGAGGACATCGCCAGAGATTTGGTAAATATCCGAGCGGTCCACGGCGGTGATGGAGCTGGCGAGTGAGGTAAAGCGTTCGGCGGCTTGTTGCATGCGGCCGGCCAGGCGGTGCCAATTGCCTACCTTGCGATAGACATCGGCGGCCTCCAGTGAGGAAGGGGCTAATTGCGTGGGGATGGCAGCGAGCAATTGATCGGCCTGCTCGAATTGGTTGTAGAAAAGTTTGACGGCAGCTTGGGCGCAGGCCTCGCGGGCTTCTGCATGGGCACGCAATTGGGTTTCCACGGAGCGCGCGGCCACGGCCTCATGGCGGAGGCGATTTTGTTCGCGGCGTGCTTGATTTTCCCGGAGAAACAACCAGGTGGAAACCGCGAAACCAGCCAGCACCGTGAGCGTGATGAGGAGACCCGAAACGCAAGCCACACGGTTGCGATCCACAAACTTGCAGAAACGGTAAAGCGCGCTCGGCGGGCGCGCCTGCACGGGTTCACTGGCGAGAAAGCGGGCGAGATCGAGGGCGAGGCCGTTGACGGTTTCGTAGCGGCGGGAACGGTCTTTTTCCAGGCACTTCATGATGACCTGGTCGAGATCGCCTTTCACGGAGGAAAGCCATTTGGCGGGACTGGAATTGCGGCAAGCCGCGGATGCTTCCGCATCGGCGCTTGTCAAACCGGCAATGACCGCAGAGGGGGAAGGGATTTTCCGGTGCTGCAAAATTTCGAGAGCAGCCGGGTAGCCAAGCGCGCTGAGTTCCGCCGGATCGAAGGCGGGCTGCCCGCAAACCAACTCGTAGAGCAGGATGCCGAGGCTGTAGACATCGCCGCGGGTGTCCACGTTGCTGCCGCCGCTGACGGCCTGTTCCGGGCTCATCGAGGCGAGGGTGCCCATGGGCAGGCCACCGACTTCCGTCAGGTCTGGTGCCAACTCCGAGCCATCGGTGGCCTTGGCGATTCCGAAATCGATGATCTTGGGTTGGGGTTTCCCATCCTGCATGGAAACGAGCACGTTCGACGGCTTGATGTCGCGGTGGATCACGCCTTTTTGGTGGGCGTGCTGGATGGCCTGGCACACTTCGATGAACAATTCGAGCCGCTGGCGGATGTCGATTTTTTGTTCATTGCAGAAATCCGTGATTTTTTGGCCGCGCACCCATTCCATGGCGAAGTAGGGACGTCCGTAGGGCGTGGTTCCGACATCGAGGACATGGGCGATGTGCGGGTGGTCCATCATGGCGAGGGCCTGGCGTTCCATTTCGAAGCGGGCGATCACGCGCTCCGAGTCCATGCCGGGGCGGATCACCTTGAGGGCGACGCGCCGCCGGACGGGCGATTCCTGTTCGGCGAGATAGACGACGCCGCAGCCGCCCTCGCCGATGCGCTCCAGCAGTCGGTAGGCACCCAGTTGGTTGAATACCCCGGGAACATCCACAGGTGAACCCTGTGGGGACGGTTCGGCAGTGACTGCGCAGGCTTTGATCAGACTGGAAAGATAGGCATCGCTCACCAGGTGTGCATCCAGCAGCTCGTCCAAGCGTTCGCGCATTTCCGGGTGGGCGGCGCAGGTTTGATCGAGGAACGCACGGCGTGTCGGCTCATCGGCGATCTGCAGGGCGGCGTCGAAAAGGAGTAATTCGATCTCGAGGTCGGCGTCTGGCATCACGGATTTTCCTGGGAATTTTTTTGTTTGCGAATCATCGCCAGCAGTGCGGATTTGGCGTAGGCCCACTGGCGTTCGACGCTACGTTCGCTTATGCCTAGTGCCCTTGCCGCCTCGGGATTGGTGAGGCCGCCGTAGAATTTGAGAATGACCACACGGGCGCTTTTGGGATCCCGTTGTTCGAGTATTTGCACGCATTCATCGACCTGCTGGAGGCGGTCTTCCGGCGACAGCTCGGGAAGCCCCGATATGCTTCCTGCCTCAAGAACGGAATGGAGGTCGAATCTGCGTCCGCTCTTGCGGCGGGCGCTGTCCACCAGAATCCGCCTCATGGTCACGGCAGCGTAGCGTAAAAAGTGTTCACGTTCGTCCCATTTGTGGTTGTCGGAGTTGGACAGTTTGAGCCACGCCTCATGGACCAGGGCGGTAGGTTGCAAAGTGTGTCCACCGACCTCGCGGGACATCTGGGAGGCCGCGATCCGGCGCAATTCGTCATAGACCTCCGGCAACCAGCGAGCCGATCCCGAAAGGGAATCGGTCATGCGCTCGTTTGGCTGAGGGTTTTGAGTCATCGGTGAAAAACTAATCGGCAGATCGCGATGGGTCAACCCATCGTGTGAGGCCACACCGCCACCTCCTTGACGATTGGCGACTCGAGGCGAGTATAACAATGTATGATCATGATTAAGACCGTTACCAAAATCGGTAACTCACACGGCATCATTTTCGACTCGGCTCTGTTGCAACTTGCCCGGCTCAAGCCCGGTGACGAAGTGAACGTGGAGGTCCACGCAGGCGGGACGATCACGCTCACGCCAATGGCATGTGGGCCGACGCCGGAGGAGTTCAGCGGCAAGGTCGAGGATGTCATGCTTCGTTACGCCCAAACCATGAAACGTTTGGCATGAATGCGGATCCAAACACCTGCATTCATCTGACGCTAGGAAGGATCCAGGAAATCCATGCGGCAGTGATCAGGCTGTATGGAGGTTCTCCGGGACTGCGTGACCCGGCACTTCTTGAATCTGCGACCGCCGCTCCTCAGGCGACATTCGGCGGTCGTTCACCATTTTCAGATACCGTTGAGGTGGCAGCCGCTTACCTGTTCTACCTTTGCGGAAACCACCCGTTTGTCGATGGCAACAAGCCGGTTGCCCTGGGTGCCTGCCTGATTTTTCTCGAATGGAACGGTTATTCTACAGCACCGGACAGCGAGCACTGGGAAAACCTCACCCTGGCGGTCGCTGCAGGACTGTTGAGCCGTAGCGACATCACCGCTACGCTCCGCTACGCACCGCAAGTTGCTGCTGCCTGAGTCAGTCGCCTCAGGCGCGGATTAGGAGGGATTTGGGTTCATTTCTATTAAAAAATCTGTGTTTATATGCGCTGGGGTTGTCGGGATCGCAGCAGGCTGCGAATCCCAAAGCGGCAGCAGGCTGCACGCAGTCCAAGGTGCTCCCATGGCATGGATCACCGATCGGCCGGCATGATGCTTACCGGACCGAGAAGACCGGATGGCAGTCGTTCCTCATCGGCTTTCCAAAGCGGAATGGTGACGAAGGTGTGGCGACCGCCGGGTGGTTCTCCGCCGGAAAGCACCCAGTCGGGCCAACGTTGCAGGCTTCCCTTATCGTCTCGTTTGCTGTCGTCCGGTTTTGCGGAGTCGGCAATCAGGCGGTTGATCCACAGGTTGACCACGGCGATTTTGAGCGTGTTTTCACCGGCCTTCAGTGCGTCGGTCACATCCACGCGGTATGGTGGTTTCCATAGGATGCCGAGATCCTTGCCGTTCAGTTGCACGCGCGCCATCACGGATACTTTGCCGAGATCGAGCATGGATCTACGACCGTCGGTCGTTTGCGGCGAGTTGAACACAGTCTGATAGAGCGCGGTTCCGGAATAATCACGGATGTTTTCTTCGGGGCGCTTGCTCCAGTCGTCCAATTGTTTGAATTCCACCTTGCCGGTCCAACCCGACTGCGGATCGAAGGTGACCTGCCACGGGCCATCGATTTCCAGGCCCGCAGCGGCGGGCGGATGGGCGGCGATCCACGTGGTGAGTTTTTCCGGGGTCAACGCCTCCGCAAACTCGGCGAACTGGCCAAGTTTGCCACGGAATGTTGACGAGACATCGGTGGAAAAGGGCACCGGCGAATGAACCCGATATGGCCCTTTTTTCCCTTGGTGAGCTTGTTTTCCGTTGAGGAAAAGCTTGGGCAAGCCGTCCTGATAGACCACGGCGACGTGGGTCCAGTCGGCTAGCGTCGCGGCATGCACCAGCACTGGCACAAAATAATTTGCCGAGTGTTCATAGACCACCACGCCGTTGCGGCCGATCGACAGCCCGGCACAGGCATTGCCTTCGCCTAACAAGTGATGTCCGGCAGGCGCAAACAGGGCGTCGTTTCGTTGGTGAGACAGCCCGGCGTGGCCCTCGATGGTTTCCGTCGGAATTTCGATCTCGGCGGTCGGTGCGGCCCATACGGCGAAGCTGAAGGTTCCTGCAGGCACGGGCTCCGGCGCTGCGGCGATCTCTAGCGTCGGCTTTCCGGGGCGGAATATGACAAATGCCGAACCGGCAGGACCGAGCGGAACCCGCACGGAGCTGCGTCCGGAGTGCACCGCCGAGGTGGCAAGCGGGCGGGTCTTGCCGGTTTCCGGATCCCACAGCTCGGCGCGCTTGCCGCTGACACGCAGGGTGCAGGTAGCGGTGATCGAGCTTGCGGCTTCCGAGGCGATGAAATAGATGTCGGTCTCCCCGGCGCGGCGATGGATCCAGGTCAGGTTTTCCGGACCGCTGAAATCCGGCTGCACGCCAAGTTTCGCCAGCACGGCGGTGGGTTCTTGGTTGCTGAAAATGCGCCCTTTGCCGAAGGCGCGCTCCGTCTCGCCGGTGCTGCCCCAGAGTTCGTTGGCGATTTGTTTCAGCTCCACGTCGGCCTGCGGTAGGCCTTCGAGTCCCGGTGTGGCCTGCGGTGGATTTGCCAGCACCTGGGCACCGGCGGCGACGAGATCACGCAATTGTTTCAGCCGGGCCAAGGTCATCGTCCCGTTATGACTGACGCGGAGCAGGGCGTAATCCGGTCCGCCGGGGATGCCTGTGCGGCCGTTTTCCTTCACCACCACACGGCGGAAACTATCAGGTCCGCAGGCGTCGTAGTCATAACCGGCGAGCTTGAGCGCATTGAAACGCCACAGCGGTTCCTCGGGCACGACATCCAGCACATCGGTGACGACCGGCCCCTGACTGAGAAGAAACTGGCAGCGGGTGATGTAATCGTGCCAGGGCTTGGTCCATTCCCACCATGTTTGGGTGCTATCGTATTGCGTGCCCCAAGGCCCCATCATCATGCCGGGCCGCAAGTTCGGGAATCGCTGCATGGCGAAGCGGTGGACCTGCAATCGGTTGCCGCCCAAACAAAAAATCTGGTCGGCAAAGGGTTTCAGCGTCGCGGGATGCGAGCGCCAGCGTTCCAGTTGGTTGGCGGTGAATGCCTCCACGCCGACGCGCGATTTGCCGTTCAGATTTGCCGTGGAGGAGGCAAGCTTGATCGATTGCCGGTAGACGTCCGCGCCGGAGCCAGGCAGCCAAAGTTCACCCATCGGTTCATCGAGGTGGTTGGCGGCATCGAAGTCATTTCCGGTGGTGATATACACTTCCGAGGCAAAGCGCATGCCGTGGGCATTGCAGAGGCGGCGGATTTCCCCCCAGAAGTGTTCCGTGGCCAGTTCGGAAACCGTTTGGCGCAGGTCATAGAGGAAGCGCTCCGAGGTTTGCAGGTCGCCTAACACGCGTCCGGTGAAAATGGGCAGGAAGGGAATCGGATCATATCCGCGACGGCGACGGAATTCCTCCGGCATCTTTTCCGTCCAGTTTTGGCCGCCGGCTTCCCAACTATCGGCGAAAAACGAGTGGAAATTTTTACCGCTCGCCGGACCGCCGAGTTCGATCATGCGTTTCATGACATGGTTGAAGTGCAACCGGATGCCGCGTGGGTCGAGCTTGTCACATTCCGGGCCGAGACCTTCGGGCGTGGCGGGCAAGGTTTCCTGACCGGTCCAGGTGTGACCGAATCGCAGCAGCGTCCAATCGCCCGGCGGCGCGTCCCAGGCGAGCGTGCCATCGGCGGACATTCGCGAGGTGACATCCACGATGTTCTTGCGGGGAATGCAGAGCTCGGCCGGGGCGGTGGCGTCGAGTGGCGCGGAGGCGGCACCTTTGTAGCCTACATAGCTCAACCAGACCAAGCGCTTGATGGCCGCGTCGCCCTCAATGGCTGGCGGCTTCGACTGGGCTTCGGTTTCCTGGATCGCGAGCACGGCGATGTCACGATACCAAGCGCCTTTCGAGGCGGGTTGAGGCAGCGTGCCCTTGAACGCTTGACCACCGGTGATGCGCTGGGCACTGCTGACCACCATTTGCGCCGCGCGCTCGGCCGGCATCCACGGGCCGCCGTTGCCACCGTAGCCGGGGCCATTGTGGGTCATGATTTCCAGCCCAAGGCGTTTGGCTTCGGCGATTTCAAAGCCGAACATCTCCTGCCAGGACGGCTGCATGTATTTGTGCTCTCCGGCGGGGATGCCCTGCTGGGCCACGTCAAACATCGTCAAGCCGCCGAGGCCCGCCCGTTTCATCGCTTCAAGTTCGCGGGTGATCGAGGCGCGGTCCACATTGCCGTGAAGCCAGTGTGCCCACACCCACGGACGATACTCCCCGGCGGGATCGGCAAATCCCCCCGCCAGATTTTCGTGGGGCGTTTCGGCATCCGCACTCACCAGAAGCAGCCCGCTGCAAAGCGCGCAGGCCAGCAGGCATCGCTTGGTTGGCGAGATGGCTGCACGGCTTCTCTTGGGTCGGAGCAGGAGTTTTTGGAGGAATGGTAAATGGTGGTTAGAAGGAGTCATCGGGACATTCAGGCGTTAAAAAAAATCAGAGAGGGAGGGACGGCGAAGATTGCAGCTGGAGTTGTTAGGGGGGGCGTCGATGGGAGGTTTTTAAAAACGAACGGAAACATTTGCAAGTTGTCCGTGTCCTGTGGCGTAATAATCGCGATGAAAATTCGAATGATTCCCTGTATTGCCGCGGCGGCCATGATTTCTGCAACCAGCCTGACAAGGGCGGAAACGAAGGCGGAGTTCGACCAGCGGATGGAATGGTTCCGGGAGGCGCGCTTTGGCATGTTCATCCATTGGGGCCTCTACTCGGTGCCTGCGGGGGAGTGGAAAGGGCAGAAATTTAACAGCAACGTCGAGTGGATCCAGTCGCACGCACAAATCCCCGTCTCTGAATACACCCCGCTCAAGGAGGGATTTAATCCTACGAAATATGACGCCGAGGCTTGGGTGAAACTCGCGAAAGACGCGGGCATGAAATACATCGTGATCACCACCAAGCATCACGACGGCTTCTGCCTCTGGGACTCGAAACAGACCGACTGGGACATCGCTTCCACACCGTATCGCAAGGATTTGCTCAAGCCCTTGGCAGCCGCCTGCGTGAAACATGGAATCAAACTCTGCTTCTATCACTCCATCATGGATTGGCACCACCCGCAGTGGGGAAACAAGGCCGCATGGCGTGGTAATGCGGCCACGGAGAAGCCGGACATGGACCAGTTCACCGCCTACCTGAAGGCGCAGCTCAAGGAGATCCTCACGGACTACGGCCAGATCGGCATCATCTGGTTTGATGGCGAATGGGAAGACGCATGGACCCATGAGCGCGGCAAGGACCTCTACGCCTGGCTGCGCGATCTCGACCCCAAGCTCATCATTAACAACCGCGTCGACAAGGGCCGCGATGGCATGGCTGGCATGAACAAGGAGGAAAAATTTGTGGGCGACTACGGCACGCCCGAACAGGAAATCCCCGCTAACGGACTGCCTGGTGTCGATTGGGAGGCCTGCATGACCATGAACGAGACCTGGGGCTTCTCCGCCCATGACACGCATTGGAAATCAACCGAAACGCTTGTTAGAAACCTCATCGACATCGCCTCCAAAGGAGGGAACTACCTGCTCAACGTCGGCCCCACCGCCGAGGGCGAGATCCCGGCGGTCAGCATCGAGCGCCTGCAAGCCATCGCCCCATGGATGAAGGCGAATGGCGACGCCATCCACGGCACCCAGGCCAGCCCGTTCCCGCGCATTCCCGCTTGGGGCCGCTGCACCACACGCCCGCTGCCGGGCGGAAAGACCCGGCTCTATCTGCATGTCTTTGATTGGCCGGCCGATGGCCGTCTCGTTCTATCCGGTCTGACGAACCGTGCTCTCGGCGCGTCACTCTTGACCAAGCCCGGCCAAGCGCTCGATGTCAAAAGCGATGCGCGCGGCACCGTCGTCCAGCTTCCTGCAAAGGCACCGGACGCTCTTGCGTCGGTGGTCGTGTTGGACGTGACCGGCACGCCGGTGATCGAGCCTTTCACGGCGTCCGCCGGGGCGGACGGAGTCATCGCCCTCCCCGCCGCAGATGCCACCCTGGATGGCCACGGTCTCAAGCTCGAAACCAAGGGCGGTGTCTCATCCATCGGCTACTGGAGCAATCCCGCAGACTCCATTTCCTTCCGCGTCCGTTTTGAAAAGGCGGGGAGCCAGAGTGTCAGCATTGACTGGGCCTGCTCGGACGCTGCCGCTGGCAGCAAGACCGAGTTCCGCTTGTTTGATCAAGACAACCAACAAGTCGCCGCACTGCCATGGACTGTCACGGCGACGGGGGCTTGGGAGAAGTTTCAAACGACAAGCGTCGGCGCACTGGCGGTGCCGGTTGCTGGAAATTTCACCCTGCGCATGGTCGCCCTGGACAAGCCCGGTGAAGGTGTGGCCAACGTGAAGGCAATCCAGTTGGCCCCCGCGAAATAATCCAGCCTGGCGATCATCCTTCCGCCGGCGGTCCGCTCGCCGGCAAGGCCGTCCTCCTGCGATCTGCGCTGGTGCGAACATCGTCTCCTTTCAGCCGGGACGAGTGGGAGGCTGGCATTCGGTGGGACTGGCCCGGTGTCCAGATCCCGAGGCTTGCTTTGCTTGCAAGTGATCATGCGTGCCTGCACGAATGGTCGCTCGAATCGCAAGCGGCGGGCCTGCTGTCACGATCCCCCCTCCCGGTCATTCACCGGCCTTTTTTACCGAACTTCAGGATGATCTCGGTGCGCGAGTGAATGTGAAGCTTGTCGTAAACCTTGCGGACATGAGTGCGCACCGTGTCGATGCTCACGCCCAGGTCGTGCGCGATTTCCTTGTAGGCCTTTCCATCGATGAGGAGGTCGAGCACCTGCTGTTCGCGGGCGGTTAGAGAGTGGTCGGGCTTGGGCGGCGGGCTGCGGTGGAAAAAGCCGACCACCTGCCGCGCGATGTGCGGCGACATCGGCGAGCCGCCGTCGCGCGCGACTTGAATGGCGTCGGCAATCTCCGCAGGCGGCGTGCGTTTCAGCAGATAGCCGCAGGCGCCGGCGCGCAAGGCGTCGAAGATCAGGTGGTCCTCCTCATACATCGTGAGAACGAGGCAAACCAACTGCGGGTAAAGCTCCTTGAGTTGTGCGATGCACTCCATGCCGTTCTGCCCCGGCAGGTTGATGTCCACCAGCGCCACTGCCGGAGGATTTTTCGGAATTTCCACCAGTGCCTGTTCGCTGCTGCCATAGATCGCCCGGCAATCAATGGCGGACCCGGGAAGATTGAAAAACTTCTCCAAGGCCCGGGCGTAGGGCTCGTTGTCTTCGATCAGGACGATGGGAATGGTGGATGGGTTCATGAGAGTGGGAGTTTCATTTCGACGAGGGTGCCGCCGTTTTCTCGGGGCAGCCAGGCGCAGGTGCCGCCGATGGATTCGAGACGCTGGCGCATGTTGATGAGACCGTCCTCCCCAGGCCCGCCGGTTTTTTCGGGGAACCCACAGCCATTGTCGGCCACGCGGATGATGAATCGGCCGGCTTCGTGTCGCAGCGTCAGTTCCACTTCGCTGGCGGCTGAGTGTTTGACGATGTTCTGCAAGGCCTCCTTGAAGGCGAGCGCCACCTCGTGCCGGATGCCTGCACGCAGCGGGACATCCGGCCAGGTGTTAGGCCCGTCGAGTCGGCAGGCGATTCCGAGAGGTGTCAAATAGTGGTCGGCATGTTGCATGAGGAATGCCGCTAGGGATGAAAGTGTGTCATTGCGCGGATTGACCGTCCACACCGCTTCGTCGAGCGATACCATCGCCTCGCGGGTGTGGGCTGTTAGTGCGGCGAGATCGGACTTTGCGGCAGGTGCCATGCTGTGTTCGCGGGCGAAGACATCCTGCAAGACCGCAAGCTGGGCGAGGCGCGCACCGACGTCGTCATGCATGTTGCGGGCGATCCGCGAACGCTCTGCGGAGAGGGCGGACTTCGCCTCCAGGCGGGCGATTTTCCGGCGTGCGAAATAGCGGGAAACCAGCACGCCGATGAGCAAGGTGACGCCCCCGATGAGCCAAAGAAACGCCGCAGTCTGGGTGAATCTGGCACTCACCGTGAATGGAAGCCGCAGCACCGACGCATCCCAAGTGCCGTCACTGTGCGCCGCCTGGATTTCCACCTGAAACTCCCCCGCCGGCGGACACGGGATTTCCAGCAGCAGCGAGTCCGATGTCTGCCAATCGTGATTGACTCCCGCCACTTTCCATCGATAAAGCCGATCATACGGTTTCCCGGATTGGGGGATCTCCCATTGAAACGCGAGGCGCAGAGCGCCCGGAGGAATCCGCAACTCGGAGCCGACCCCAAGCGGCCTGTCATCCGCCTTCAGGGATACCAACCGGGCCGTGCGGGTTTCATACACCTCCACCTCGGCCAGCATCGGTGAGAGCGGCACCGGATTCTCCGTGGAAATCCTCAGATAGCGTCCATGAAACACTCCCTCGCCGTTTGATGCCCGTAAAATATCCGCCTCACCCTGCGCAGGATAGGAGCCATCCGGCCGGTTGAGCACCTGCCAGGTGGGAGCCGCACCCTCTTTGGGATCCTGCTGATAGATACAAATCCGCATCTTGCCGAAGCGGTCCAGATTGAAGGTGTCTCCGCGCTGGCGAAGCGTTAGGTGGTCGAAAGCGCGCTCCGTGCCGAGGTCGATTTCAAAATGGAAACCCTTGCCCGTCACATCCTCTGACGGGTGGGCGATCGTCGATGGCCAACCGTCTGTGAGCGCATCGGCCGTCATCTTTTCAAACTCGAAATACAGCGGATGCGTCGCGGTGACCGGAGCGCCTAGCGCCACATTCGTCGTCGTGGAAACGACTTCCACCCGGAACTCGGTCAGCACAAAATCCCGATCCCTCGACCAGGACATCGCCGGTCCTCGAAGCAATCCTTCATTCCGGACCACCGGATAGACCTGGATCCGGAATCCTGTAATCGCCTTGCGCTGGGTGCGCGCTGAAATCCAGATCATGTTGTCTGGAATTTTGCCCGTCACGATATAAGAAACCTCGTCTGCGATCAGCCGGTTGCCAGGCCCCCGCCGCAAGTTGGAAGTCGTCGCCCCGAAATTGAACATCGGCAAGTCGTGCCACTCGCTTTGAAAACCCGGCTGCGCGTCGGTCGTGTAGCTGATGGAAAAATACGCGAACGACGCATTCGGCCGTCCGGACATGAAGAACATCGTGAGATTCAGCAAATCCGCCTCGATCGGTTCCGCCGCGACAAAAATCGCCGTCTGCGCCTGCTCGAACTGCGGCTCCACACTCCACCCTTTCGGCGAGGCCTCCCAGCCGTCGATCGTGCGTTTCACATCCTCCCCGGTTCCGGCGTGGTAGGTCGTCATCACCTCGCGAAAGGCCACCGATGACCGCGCCCGGGCGGAAACCGCCAGTGTCATGATCGCAAGGATCATTACCAGAATCGGGAGTAGATTTTTCCGGAAAACCATCAGGTCCCGGAAAACCTACCCGCCACCCCGGGCCTCGTCAACGCAACCCCCGGATTCCTGCATCGCATGTTCATGCGATGCCCGCTGCGCCGGGGCAGTCGCCCCCCTGGACTGCATGCAGCCTGCTGTCAGGCGGAGATGCCAATGAGATGAGCAAGAAAATGCCGAATACTCTGCGGTGTGCGGGGTAAAAATCGATTGTTTACAGGCAGCCTGAGTTCAGAGGAAGGGATTCACCACCTTGGCGCCAGCGTAGTCCTGTCCGTGATTCATGTCTTCGGAATAGATGGTTTTACATCCTGACTCCAGGGCGGATGCAACGATCAGGGCGTCCCAGTGGGAAATGCCATACCGGGCATGGATGGCGAGCGCTTGGACGACAGTTTCCTGGGTGATGCCTGCGACAGGTCGTTGCAGCCATCCCTGCAACCAGCGCTTTTCCCGTTCTTTGGGAAGATCGAGTTTCTTCGGATGCCGCGCGTTCGCGATGAACTCATTGATTACCTGCACCGACAAATGCAACTCTGGCTGGAGCATCAATTCCCTCGCGATGGAAGTTTTGCGATCCTGAGGCATTTTTTCCTCCGCCGCATAAACCAGGATATTCGTGTCAACGAAGGCGTTCGGCATAAATTTGCTCTCTGCTAAGGGGAATCAGGGGTTCCATGCGCGGGATGGCACGAGCGTCGGCTTCGGCGTAGATCTCCTCCATGGATGCGACCATGCGCCGATGCTTCTCCATGGCTTCATCCCCATCGGGAAGATGATCGAGAAACTCCCTGACCATGGCACTGACCGATGTGCCTTCTCTCGCTGCTTTGAGGCGGGCCTTGAGGTAAACCTCGTCATCGATTTTGAGCGTGATATTCTTCATGACTGTGCTGCACAGTAACTGTGCGATCAATTTTTGTCAAGGCAGCGATTTAGCCCTCGCGAATGCTGTCGATTCGACCGGCGTCAATACCCCATCACCGACAAGCCGGGAACCCGGCTGAAATGGGCGGAGTTGTCCGAGGCAAGATCCTGTTGCTGGGCGGATTCGAGGTGTTGGATGACAGCCTCATGCAGCGGCTCGGCCATCGTAGCGCGGTAGGCCAGAGCCTGCTCGGAATTGTCCTGCTTGCGGTAAAGAGCGCGCAGGAACGAAGTGTCCGGATAGGCGACCACTGCGGTCTCCGAGCTCGGCCTCCCGCATTTCTTTGACTTCCTCTGCGCTGAAGACCCGGTCGCCCCAGGTTTCCTTCATCCAGCGGCGGTGTTCCTCGATATCGAATTTCCGCAAATTCCGGTTTCCTGGCGGTGAAAGCCGGGCCATCGTCAAGCTCGCCCCGGTTTCAACCCGAATTCCGAAGTTGAGATGGCTTTCAGATAGATTAGACCGCTGATTGATTTTACTGATTATTTGGAAATTCTTTGTTTCACCTTTCAATGGCGAAAAATTCCATAAAGTATTAATAATCCGTGAAATCAGTGATTCAAATATCGGTTTTTGGGTTCACGGCTCTTCCAGTAGAAATCGCCAAGCCGGAAGCACCTCGATGATCCCCTGTCTGGTCTCGATGCGCTCCTGCTCACTTCGGGTGACGATGATTCCGGTCGTCAATCCGAGTTCCGCCATGGCATCGCTCAACGCGGCCACCTCCCGTTTTCTCGTCTTCGCATCCACCAGCGACTCGCAGACTTGCACCAGCCTGCGGGCTTGCCCACGCGGGGCGACGATGAAATCCACCTCCCGACCAGTCCGGGTTTTGTAGTAGAAAATTTCCGCATCCAGACGACGCAGCGCCGTGAACACCAGGTTTTCAAGAAGGTGCCCGGAGTTGATCAAAATCCCCGGCGACACCGAACGGACCAGCGCATGATCGATGCAATAAATCTTCTTCGCATTCGCGTTGCTGCGGGCGAGCGAGGCATCGAACAGCCGCACCGTAAAAAGAAAATAGGCGTCCTCAAACCATGCGAGATACTCGGCAACGGTGGCCTTGGGAACCTTGTGCCCGAGTGACTTGAGATAACCCGTGAGACGATTGACCGAATAGAGCGAGGCCGTGTTGTCCACCAGCCAGTGCGCCAGATCGATCACCGCCCGCGGGTGGGAGACATCATGACGCTCGACCAAATCACGGAACAGGATGGCCTGAAAGTATTCCTGGTGCGTCTTGATCCGCAGCCTGGAAGTCAGCCCGATCACTTCCGGAAAACCGCCGCTTTCCCAGTAGTCATCGAACGCTTGCCGGACAAGGAGCTGTTTTTTGGTCGAAAGCGCGCCCTCGCTTTCGAGGTCTTTCGAGTCCAGGAATTCACCGAACGAAAAGGGAAACATTTCCCACGACAGCGCCCGCCCGCGCATCTGGGTGGCGATCTCCTTGGATAACATTCGGGCTGAGGAACCCGTGAGATAGATCTCGCAATTTTCCGTGCGCATCAACCGGTCCACAAACGACTCCCAACTGCTGCTGGCTTGGATTTCATCAAAAAAACAATAGACCTTTTCGCTGTTTTTCTTCCCCGGGTAGATGGAGAAATAAGCTTCCGCGATCAGCCCCAGATTGTCGGCCCGCAAGCCGTGCAGTCGGTCATCGAAGAAGTTGATGAATAGGATATTCTTCGGATCCACCCCGGAGTCCAAAAGCCGCTGAATCACTTGGAACAGGTAGGTCGATTTGCCGCTCCGCCGAACGCCGATACAGACCGTGGCCTTGCCGGGAACCGCCTCCATCCGCAAACGCCTCGGCACCCCGGTGACCCGCGGGGATTCCTGAAAATCCAGAATGATGGCTTTGATCGTTTCAATCATCGATTGTGATCCGAATTGAAATATCGGCAATTTTTTTTGCCGATTTCCACACAATCTGTCAATCAATCTTTCCGAATTCGCTAAAGATCCGCCGGATGCCCCAAAAATCACATCTTCATGCGATAGCCCCCCACCCGGAATCATGGGATCCTCTTATCGTCAAATGTGTCCCTAGGCTACTTCGACCGGCCCCAAAAACCCGAAAATTCCCAGGCAATCCCATGAAACCCAAATCCTATTTACCCATCTTTGCCAGCGCCGCGCTCATCAGTGCCATCGGCTGCGACATCGCTTCCGCAGATACGACCATCAGCTACACCTATCAAACCATCTCCAGCAACGCCGACACAAGCTGGGTCGCTCCCGTCGGTGCCACATCCATGAAGGCAATGAACATGGGCAGCGGAGGGAGCACGACCTACGGCGGTCTCACCTGGCTCACGACCAACGCGGTTGCGGAGTCCTACAACAGTGCCGCCCCGATCGCTATGTATTTTTCTGCTCCCGGAAAAGGATGGGGGATCCGTTACGACGGATTCTATTCCGGCGACACCGGCATCCTGTGGGAAGGTAGCTACAGCAATCTCCAAAACGATGGCGTGGATTACCGGGTTGAGCTCAACGGCTTCACCCCTGGCCAGGAATATCTGGTGCAATTCGTCGTCGCTGACACACGCACAACCGAGTCCGGCCGCACGATCACGATCGACGGCTACTCGGCCAACATCGCCAGCCAAGACTCCTCCGCCTATCAATACTCCTTCGGCGATAGTCGCTTCGCGGTCGTGACCGCACGGTTTACTCCAGCTGCCGGTGAGACGGACTTCTCATTCCTCCCGCTGGTCAATGGTGGTGCCAACGGCCTGCAACTGAATGCCGTCCATGTGCTCACCAGCGACGATCCATTCGCCAACTGGATGTCCACCAACTATCCAGGCATCCTCTCGCCGGACAATCAGCCCGGCGCAGACCCCGACAACGACGGCATCGAAAACATCCTCGAATTCGTCCTCAATGGCGCTCCGAACGCTTCGGATACCAGTATCCTGCCGGACCCCACAATGACGGCCACGGACTTCGAGTTCACTTTCATCCGCCGCAAGGATTCCGCAAGCACCAGCCAGACCTTCCAGTCGTGCAACGACCTCACTTCGTGGTCGTCAAACGAGATCGTCATCCCCGCCACAAACCCCGGTTCGGGACCGGTCACCATCACATCGATTGATGCCATCACCGAGCAGGTGAAAATCACCGTGCCCAAAGGCACCAACACCAAACTCTTCGGCCGCCTCCAAGTGACCAAGCCCTGAAATCCACAACCCTGAAATCACGAAAGCACACATGAAATTAAAAACCACAACCCTCGCCGCCCTCGCGGCCAGCGTAGCGTGCTCCCACGCGGCCACTCTGCTGCAAAACAGCGGCTACACCGTCGCGACCACGGAAGTGCACTACGACTTCAATAACACCGCGAAAAGTCCTTGGCAGGCTGTCTCCACAGATGCATCCGGTAATGGACGCGTCATGACGGGAAGCCAAAACAGCGGCACTACCACATGGGGAAACACAGGCGAGATCCTCGCCGTTGAAGACACCAACGGATATAGTCCATCAAACATGGCTGGAATGCCCGGCGACAACTACCAGACCACCATCCACGTCCGTCCTGAGCCGAACTATCCCACAAATAATGGCAAAATGGTGATCTATTATTATGACGGCGTAGAGCTCTCGTATCATTTAGACACCTACACGGCCACAGTGGGCGGCAATACCATCGCAACCTACACGGCCAACACTGCGGGCATCATGCTCCAGAAAATGAACGGCGTATTCTCACTCTGGAGTACCGACTACAGCGTAGATGGCACTGCCGGCACATGGACTCAGCGAGGCAGTGAGGTTACGTCGGCCACATCAGGCGACGACTTCACAGGTTTGCATATTTTCACGGGGCCTGGAGGAGCAGAGGATTTCGTTGGCTACGCGGGTGACTTCAAAATTCAATCGTTCGCCATCCCCGAGCCTTCGGCTGCTCTCCTCGGTGGTCTCGGTATGCTGGCACTGCTGCGCCGCAGGCGGTGATTTTGAATGGAAGAAAGTCCCAGTAGCTCAGGCACCTTTCTTTCTCTTTTCCTGATCACTGATCACTTCCAACTAGCAACTCTCAACAACTGATGAAATGAGAAAGATCCGGCGCGAGCACTCCGTTATCTCAGCTCTCATTGCCAAACGGAGATTCACCGTTCATCCTCTTTTCCATCTCACGCATCATCCATGAAACGCATCCAATCCCTCCTGCCCGCACTCGCTGCCATTTCCCTCACGCTTCCTGTTTCCGCCGAAGAATCGATGGATAAAATGTGGGGCGACCGCAGCGCCAAGGAAGGAGTCGAAGGCAGCAAGCGCGCCGAACTTTTCCGCGATGGCAACTACGGCATGTTCATCCACTGGGGCCTCTACTCCCACCTCGGCGGCCAGTGGAAAGACAAGACCTTCTACGGCATCGGCGAGTGGATCAAAAACCAGATGCAGATCCCCAATGAAGAATACATGGGCATCGCCAAGGAGTTCAACCCGGCCGAATTCAACGCCAAGGAAATCGTCCGCGTCGCCAAGGAAGCTGGCATGAAGTGGATCATCATCACCTCCAAGCACCATGAAGGCTTCGCGATGTTCAAATCCAAGCATCCCTTCAATATCGTCGATGCGAGCCCGTTCAAGCGCGATCCCATGAAGGAACTCGCCGACGCCTGCCGCGCCTCCGGCCTCGGCTTCGGTTTCTATTACTCGCATTTCCAGGACTGGACCGCACCCGGTGCCGCCGGTGGCCCGGGCACCAACCCGGACGGATCAGCCGCTTCGTTCGACACGTATTTCAAAGAGAAATGTTTCCCGCAGGTCGATGAAATCTGCTCGAACTACGGCGAGCTTTCCTACGTCTGGTTCGACACTCCGGGCAGCATGCCGGTCGAGCACGTCAAGGCGCTCGCCGAGCTTGTTAGAAAAAAGCAGCCCAACGCCATGCTTTGCTCGCGCATCGGCCACGGCATGGGCGACTACGTCAGCCTTGGTGACATGGAAGTCCCCGTCCGCAGCCACCAAGGCCTGTGGGAAACCTGTGACACGACCAACGATTCCTGGTCTTATGCATGGTATGACCAGAATTGGAAGGAGCCCAAGGAAATCCTCCACCGCCTCGTCTCCACCGTCGGCCGTGGCGGCACCTATCTGCTCAACGTCGGCCCGGACGGCAAAGGCCGCATCCCGGCCAAAGCCGCGGAATATCTGGTGGAAGCCGGCAAGTGGGTGAAGCAAAACCCAACCGTCGTCTATGGCGCGAGCCCGTCTCCCTGGGATCACGCCCAGCCATGGGGTGATGTCACCCGCACCGGCAACACGCTCAATCTCGTCGTCTTCGACTGGCCTTCCAATCGCAAGATCTGCCTTCCGGGTATCGATGGCGACATCGCCTCCGCCACCTTGCGCCTCAGTGCCGGTGGTACCAAAACCCTGCCCATCACCAAATCCGGCAACTGGGCGGTCATTGACGCGGCTTCCGCCGATACCACCACGATGTCCAGCCTTGCCGGTATCATCGAGCTCAAGTTCGACGCTCAGCCCAAGATCGATCAAACCCTTGGCATCCACCCGAACATCACCAGCAAGTTCTCCTGCGAATTTGCCACCGTTAGCAACGCTGAACGGAAACGCATCGACTGGATGGAGAAATTCGGCGAATGGAAATTCTCGCTGCAAGTCGGCAACTGGCAGCCCGGCGGCGTGGCCGCGTGGGACGTCGATGTCGCCAAGGCCGGCGACTATCACGTCGCCCTCACTTACAAAGGCGAAGGCCGCCCGGTCTGGTCCGTCACCACCTCGGAAGGCGTGAAAATCCAGAACCAGCAAGCCGCCAGCCACGTTTACAAACCGTACCGCACCGGTGTCATCAGCTTCTCCAAACCCGGCAAACACAAAGTCAGCGTCTCCCTCGTCGAGGGCGATTCCGCCAAATCCAGCCTCGAAGCCATCACCTTTACCCCAGTCCGCTAACAGAAGTGCCGGTGTGAAGACACCATGGAGCGGTGGACTCCGATCCGCCAATACCCATGAAAAGCCCATGAGTGAATGCGAAGCGCTCTCCATGGGCTTCCCATGGTCGATCCAGATCGGGAACATCGCCGACTCCAATCTCACATCGTTATGCGATGGCAGAGAGCCCACAAACCGCAAGATCCCGAAACATCTTCCTACACCACCCGTATCCGTCGCACTCATGACTCACTCTCCTCTGACAAAACTCCGGCACCTCCCGCTCGCCATCTTCTGCGGCCTCTCCGCCCACGCGGCAGATTTCCACGTCTCGCCCGCCGGTAAGGACAGTAACCCCGGCACCCAATCGGCTCCCTTCAAAAACCTCAGCGCCGCCCGCGATGCCGCCCGCAAGTTTGCTGGCAAGGAAACCGTCACCGTCCATGTCGCCGATGGCGTGCACTACCTGCCGGAAACCCTGCTCTTCACCGCGGCGGACTCGGGATCGGAAAAATTCCCCGTCATCTATCAGGCCATCAACGAAGGCAAAGCCGTGCTCAGCGGCGGCTTGAAGCTCGACCTGAAATGGGAGGCCCAGGCTGATGGTGTTTTCAAAGCCAGCACCCCACAGGGCCTCGCGATCGACCAAATCTTCATCGACGGCAAGCGCCAGCGCATGGCCCGTTATCCGAACTTCGATCCCCAGAAAACCACCGACGCCTATCAGGGATACTCTGCCGATGCCTTCTCCAACGAGCGCGCCGCAAAATGGGCGGATCCTGCGGGCGCTTACATTCATGCCATGCATTCCCAACGCTGGGGTGGCTATCACTACCGCATCACCGGCAAGAAACCCGATGGCAGCGTCGCCTACGAGGGCGGCTGGCAAAACAACCGCCAGATGGGCATGCACAACGAATTCCGCATGGTGGAAAACATCTTCGAGGAGCTCGATGCTCCCGGCGAATGGTTCCACAACGCAAAAACCCACAGCTTGTATTTCAAGCCCGAGCCGGACATGGATCTGGTAAAGGCACAGGTTGAAGTCGTCCGCCTCCGCCACCTCGTCGAGTTTATGGGCACTTCGAAACAAGCGGTGAAACACATCACTCTCAAGGGCTTCACTTACCGCCACGCCGCCCGCACCTTCATGGATACCAAGGAGCCGCTGCTGCGCTCGGACTGGACGATCTACCGCGGCGGTGCCGTCCTGCTCACCGGCACGGAAAACGTCAGCATCCTCGACAGCGAGTTCGACCAGGTCGGCGGCAACGCGGTTTTCGTCAACAACTATAACCGCCGCGCCCTCGTCAAAGGCTGCCACATCCATGATGCCGGTGGCAGCGGCGTCTGCTTCGTAGGTGATCCCGCCGCCGTGCGCGATCCGCTTTTCGAATACGCGCAGACAAACGATCTAACAAAAATCGACCGCGCGCCCGGCCCGAAGACCGACAACTATCCTGCCGAGTCCGCCGTCGAGGATTGCCTCATCCACGGCATCGGCCGCGTCGAGCGCCAGCCCGCCGGCGTGCAGATTTCCATGGCTTACAAGATCGCGGTTCGAGACACCTCCATCTACGATTGCGCCCGCTCCGGCATCAACGTGAGCGAAGGCACCTGGGGCGGCCACCTCATCGAGCGCTGCGATGTCTTCGACACCGTTCTCGAAACCCACGACCACGGCTCCTTCAATTCCTGGGGCCGAGACCGCTTCTGGGTTTCCAACCACCGCGGGGTTTCCGAGCCGGAAATCAAAAAGGACCCCAAGCTTCCTTACCTCGACGCCATGAAAACCACCGTCATCCGTGACAGCCGCTGGCGTTGCGACCACGGCTGGGACATCGACCTCGACGACGGTTCCTCCAACTACGAAATCTACAACAATCTCATGCTCGCAGGCGGCCTCAAGTTCCGCGAAGGCTATGGCCGCAAAGCCTATAACAACATCCTGGTGAACAACGGCCTCCACCCGCACGTCTGGTTCGACGACAGCGCTAGCAGCTTCTATCAGAACATCACCATGAAGGACCACGCCGGCGTCGGCCAACCGGATGGCTGGGGCAAACTCATCGACCGCAACTTCTTCACAAGGGAGGCGGACCGTGCGAAAAACCTTGGCTCCGGCGGCGATGCCAACTCGCTCGCGGGCGACCCGAAATTCCTCGATCCAGACTCCGGTGATTTCCGCGTGGCGGACGATTCTCCTGCGCTCAAGATCGGCTTCAAGAACTTCCCGATGGACCAGTTCGGTGTGAAGAAGCCGTCGCTCAAGGCCATCGCCAAAACCCCGGTGATCCCGGCTGTGCAAATGTCCGGCGGCGATTCGCAGGTGAAAGCCGAGCTGGCCTTGTTCTGGCTGGGCGCGCCGCTTCACAGCATCACTGGCGAGGAGTTTTCCGCCTTCGGAGTCAGCAAGGACGATGCGGGCGTGCAGCTCGTCAAGGTTCCCGCCGGTTCCGCCGCCGCCAAAGTCGGCCTGCTTGACAACGATCTCATCCAAGGCGTGAACGGTCGGAAAGTCTCCGACACGAACCACCTCTTCGCCGTGCTCAACACCGCCGGCAGCGCGCCACTCAAGCTCCGCGTGATCCGCAATCAGAAACCTGTAAGTCTCGCCCTGCCTGCCACCCACTTCATCGGCACCGAGACCGCAAATGATGCGAAGAGTTTCACCAAGCTGATCCCGGCCGGGATGAATGACGCCACCGTGACCACCAGCCAGAAAGTGGACAATGATCCGCTAGGAGCTCTCACCGACGGCGTTCTCAACGCCAGCTACGGCCCGGTTTTTGCCAACGGCATCCAGCTGGGAATTTACAAGATGGACCTCGGTGCTGCGAAACCCGTTTCCGCCATTAGCTCGTGGTCGTTCAACCAAAACGACAACCGCGGCCGCCAGCTCGTCACCATCTATGGCAGCAATGCCGAGACCGATCCCGGTTGGAACGTCAAGGATGCGAAGAAGTTCACCCCGCTCGGGAGCATCGACACTGCGTCGTTGCCCGCCGACAAGTTCACCGCGGCCTCGCTCCGCGCAGCGTCCGGTGCCACCCTCGGGACTTTCCGCTGGATTGCTTGGGAAACCTCAGCCGTCAATGCCACTGCGGAAAACACCGCCTGGCAGGAGCTTCGCGTCGAAAAATGAGAGTCCGCATTTGACCTGACCAATCGTTGGCGATGGGCCACTCGTGTCGATTCGTCCGGTTTCCAAGATCCACTCCACGCTGTGGCCTGCGGTCTCTTCCACTTCCAGAAGGCACGGGGAAATGGGACCGTGGCGGGCAAGAACCCGAAACCTCGCAAGTCTGCGAAGTCCTCCAAACATGGCGGCGCGGTGTCCGGAACCACCAGGGTCACCATAAAATCACTCAATCTGCAACAATCTCGACAAAGAGTTTTCCATCGGGAATTTCCATCCTCCCAAGCGGGTGGAGTTGGCGCATGTGAAAGCACGCCGGTTGACACCCGTGCAGTGATCCGCTTCTGAGTCCCACGCATCGTGAAGTGGTTTGCGATATTTCTTGATCTAACAAAACTATGGAATCCAACGTGTTCCGTCACGCGACCATGAAACTTACCCTCATCTGCTGCTCAGCCATCTTCGTCATCCATGGCCGCTCACACGCCGCCGCTCCGATCCAACTCGCCAGCCCTGATGGCAAAGTTGTCGTGGGCATCTCTGCCGGTGACTCGAACTCCTTCGGCTACACGCTTGCCGCGCGAGGGACCCCGCTCGTTTCCCACTCCGCCCTCGGCCTCGATTTCGGCGCTGCCGGTAAAGCCCCTGCAAGCGGTTGGAAGATCGCGGACACCAAGAGCCGCAGCGTCAACACCACCTGGAAACCGCTCTGGGGAAAACGCGCCGTCGTGCCGGATCGCTACCGGGAAACCATCGTCGAACTCACCGGTCCCGGCGCGCCTTTCGACCGCATCACCATCACCGCTCGTGCCTATGATGATGGCATTGCATTCCGCTACTCGATCCCGGCGGACGCCAAGGGAAATTCCGCCAAAGCCACTGGCGAACTCACCGAATACAACTTCGCAGGCGACTTCACCGCCTGGTTTTACAACCACGAACAACACAACCTCGGCCCGGACAAACTCAGTGTTCTAACGGGTAATCGCGAGCCGGTCATGACCGTGCAAGCCGCCCAAAACGCCTTCCTCGCCCTGCACGAGGCGGATCTCCGCACCGGTGAGCCCCTGCAACTGACCAAATCCGGCACCACCTCCTTCCGCGCTCTCACCGCACCCGGCGAGATCGCCCCGGGATACGCCGGTCCATGGCGCGTGATCTTCTACGGCACGACACCGGGCGCAATGGTCGATTCCCATCTCATCGAACTCCTCAACCCGGATCCAAAGGGAGATTTCTCCTGGGTCA
>CALMKO010000040.1 GCA_937867415.1 uncultured Verrucomicrobiota bacterium | reverse complement strand
TTAAATCTCAAATCTCTTCCCCATGATCTCCACCGAAGAAACCACCGGCGCCCCGACTCCTCAATCCCACGACGCCTCGCTCGCTCCGCTTCCTGCCTCCACCCGCGTTTACATCCCCGGCCAGCTGCACCCTCAGATCCGTGTGCCCATGCGCGAGATCGCCCTCTCCGATACCAAATCCTTCAACGGTCGTATCGAGAAAAACGCCCCCGTCCGCGTCTATGACTGCTCCGGCCCATGGGGCGATCCCGACTTCAAAGGCAGCTCCGAAGAAGGCCTCCCACCCCTCCGCCGCGACTGGATCCTCGCCCGTGGCGATGTCCAAGCCTACGACGGCCGCGAAGTCCAACCCCAGGACAACGGTTACCTCACCGAAAAACACGTCGAATTTGCCTCCAAATCCGAGCGGGCAAACAAATTCATCGAATTCCCCGGCCTCACCGCCGACCGCCGCCAGCCACTCCGCGCCACCGGCAAGCCCGTCACCCAGAAATACTATGCCGACCAGGGCATCATCACCCCCGAGATGGAATTCATCGCCATCCGCGAGAACCTGAAAATCTCAACTCTCAAATCTCAAATCTCCGATCAGCGGGAGGACATCGTCCGCAACCACCTCGACAAACAGCACGCCGGATCCACCCAACTCCCGGACAGCCCCTACACCCCGGGCATTTTCGGCCGCTTCCCACAGCGCATCCCCGCCGAAATCACCCCCGAATTCGTCCGCAGCGAAGTCGCCGCCGGCCGTGCCATCATCCCACTCAACGTGAACCACCCGGAATGCGAACCGATGATCATCGGCCGCAACTTCCTCGTCAAAATCAACGCGAACATCGGCAACTCCGCCGTCGCCTCGTCCATCGAGGAAGAGGTTGAGAAAATGCGCTGGTCCACCAAATGGGGTGCGGACACCGTGATGGATCTTTCCACCGGCAAGAACATCCACGCCACCCGCGAGTGGATCCTGCGGAACTCCCCCGTCCCCATCGGCACCGTGCCGATCTATCAGGCACTTGAAAAGGTCAATGGCAAGGCGGAGGACCTCACCTGGGAAATCTATCGAGACACCCTCATCGAGCAAGCCGAGCAAGGCGTCGATTACTTCACCATCCACGCCGGCGTGCTGCTCCGCTTCGTCCCCATGACCGCCAGCCGCATGACCGGCATTGTCAGCCGCGGCGGCTCGATCATGGCCAAGTGGTGCCTCGCCCATCACAAGGAAAA
Source organism: uncultured Verrucomicrobiota bacterium (assembly GCA_937867415.1). Taxonomy (GTDB): domain Bacteria; phylum Verrucomicrobiota; class Verrucomicrobiia; order Verrucomicrobiales; family Akkermansiaceae; genus Luteolibacter. The sequence continues at coordinate 25,258 of CALMKO010000040.1, read as the reverse complement.
CTTCCTCTACACCCACTGGGATGAAATCTGCGACATCTGCGCCGCCTACGATGTCAGCTTCTCGATCGGAGACGGCCTCCGCCCCGGCTCCATCGCAGATGCGAACGACAAGGCGCAGTTCGGCGAACTCGAAGTCCAGGGCGAACTCACCCGAAGAGCCTGGGCCAAAGGCTGCCAAGTCATGAACGAAGGCCCCGGCCACGTGCCCATGCACATGATCGAGGAAAACATGGCCAAGCAGCTCGAATGGTGCCACGAAGCCCCCTTCTACACCCTCGGACCACTGACCACCGACATCGCACCCGGCTACGACCACATCACCAGCGGCATCGGCGCCGCCATGATCGGTTGGTATGGCTGCGCCATGCTTTGCTACGTCACTCCCAAGGAACACCTCGGCCTGCCTAACAAGGAAGACGTCAAAACCGGCGTCATCACCTACAAGCTCGCCGCGCACGCCGCCGACCTCGCCAAAGGCCACCCAGGTGCCCAATACCGCGACAACGCCATTTCCAAGGCCCGCTTTGAGTTCCGTTGGGAAGACCAGTTCAACCTCGGCCTCGATCCCGTCACCGCCCGCGAGTTCCACGACGAAACCCTGCCGCAAGACGGCGCCAAGACCGCCCACTTCTGCTCCATGTGCGGCCCGCACTTCTGCTCGATGAAAATTTCAGAAGACGTCCGCCAATACGCCGCGGAACAAGCCATTTCGGAAGAAGAAGCCATCCAGAAAGGCATGGAGGAGAAATCCAAGGAATTTGCTGAATCTGGAGCGGAGCTCTACCAAAAGGTATAGGTCCTATAAGTCCTATAAGGAAAAGCCACCCGCTTCCGGATCCCGGCCCCATCAGCTGGCGACCAGCCCCGACTAACAAGCCATTGACGAATCACCCTTGACGCGCTGTGTTCGCGAGGCTTCCCCTCGCCACCCTAGGCTTTGCCGGGGCAAATCGCCGGGACCGTTTTTCAACGGGAAGAGGATCGCCCGAAGGGTGGGATGCCGAGGGAGATGCGTTTCAGGCGGACGGCTGAGGGCGCGAGGTCGAGGGTGGCTGCGGCTGCGGCGTCGGTCATTTTACCAAGGACGGCGATCTCCTTGCGGGTCCAGTCGGTGAGAAGCTTTTTCGGGCGCTTTTGGGTGAAGGGCGGGATTTTGAGTTTACAGCGTTTCCAATAGACGGAGGCTTTGTTGATTCCGGTTTTGAGGGCGACATCGCCGTCCGGCATTTTTCCGAGAAGGGCGATTTCCTTCTTCGTCCAGTAGTGCCAGGTCTTGGATTTGCGGGCGTAACATCGGATTCCGAGGTCGAGTCGCTTTTTATAAACGGAGAGGATGTTCATGCCGTAGATGCTGGCGACTTCGCCGTCGGGCATCTTGCCAAGCGAGGCGATGACGTCAGGCGTCCAATGGATGGACTTGGGAGGCCGCGATGCGGGGACGCCGAGTTGTTGGCGCTTTTTGAGAACGGTGCTGACATGTAAGTCGAGTTTTCTGGAGAGGGCGGCATCTGGAATGGTTCCGAGCATGGCGATTTGCTTGCGGGTCCACTTGTGCGGCTTTCCGCTTTTTGATGGCTGGGGCGTCATGGGTCATGGGGCCTGTTAGATTTTCGGTGGGTCATCGAGGAATTCAATGGGTGAATCACGGCGTCCGATCGGCCTTGAGCCCGGCGATCTCGGACTCGAGACTGGCGAGTCGCGCCTCGATGGCAACACGCCAATCGTGTTCCGTAGAGGTTTCGGCGGCTCCGAGAGGGGTGCCGGCGACGGAGGGGCTATCCAAGGCGGCGGGTGACAGCAAATGGGTAAAGGTCTCGACCCGGCGGCCTTCGCCGACTGGGATCCGCCTGACGAGCGGGCCGTGCGGGTATTCGATGAACCACGTGAGCGTCTCTTCCACTTCGTCCAGGGAGGAAAAAGTGTGCAGACGATCGGTGCGCTGGCGGATTTCACCGGCGCTCTGGGGTCCACGCAGCAGAAGGACGGTGAGGACGGCGCGCTCACCCGGCTGCATGCTGAGCACTTCCTGGAGGCAGTGTTCGAATTTCGGGGCGCGGCCGCCGAGGATCTTTTCGACGAGGTATTTCTCCGAGAGTCCGCGAAGGGCTTCCGCCACTTCCTCAGCGGTGAAGCGGGTGATGGGATCCCGGCTGGTGGTCTGGTTACAAGCGAGCAAAAGGGAGTTGTGGGTGAGCGGGTAGCTGTCGGGAGTGAGGATCTCCTTTTCCAACAAACAACCGAGAACGCGGGCTTCTTGAAAGGTGAGCTGAATTTCAGGGAAGTGTTGCATGGTGCGCCGAAAAATAGCTCCGGAGTGCCGTGCGCCACCATGAGAAAGTGCACTCGGGACTGGGATATTTCCGGATGGGACCCGGCTGGCCGCATTCCTTCGCATGATCGGCACCGCTTTCACGCCGCCTCATTGCTTCCTCTGCAAAGCGAGCTCCACGAGTCGCGCGGAAATCCTGCGAATGTCTTTAATGGTCTCTGGAGTCGGCTCTTTCCCAGGCTCAAGAGCCATCTTCGTGGACAAGCCCTCTAGCAAATCCCGCATGGCCAAATAATTCGGCCGCGCGGAAATCTGCGGTTCCAGCCCTGCGATGCAATCCGAGTAGTATTCCGCGATGTCCTTGCGCATCACCTTGCGGGCACGTTCGGGGGAGAATTGTTTATCAACGGCCACGGTGGCGACCTCCAAGGCACGGATCCAGCCTCCGAGTGAAATCAAGCGGGCCAGATCCGCATCCTGGAGCGTGACCAACTCGTCCTCCACATCCCTTTGGGTGGATGACAACTCTTTCTTCAGCTGAGGCACATCGCCTTTTTTCGCACTCTCCAACAATCCTGCCGCGTGGCGGTTGACCCGGTCCCCCGTGCCTAGGGCTTTGCCATAGCGGGTCAGGTCAGAAGCCATTTTTTCCACATCTTCCAACTGCTCCGCCTGGACCATGAGGAATCCATCCGCAATCAGAAACCCCAATTCGATGCCGAGGTCCGCGCGATCCAGCGACATCCGGGCCGGCATTTTCCGCTCAACCTCGGCGATGGGCAAGGGCATCAAAAACTGCAGGGTATCAAACAGTTTGGAAATCGAAGGAGCGGTGAACTTGTTCACCGTGAGCTCATTCCGGATAGACTGGTCGTCGAGCAGGTCATTGGGGACCTCTCCACCAGGCCCGACGGCATCCGCAGCCACTTCTGCGGGATCTGGCGCACCTTCGATTTCCAGCAACTCCTCCACCGCCATCACAGGCGTGACGACGGCCAGCAGGGCGGACAAACTCAGTAGTTTCAATTTCATGGGCGGAAGCTGCCACAGCCGCGCCCTGATTGCTAGGAATTTGCCGCCCGCGGAAGTCTCAAAAACAGTTTTCCCCATTCCAAGCACTGCCAAAAAACAGTCAATGCCCGGTGGCCAGCCACGACGACACATTCTCTCAGGACGCTGCCAAAACGGCTCAAATCGCCAAGGGACCAACTGGATTCACACGCCGAAAAACGAAACCACGCGATTTCCCACCGCCTACCAAAGCATCCCGCCACAGCCGAGTCTCCAACCGACATCATGGCATAGTGGCAGCGATTCACGTCCCGGCGGCGGATCTGCCGCAAACGAACCCAAACATCCGCCATTCATCCAAAAGGATGATAAAGATCCTCTAGCTCCCCCAATCATCTTCAGGCAAGGTCTTTGGTCAATCAGGGAGATAAACCTTATTTCAATCCCGCTTCCATTGATTGACGAGACAACATTCGAGCCTGAGCCGCTAGCGACACCACCTGGACCCTCCATACCCAGCCTCCATTTAGAAGCCGACATTCACCTTTTCCACCCATGAAACCCAACCGCTATCGCTTCTTCGCTTCAGTTCTCATCGCATTTTCCATCACAGAGTTCAGCAATGCCACCACCGGAACTTGGTCAGGCACCACAACTGGCACATGGGACTCCACCGCAACCAACTGGACCGGGGTGACCGGCACTCCCTGGGATTCCACCAACGGCGGCACCAACGACGCGGTATTCAACCTCGCCTCCCTCGCAGCCATGATCTCCGGCACGGTCCATACCAACGGAATCACATTCTCCACCACCGGCACACTGAGTGGAGGCACCATCAACTTCGCCGGAACTACGCCAAGCATTTCAGTCGCCAACAGTCAGACCGCCAGCATCGGCTCTACCATCAGTGGCTCGGCGGGGGTGACCAAAACATCTGCTGGCACCTTGATCCTTTCCGGCGGAAATAACTATACCGGAGGCACTGCGATCAACGCGGGGACGGTGCAGATCCATAGCGGTGGCACGCTGGGATCAACCAGCGGAGCTCTCTCCATGGGCACGGGATCATCGGGCAGTATAGGCACCGTCGGCAACCTCACCGTCAACACCAATACCCAGGTTGGCACGCTTTCAATCATATCTAATACCACTAATACCTCAGGCGCTAACATCGCCCAACTCTCCATCGCCAGCGGCAACACACTCACCGTCAGCAGCATTGCCATGGGCTTGGCATCGTCGGCTTCCGGCAATACCAACACCGCTTTGGCGACCGGAGTTTCGAACACGGGTGGCACACTCACCGTTTCCAGCGATGTCACCATCGGGGCGCAAGGGAGCGGCAACGTTGGAACCCAGGTAATGAACCTATCCGGCTTGACAAATTTCAATGCAGGCTCGGGCGCATCAAACTTCTTCAGGGTGGGTTACGGCACTCTCAATGCATCCACCGTAACACTGGCATCAACCGCAAACGTCATCAATGTCGGCACGCTCTCTGTGGGGGAAACCGTCAGCAACGGCAACAGCGGTCAGAATTCCGCGCTTAACTTGGGACTTGGCACAAACGCCCTGCAGGCCAATACAATCCAAATCGGAACTCAAAAAGCATCAGGTGTGCTCCAGTTCGCTCATGCAACCAATGGTGCGGTGGTCATTACTGGCGCTGGTGGCACCGGCACAGCGAACATTTTCGTCGGCAACCAAAGTGGCTCGGCATCCTATCAAAGTGCCAGCCTCAACAATAAACTACTCCTCGCCGGACACACTGCCACGGTCAACGCGGGAACCCTCAATGTTGCACGCAGAACAGGCACGGGGGGCGGTAATGCTGTGCTTGCCGACCTTACCTTTGACACGGGTGCCTTCACGACGACCGGCAATGTAACGCTGGCACAGGTTACGGCAGTCGCTTCGACCTCTAATGCTACCGGCACATTCACCCTCGGAACCACTTCCGCAAACACGGGGGCACTCACCGTTGGAACTAACGGATCGCCAAGAAACTTCATTCTCTCCGATAATCGATCAACCTCCACATCCGCCACCAATGGATCATTCATCATCAATGGAGGAAGCGCCACCATCCACGGCAACATCCTCGACACTAGCACCACCACCACCGGCACCACCACCACCACGCTGACCCTGAACGGCGGCACCTTGGACATGACCAACGGCAACATCGGCGGTGATGGCACCAGCGGCAATCGCGCCATCACCCACTTAAACTTCCAGTCTGGCACCCTCCAAAACGTCGCTCAAATCAACAATGGCGCCGGCCTCACCAAAACCACGGCCGGGACACTGCTGCTCTTCGGATCGAATTCCTATGGCGGGGCGACATTGGTTAACGAAGGAACACTTCAAATCAGCGGCGGAGCCGCCATCCCCGACTCAGGCCTAGTAACTCTGGCCGATGTGACAGGCGCGAACTTCCATGTGCTTGGCTCCGAAACCATCGGCGCTCTTTCTGGCGGAGGAAATACCGGTGGCAAACTGGTATTGAACGGCGGGCAGACGCTCACCCTCTCAAGTGGCACCCAGATCTTTGCAGGCGTTATCGAAGGAGCTGGTGGTATCACAATCAATGGCGCAACTCAAACCCTCTCCGGAAACAATAGCAGTTATGCAGGCACGGTGACACTGAGCAGTAACGCGGGCCCGCTCAATATAGGACATCAAAACGCCCTTGGGACCGGATCATTCGTCAATCAAACCGCCAACTTCACAACCCTGACCAATACCTCAGGTGCCGGTATCAGCCTATCCAACAGCAATTATACGATCAACTCCAGTTTGATCTTTGGCGGCTCGACCACCGCGAATAACATGAACACGGGCGCGGGCGCGTTTGATTTGGTGGGCAGCGATCGAATTCTCAGCGTCAGCAACGGCGTTACTGTCACCATCGGCGGCTCCATCTCCGGCGACCTTCGCAAGGACAACACCGGCACATTGATACTCGCGGGAAACGGAGCGAACCTGACGAGGATCCGTGTCACCACGGGCAACTTGCAACTTACAGGATCAACCGCCTCAACCACCAGCCTAACCATGGGACACCAATCTGGCACCCAAGTCGGCAGATTCATTCTCGGCAGCACTGCCAGCGCGGTCAACCAAACTTTCGGCAGCCTCCGGACCGAGGGCAGCGCACAGACTAGCCAGGCCGTAGTCGGCGGTAACGCGTCCATCTCCACCCTCACCATCAACCAGACCACGAATACCACCTATGCCGGCATTCTTGGCGGTAGCGGAACCAATGAGAATCAATTGGCTCTCACCAAAGTTGGAATTGGCTCGCTCTCTCTCTCCGGCACCAACACCTATACCGGCGTCACTCAAGTCCAAGGTGGCACGCTCGAAGTCGCCGCGGGCGGCAGCCTTGCCACAGGCTCTGCGGTGTCCGTGTCCAACAGCGGCAGCGAATTGGCGGTCAATGGAACCGTTGGCGGCACGCTTCTCGTCAACACCAGCACCACCCTCAGCGGTGTCGGAACGATCATTGGAGCCACCACCATCCACGGAACCCATAACCCGGGCAACTCGCCAGGTATTCAGACGTTTAGCAACGGCTTGACCTACAGCAACACCGCAATTCTCAACGCGGAGTTCGTAGGCAACACTCTCGGCATTCGTGGAACCGACTTCGACGGCATCAACGTTACCGGCGGAAATCTTTCAATCGACTCTCTTGCCACCCTTAATCTTCTGACATCGAACGTCGATTACACACTTGCATCATGGGATGTTTCCCGAAATTTCACGATCATCGACTTCAGCGGCGCCGGATCCTCAAGTGGACAATTCACTCTCAACACCTCGGCTGCGGGGTTGTTTGCCAGCGAAGGCGCATGGAGCCTCAGCAATACCAATCATGACATCTTCCTGTCATGGACGCCAATCCCGGAACCCCACACCACGCTGCTTGGTAGCCTGGGTGCGCTGATGCTGCTGCGCAGAAAAAGATGATTGGATACTAGACCAGCTACCCCCCCAAGCATACCCTCTCGCGGCCTCGCCTCTTTTTCAAACCCCTCCCATTCATGAAGGGCCCATTTTGATCAAAAAGATGGCTAAAGATTTGTTGTATGCTACAATCCGCAGTCGTCGCGCTTGCCCATTGAGCGGCAACGCTGGCACCTTGCTCCCAAACCCATGTATCCGTCCATTCGCATCAAATACGTCACACTCGCACTGATCTGCATTTCGATCATTGCCGTCATCGTCTGGAAGTTCTCCTCCGCCCCTGCTATCAAAGCCGTGGCGACGGCCACCACACCCGCAGTCACCGAGACCCCACCGGCGGATGCCCGGCCGGAGCACGCTGCCGCCGCGACTCCGCTGGCAGCAAATTCCTGTGAAGCAGGCACCTGCGGCCACACGGACCACGCCCAAACCATCGCGATCCAGCCCCCCCGCAAAGTGGACCTGCCGCTGGATTTCCTGCAACGCATCACCACCGGCAATAAGGTCGCCTTCGACCTTCCCGATGGCCGCAAAATCGCCTGCGACGAACCCCGCATCGAACACGACGAAAAGGGCATCGCCATGGTCTCCGGCACCTTCACTGAGCCCGCCCCCGGCTCGTTCTTTTTCCGCCGCCAGGATTTCGAGGGCGTCGCCGGAAAAATGGTCGGCAATGTTGTTTTTGATGGCGAAAAAGCCGCATGGAAAGTTCTCCCGGAAGGCCCTAACGGCGATCCCGTCCTCAAAGAAGTGCCGATCGACGAGGTCGTCTGCGTGAACTACTCGCCAGTCCCGGAGAAACCGGAAAACCCCCAGGAGATGCCGCAAGACCACCCCTCCACCGTCGCCCTGCCGGAATACCAGGAGGTCATCCCGCTTCAAAGCCTGCCCGGTGCGCCCGGCACGATCTACCTGGATTTCGACGGCTCCAAGGGACCCCACGACACCTGGTCCTACCGCGGCGATGCCGCGCCCTCCGGCTTCAGCAACTCGACCATCCGCGACATCTGGATCCGCGTGGCGGAGGACTTCCTCCCCTTCAACATCAACGTCACCACCGATGCCAGAATCTACGACAACGCCACCCGCGGCCGCCGCATCCGCTGCATCATCACCCCCACGGGCTGGCACAGGGCGGGCGGAGTTGCCTATATCGGCTCCTACAACTGGGGCGGAGACCCCGTCTGCTGGTCCTTGAACTACACCGGCGACGGCGCGGTCACAGTGATCTCCCATGAGATCGGCCACACCCTCGGACTCTATCACCACGGCCACAACGGCGCGGAATACTACGGCGGTCACGGCAGCGGAGCGACCTCCTGGGCACCCATCATGGGCACCGGCTACGGCAGAAGCCTCAAACACTGGTCGGATGGCAGCTACAACCTCGCCACCCGCCCGAGCCAAAGGGACCTTACCACCATCACCAATCAGAACGGGGTCGATTTCCGCCCGGACGATTGCGGCGAGACCCTCGCGACCGCCCGCTACCTCTGGATCGCTCCCGGAAACACCGTCACCAACCAGCAGGGACTCATCGAAACACCCGGCGAAATCGACTCCTACCGCTTCAGGACGACCGGCGGCGCGGTCAATCTAACAGCAAGCACCGCGACCATCGGCATCAACCTCGACATCAAGGCGGACCTCGTCAACGCCGCCACCAACGCCGTGGTTCTGACCAGCGATTCCACCGCCTCCGCGAACGCCACCTTGTCCACCACCCTGCCAGCGGGCGAATACCTGCTGCGCATCACCGGTGCCACCGTCGGCACGCCCGCCACCACCCGCGGCGGCTACTCGAATTACGGCTGCCTCGGTTCCTACAAGATCGATGGCACGGTCACCGGTGGCGAAACCCACCAGGCTTTCACCATCGCGGAAAACAGCCCCAACGGCACGGCCATCGGCACTGTCACCCCGCGCACGCTCACCGGAAGCCCGCTGAGTTACACCATCGCCAGCGGCAATACCGGCGGCATTCTCGCGCTCAACTCCTCGACCGGAGCGCTTACCGTGGCCAATTCCACCGCGCTCAATTTCGAAACGCTGTCATCGCGCTACGACGTCCCGGCCCAGTTCGAGTTGTTCGTCACCGTGTCCAACACCGCCACCAGCGCCAGTGAAACCGTGCGCGCCATCGTCGCCGTGAGCGACCTGAACGAGCCACCGGTCCTCGCCGCGATCCCTTCGGCCATCGCGGTCTACGAAGGCACCACTCCGGGCGCTGAAGTGGTGAACCTCAGCGCCACCGACCCCGATCGTTTCGACGGCCCGGTTTATGAAATCGTTTCCGGAAACTCAGCCGGCCACTTCGCCATCAACTCGCGCACCGGCGCGCTCACCGTGGTCAACATCCCACAGGTCTCCGCCGACACCACGCTCACCCTCGTGCTCCGCGCCCGCGACCAGAGAACCCCCACCCAGTTCTCGGTCAACCGCACCCTCACCATCACTCTAACGGATCTCCCCGGCGGGGCGCCCGGCACTCCGGGCTCCATCACCCGCACTTTTTTCCGCAACATCAGTGGTAGCGCGGTGACCGACCTGACAGGAAACGCCAATTTCCCTAACAGACCCAGCGACGAGGTCTTGCTCGGCTCCTTCGACGGCGGCAGCAACGCCGGCGACAACTACGGCAGCACTCTCCGCGGCTACCTGATCCCACCCGCCACCGGCACCTACAACTTCTGGGTGGCGGCGGACAATGCATGCCAGCTGATCCTCGCCCCCGGCGCCACCCAGGCCAGCGCGCCGATCATCGCCTCCTCGGGCACCGTCAACCCCTACGCGTGGGACCAAACCGCCGCCCAGGCCTCCGCCGTTATCCCCCTCACCGCCGGGCAACCCTACTACATCGAGCTCCGCCACAAGGAGGCGAGCTCCGGCGACCACGCCGCCGTCGCCTGGTCCGGCCCCGGCATCGACCGCCAGGTGATCCCCGGCCTCTACCTAGTTCCATTCTATCAGAACTACGCGCCCGCCCCCTCCGGCACCTTCACCATCATGGAAACCGCCCCGGTCGGCACCGTGGTCGGGACGGCCACCGTGGCCGACGTGAACCGCCAGGACTCGCACGACACCTTCACCATCACCGCCGGCAACCCCGGAGGGCTCTTCGCGATCAACCCGACCACCGGCCAAATCACCGTGGCCGTCGCCGGCCAATTCAACGCATCTACCACCCCGTTCTACAATCTGAGCGTCCGCGCCACCGACGACGGCACCCCGCCGCTCAATGGCACCGGCACCGTGCGGGTCAACATCCAACCGAGCCAGTTGTATTTCGACCCCAATGGCAGCACCCCGGGATCCGTGGCGAATGCCGCAAGCTATGCCTGGCGCACCACCTCATGGGCCGCCACCACCGGTGGCACGGCCGCCGTCGCGAATTGGATCCCGAATGCCCAGGCGATCTTCGCCGCCACCACCCCGCCCGGCCCGCTCGCCTATGATGTGGACCTCGCCGCCTACAATTCCGGCACCCACGGCGGCTTCGGGGCGATCCGCGCGCTGGCGGGCACTGTGCGCTTCGTCGGCAATGTTGATAACTTTTATCTCATTGGAAACACCGCGGTGGAAGCAGCACCGGGAGCCGCCATCGAGTTCAACCAGACCCGCTCCGGCAACGCCCTTCTGGCCTTCAACCTGAATTCTCAGACGGTCACCTTCGATGGCAATGTCTCCTTCAACAACGGCGGCATGGGCAACAGCGGCAACGTGGTGGTCAACAGCGGCAAGCTCGCCCTCAACGCCGCCAACCCCTACACCGGCTCCACCACGGTCAACGGGGGCACGCTTTCCCTGCTCGGCTCCGGCGCGCTCTACACCACCCTCGCCTCTGCCAACCAAACCATCTCTCTCAACCCCGGCACTACCCTCGAACTCGACGACTGGGTCGGCACCAACCGCAGCCTCGGCCAACTCGGCTATGCCGCGCAGAACCTCGTCATCGACGGCGCCACCCTGCGCTACACCGGCCTCAGCAACCCGATCGAAACGAACAACGGCCCCGGCTTCACCATCGGCGGAAACGGGGCCACCCTCGAGTCCGCCACCACCGGCCAGATCTGGCGCATCCTGCTCGATTCCCGCAACGCCAGCTTCGAAATCGCCAGCAACGGCGGCCCGCTCGTCCTGACAGGTTCTGGCGACGGATCGATCACCAAGGTGATTCCAGGCACCGACACCGCCCTCGTCAAAACCGGCACCGGCACCTGGTTCCTCGGCGCCACCAACACCTACGGCGGCGGCACCACCGTGTCCGAAGGCACCTTGCAGTGCAACAGCCCGGGCAGCCTGCCCGGCGCGGTGAGCGTGGAGTCGAATTCATCCGATGAGGCAAGATTCGGCACCTTGTTCATGAACGCGGCGGCCACCACCTGGAGCCAGAACGTCAGCGGCTCCGGCTTGTGGAAAGTCGCCACCGGCAGCGGCTCGCAAACCACCGTGCTTTCCGGCGACTATACTGCGTTCAATGGCACGCTCGAAGTCGCCACCGGAAATGGCAAGATCCAGCTTGCGAATTCCACCCGCTACCCGGCGGCCGGCTCCATCCTCCAACTGAATGCGAACACCTCGCTCTACCTCAGCGGCGGCGGCACCCTCCAAAGCGACATCCACCTCTTCGGCGGCACCATCGGCGAGCCGACCTTCGGCCAACTCCGCGTCGGCGCGGCCAATGCCATCCTGAATGGCGATGTCACCTTGTATGCCAACAGCAACATCGCCGCCGACAGCAGCCGCATCGCCACGATCCACGGCGTGATCGGCGAAAGCGGCGGCAGTTTCGGTTTCACGAAGAACCAGCCCGGCACCCTCGCTCTAACAAATTCTAACACCCACACCGGCGGCACCACGGTCAACGCCGGCACGCTCCAGACCGGCACCAGCACCGGCAAGCTCGGACCGGGCAATCTCACCGTGGCCAACGGCGCCATCTGCCAGATTCGCAACACGACCGGCGCGCTCGGCCGCCAGGCCCACGTCCATCTGAACGGCACCGGCAGGCTCGACTTGTCCGCCGGGGTCACCGAGCGCGTCTCCCGCCTCCATCTCGGCGGCGTGTTGCAAGCACCCGGCACCTACACCGCGGCCAATCTGCCAGCGAACCTGTCCGGCGCAGGCACGCTCGTCGTCGGCGAGGTGGTTCCGGACGCGCCCGCCAACGTCACCGCCACCCTCGCCACCTGGAATGCGGTCCGCCTCGACTGGTCGCACATCGCGGTCAACGACAGCTCGGTCCGGATCGAGCGTTCGCTCTCGCCCACCAGCGGCTTCGCGGAAATCGCCAACCTCAGCCCGGGCACCAGCACCTACCTGGATGCCGGCCTCGCCGTGCTCACGCCTTTCCACTACCGCATCCGCGTTTCCAACTCCGTCGGCTTTTCGGCCTACTCCGGGGTGGCCAGCATCACGACCCGCGCGGCGGATCCACCGGCCAACCTGACAGCCGTGGCCGGAAACGCCCAAGTCGCCCTCACCTGGTCCGCCAGCGATGGAGCCAGCGGCTATCAGGTCCGCCGCGCCACCGAGTCCGGCGGCCCCTACGCCACCGTCGGCACCCCCGCGGCCACCAGCTTCACCGACTCCACGGCGGCGAATGGCACCACTTACTTCTACATCGTGCTCGCCACCGCCCTCGGCGCGGAGAGCGATCCCTCCGACGAGGTCTCCGCCCGCCCCCTGCCGCCGTCCGGCAGCGGCAGCTGGGTCGCCGACTCCGGTGGAAACTGGAGCGATCCTGAAAACTGGCAGAACTTCGTGGTCGCCGACGGCGCAAGCAACAGCGCCAGCTTCGGTCGCTCCGCAGGTGGCACCGTCACGTTGGATGACGTCGGCCGCACCCTCGGCACGCTCAATTTCACCGCGGGCAATTACACCCTAACAGGTTTCCCCGTCGCTCTCAACAACGGCGCGGGAACCCCGCTAATCGATGTCGCAAGCAACCGCCTCGCCATCATCACCCCCCTGCTCTCCAGCACCAACGGCCTGCGCAAAACCGGCGGTGGCAGCCTGCGCCTCGCCGGCGGCAGCGACTACACAGGTTCCACCAGCGTCGATGGCGGCCTGCTAGCCTTGGGAAATGCCTATGCCGGCAGCGCCTATGTCATCGCCTCCGGGGCCACCCTTGAACTCGATACCGCCCTCGGCGATTTCAGCCTGCCGACCACCAGTTTCACCGGCGCAGGCACCTTGCGGAAGTCCGGCCAAAACCGAGCCTTCTGGGGCACCGGCGTCGCCACCTTCGCCCTCGGCTCCGGCTCGCTCATCGAGGTCACCGGCGGCACCCTCGTCGGCGGATCGAACGCCAACGAGGTCTGGACCAACAATCTCTCCGACCTCTTCGTCGCCAGCGGCGCGACCTTCGACGGCGTGGAAGCCAATGTCCGGGTGGATGGCATCAGCGGCAGCGGCAGCATCCGCACCGGCTTCAGCGGCTCCGGCTACACCCATTTGACCATCGGCGTGGACAATGGTTCCTCCACCTTCGACGGCGTCATCGCGGACCGCAGCGCCGCCGGCAACCTGCGCAAGGAAGGCAGCGGCACCATCACCCTGGCCGGAAACAACAGCTTCACCGGCAGCGTCAACATCGCCAGCGGCAATCTTCGCATCACCCGCTCCGCCGGCCTCGGCACCGGCACCAAGTCGGTCAGCATCAACAACAGCGCCGACAAACAGCTCGAGCTCGACGGCTCTGGCGGCAATATCACGCTGGGCAGCGGCATCACCTATCAGACCAGCGGCGTGAACGGCGTGATCCGCAACATTGCCGGCAATAACACACTCGCCGGAGCCATCACCATGACCGCCGGAAACGGCAACACCCGCATCACCAGCGACGGCGGCGCACTCACGCTTTCCGGCAGCATCACCGCCAATACCGCCGACCGATTTCTCGACCTCGGCGGTTCCTCCACCGGCAACAACACCATCAGCGGCGTGATCGGCGCGAGCAACGCGCCTGCCATCACCAAGAACGGCCTAGGCACCTGGATCCTCAGCGGAAACAACGCCTACACCGGCAGCACCACCGTTTCCGAAGGCACGCTCACGCTCTCCGGGAACCGCAGCACCAACCTCGGGGGCGCCATCTCGGTCGGGAATGCCGCCGCAAGAACCGCCACCCTCAACATCCAGGGCGACCTACCATTCGCCGGCCAAGAGTTCGGCGTTGGCTCCACCGCCGCAGGTGCCACCGGCATCGTCAACCACAGCGCCGGACTGGTCAGCTTCAGCGCGAACAACGCCCTGCTCATCGGCCGCAGCACCGGCGGCGTCAGCGGCACCTACAATCTCAGCGGGGGCGAACTCCGCACCTACACCAGCACCACCCGCGGCGTGATGATCGGCGTGAACAGCGGAGCCTCCGGGAATCCCATCACCGCCACCTTCACCCTCGGCGGCAGCGGCTTCCTCAACAATGCCACCGGCGCGCTGCAAGTGGTCCGCAGCGACGCGGCCTCCTCGTTCCAGAACTCGACCTATCTCCAAACCAACGGCACCTCGAACAACGGCACCCTGGTCATCGGCGGCAATGGAGCCAACGGTGCCGACTCCACCGCCACCTTCACCATCACCGGCGGCACCTTCACCGCCACCACCTTCGGCAATCTATCGCGCGGCGACCGGGTTTCCTCCACCCTCACCCTCGGCGGCACGGCGGATGTCACCCTGCCCGCCTTCCCCACCACCCGCGGCACCAGCTCCACCGCCACCCTGTATCTCGACGGCGGCACCCTGCGACCCACGGCCGCCAGCGCCAGCTACCTCGGCGGCCTCACCGGCGCGCTAGTGAGAAACGGCGGCGCGAACTTCGATGTGCCATCCACCCGCGACATCACCGTCACCCAGTTGCTCCAGGCCGACAGCGGATCCACCGGCGGATTCTCGAAATCCGGCCCCGGCACGCTCACCCTAACAGCCGCTAACAGCTATTCCGGTCCCACCACCGTCCACGGTGGCACGCTCGTCGCCAACACCGCCGCCCGGCTTGGAAACGGCCATCTCATCGTCAACACCGGCGCCATCTGCGATCTCCGCAACCCCAGCGGAGCCGTGACGGACAGCTCCAGCGTCATCCTCGAGGGCAGCGGCCGCTTGAGCATTGCCAGCGGTGTCGCCGAGACCGTCGCCCGCCTCTACGTCAACAACGCCATCCAGCCCGCCGGCACCTACACCACCTCGAGTCACCCCGCGCTAGTTTCCGGAACCGGCAGCCTGGTCGTGACCTCCGGCGCTCCGCTCGCCCCCACCACCCTAGCCGCCACCGCGCCATCCCACCAGACCATCCAGCTCGTTTGGTCGGACAACGACCCCGGCGAGTCCGGCTACCTCGTCGAGCGCTCGGCCTCCTCCGGCGGCGGCTTCACGCAGATCGCGTCCCTCCCGGCGAACAGCACCAGCTTCTCGGACACCGGCCTCTCGGCGAACGCCACTTGGTTCTACCGCGTCCGTGCCGCTGGCGGCTCCGGCAATTCACCCTACTCGAATGTCGCCACCGCCACCACCCTGCCGACACCTCCTGCCGCACCCACCAACCCCGTCGCCACCGCAGGCGGATTCGCCGTCCGTCTCGTATGGACCGCCGTGCCCGCAGCCACGGGCTATCGCATCAAACGCTCGACCACCAGCGGCAGCGGCTTCACCGAAATTGCAGGCACCTCCTCCACCAGCTTCATCGATGGAAACCTCACACCGGGCATACCCGTCTTCTATCAGATCGCTGCGGAAACCTCCGGCAGTATCGGCGCGGACTCCCCAGAAGTCACCGCCACCCCGCTTGCCTTCGTGCATTGGGACGGCGCGGACCTCGTCACCCCCGGTGCCCAAGGTGGCAACGGTCCATGGAACTCCACTGCGCTGTGGTGGAATGGCTTCGCCAACGCCGCCTGGCCCATCAACGGCCTAACCAACGAAGCGGTCTTCGCAGGCAACCCCGGCACCGTCACCCTCGATCCCGCTGGCCTCGCCGCCAACCGGCTCACCTTCAACACGAACGACTACCTCCTGCAAAACGGTCCGCTCACGCTCAACGGCAGCGCCCCGACCATCTTCTCAGCCAGCAACGTGACGGCGCAAATTTCCTCGCCCATCAGCGGCTCGGCAGGCCTCACCAAGTCCGGCCCCGGTGTGCTCATCCTCAGCGGACCTAACAACTACGGTATTACCGCGATCCAACAAGGCCTCGTTCAGATCAACCATGGCGGCACTCTCGGCACCGGTAGCGTGACCCTAGGCACCGGCACTGCGGGCACCCTTGGCACCCTCGGAAATCTGACGCTCAACACCGATGCCTCATTCGGCACGATCAGCATCGTTTCCAACACCCCGGATACCAGTTCTCCCGCCAACATCGCGCAACTGCTCATCGCCAGCGGCCGCACGCTCACCGCCTCCAGCCTGAACGCCGGTCTCGCCTCCTCCTCAGCCGGTAACACCCGCACCGCGCTCGCCAGCGGCCCCGCCAACTCCGGCGGCACCCTCGCCGTCAACGGCAGCGTCGTCATCGGCGGCTCGGGCTCGGCCGGCAGCACCCTCACCAGCGTTGATCTATCAGGACTCTCCGCCTTCAATCTCAACGCTCCCTCCGGCCACCTCCGCATCGGCTACGGCGGCCTCACCAAGGGCACCCTCACCCTCGCCACCCAAAGCCTCCTCAACACGGCCACCCTCTCCGTTGGCGAGACCACCGGCGGAGCCAACAGCAGCCAGTTCAGCACTCTCAATCTCGGATCAGGAACCACCGCCATCCAGACCAACGACCTCCGCATCGGCTTCGAAAAAACCGCCGGCATCATCCAGTTCGCCGGCCCCACCGGCAGCGTCTCCATCACCGGAACCAACGGCATCGGCAAGACCGCCATCGCCATCGGCCGCGCCACCGGAGGCACCTATCAAGGAGTCGGCACCAATGGCCTGTTGCTCGCAGGGCGCAGCGCCACCGTCGTCGCCAGCACCGTGGTCGTCGGCCGCAAAGGAACCGGCACCAGCGGCGGAAATATCACCTCGGCCCTCACCTTCGACACCGGCACCTTCACCGCCGATTCAATCCGCCTCGCCGATACCAGCTCGGGCAGCGCCTCCACCAGCGCCACCGGAACCTTCACCTTCGGCACCAACTCCGCATCCACCGGCCTCCTCACGGTAAACGGCGATTTCACCCTCGCCTCCAACACCAACTCCACCAACGCCCAAACCGCCAGCGGCACATTCATCATCAACGGGGGCACTGCCAACATCACCGGAGCCATCAAGGACGCCAGCACCAGCCCTCTCGGCACCAGCAACACCACCCTCACCCTCGACGGTGGCACGCTCGACATGAAAGGCAACCCGATCGGTGGCGACGGCACCGCGGGCAACCTCGCCATCGACAACCTCAACTTCCGCAGCGGCACGCTCCGGAACGTCTCCCAGATCAACCACGGCTCCACCGGCCTCACCAAAACCACCAGCGGCACCCTCACCCTCTCCGGCACCCACACCTACACCGGAGCCACCACCATCGCGGCTGGCAAGCTCGTCCTCGACGGATCGATCACCAGCAACCTCACCGCCACCAACGGCACCCTCGCCGCCCTTGGCGATCCAGTCATCACCGGCGATCTCGAAATCCCGTCCCCGGGCACCTTCGAAGCGACCCCCGGAGTCACCCTCACCGCCTCGGGCAACGTCACCCTCGCAGGAGCACTCGGCCTAACAACACAACCGGACCTCACCGTTGGCGATACCTTCACCCTGCTCGAAAAAACCACTCCCGGCCCTATCACCGGCACCTTCACCGGCAGACCCGAAGCATCCATCTTCACCGCCGCTGGCCAGAACTGGCAAATCACCTACCTCGGAGGCGATGGCAATGACGTCGTTGTGACCGTCGCCCCCACCTCAGCCATCAACAGCTGGAGGCAACTCCACTTCGGCACCACCGCCAACACCGGCAACGCCGCCGACAGCTTCGACGCCAACAACGATGGCGAATCCAACCTCCTCGAATTCGCCACCGGCCAAAGCCCTCACACCACCACCCGCATTCAAATCCAAACGGCCCGCTCTGCCGGGCAAATCCAATTCACCTACACCCGCAGCAAAGCCGCCTTCGACGCCGGCTATCGCTTCACCGTCGAATACACCGACACCCTCGCCCCTGATTCCTGGACCTCTGCCGGTGGCGGCACCGTGATATCTGATGGACCGTTGCAAAACGTCCTCGCCCCTATCCCCGAAAGCACCGCCGGCCACCGCTTCATCCGCCTGAAAGTCGTCACACCGTGAACGGATCTTCTGCTGGAGCGCGGATTGCGCTCCGACGCCCCCCAAATACATCACATCATTGGTGAAACTGATTCACCCCTTCACCGGCCCGATCGATCCCTCTTCAATCAGACGCGCCGGTGCGAACACTTGCTTGAAGTCCCTCCGCCCTTGTGCCCAATGCTCCACCCACTTTACAATGCGCCGCGCCATGCGTCCATCATCGTGCTGGTAGTGGGCCACACGCGGCTGAGTCCAGGCAAAACCGCTCGCATCATTGCCACAGACCACCGAGACATCCTCCGGCACCTTGAGTCCGCGCGCCGCCAGATACGATAAAACCCCGAACGCCCAACCCGGATAGGTCGCAAAAATCGCCGTCGGCGGCGTGACCCGGAACAAGGCGTCCAACCGCTCTCGCAGGCCCTCTGGCGTTTCCTCAAAATCCGGCAGGTGATACGCGCCGCCACTGATCCCGTGTGCCGCGAGCTCCTCCATGATCCGTCGCGCCGTGCTACTCTGCGCTCCTGCCACATGCCGGACGAAGTAGGGCATCAGAAAAACAATCCGGCGGTGGCCAAGTGCACACAACTTCCCGAGCGTGGCCAGGTGGGTCGGCTGCGTCTCCGAGCCAGTAGCAGCAACTTCGGTCATCCCCACACATCCTCCGCCGAAGGCAAAAGTCCGCCTGCCCTGTGCGGTGAACCACTCCAACAGCATTCGGGAGCCGCCAACCACGATCCACAGATCCGCTGTTTCCCGCCTTAACATCCGAATCACCCGACTATCGTTAAACTGGAAATCCGCCTGGGTTTTCTTCAAAAGAACCATTCGGTGTCCCATCGCCTCGATCTGGGATTGGACCGTTGCCATGATCCACCGAAAGCCTGCGGACTCGTTCGCAAGATCGTCCCGCAACAGCACCGCCACCCGCAACTGGCGCGTGGGCTTGGCTTTCTCGTTGGCCTGCCCCATCACCACCTGCCGCCGCCGCCCAGCCCCGGCATAGCTGAACACCCCTTCCTTTTCCAAGAGGCGCACCGCCCGCCGCATCGTTCCCTCGGCCACCCCACTCTCCCTCGCCAAGGTCCCGAGACCCGGCAGCCCTGCACTCCAGTGCCCGGCCTGCGCACCCTCGCGCAGCCAGTTCACCACCTGCTCGAGCAAACTTTTCGGGCGAGCAATCATGCCTCTAACTCCCCCATCTACGGCTCTTTGTCAACCCGAAAGCCTCTTCACTGGGTGAAGGGCTTTTTTCTGCAAAATGATTTTACGCTACCCTCAGAGACATCGTTTCGTAGGAGGATCAAACCTGAGATATAAGAAAACCCCCGGTCCTCCTTTGGCTGTGTTGCCCCCTCGAAGATAGCCATCATTATTTTTCAATTCAAAATCCAACACCATAGCCCCATGAAATCCCGCCGCAACCTGCTCCTCGGAACCTTCATCGTCATCTCCCTCAGCCACTCCGCCACCGCTGATACCTACAACTGGAACGGCTCCACCACCGGCGAAGCCGCCGGAGTCAGTGATGACTGGAACACCTCTACCGCCAACTGGACAGGCTTCGGAACCACCTGGCCTGCCACTTCCACCACCAATGACGACGCCGTCTTCACTGGCACCGCAGGCACCGTCACCATCGCCACCGGCGGTGTCATCGCCAACGACCTCACCTTCAATGCCAATGGCTACACCCTGTCTGGGGCCGGAATCACCCTCGATGGCACCACGCCCACCATCACCACGACGGATTCCACCCTGACGACGATTTCCTCCATCATTTCCGGCTCCGCCGGTCTCACCAAGGCGGGCAACGGTGACCTGACCCTCTCCGGTACCAACAACTACACCGGCACCACCACCATCAACGCCGGCACCTTGATTGCCGGTAACGGTGCCGCCCTCGGCTCAAACGTGGACGGCACCACAGTTACCGCCAACGGAACCCTCGATGTCGGCGGCCAAAACCTCGGCACCGAGGTCGTCACCATTTCCGGCGCGGGCCCGTTCGGCGACGGTGCCATCGTCAACAGCGGAGTCCAACAGATCAACGCCCTCGGCCGCATTGTGCTGGGAGCCAACGCCACCATCGGCGGCGGCGTCCGCTGGGATTTGCGCAACTCCGTGCCCACCCTGAATATGGCCGGCTTCACCCTCACCAAAACCGGTGCAAACTACCTCGGGCTCGTCGGCGCGACCATCAGCAACGCCGGCA
Source organism: uncultured Verrucomicrobiota bacterium (assembly GCA_937867415.1). Taxonomy (GTDB): domain Bacteria; phylum Verrucomicrobiota; class Verrucomicrobiia; order Verrucomicrobiales; family Akkermansiaceae; genus Luteolibacter. The sequence goes on along the minus strand of CALMKO010000040.1, from coordinate 4,529 downwards.
ACGTCATCATCAACCAAGGCGAACTCAACCTCACCTTCGGATCCACCTTTGGCGGCATCGGCTCGGCCAACACCGTCACGGTCAACACCGGCGGCATCCTGAGCTTCTTTCAATCCAGCCCCATCCATGGCTCCACCCTCAACCTCAACGACGGCTCCACCCTCCGCGGAGAAAACGGCTCCGGCACCCAGAACACCTGGTCCGGTCCGATCACCGTCGCTGGTGAAGTCACCCTTGATGCCGACGGCATTCTCAACCTCCCCGCCAACATCACCGGCACCGCCAACCTCACCAAGACCGGCACGGCAGCTGCGATTCTCAGCGGCACCAACTCCATCACCAGCACTGCGCTGACGATCAACGGCGGTTCGCTGCAAGCCAACAACGCCAGCGCTCTCACCACAGCATCGACCATCACGGTCGCTTCAGGTTCGTTTGGCGCGCTGGTCCTCGGCAACAATCTCACCGTTGGCTCCGGCCGCACCCTCACCATCGCCGGTGCCGGTGCCAATCAGTTCTTCGGTGCCCTCGCCGCAGCCACCGGCAACACCGGCACCAGCGAATGGCAGGGCTCTGTGATCATCGGCGACCTCACCGGCACCCGCATCGGCTCACTCGGCGGTGTGTTGCACATCTCCGGCGACATCAGCGAAACCAATGCCGGATCCGCCCTCGCCATCCGCAACGACGAAAATGTGAACGGCACCGTCACTCTCAGCGGCAACAACACCCACACCGGCACCACCACGCTCTCCGCCGCTGGCCTGCGCATCGGCAGCGCCACCGCTCTCGGGTCCGGTCCGTTCGTGGTGGACAATGCCACGCGCATCGCATCCATCACCTCCACCGACACCACGCCGCGCACCATCAACAACGCCACCACGCTCAATGGCGGCACTGGCATCCTGACCCTTGGCGATGCCACTCGCAACGGCAAACTGACCTTCTCTAACACCATCGCGCTCGGAACCGCCGTGCGCCCGGTGGCAGTCGGCAGCGAGGTCGAATTCGCAGGAATCGTCAGCGGCGCTCTGGGCGGGATCACCAAGTCGGGAACGGGGACCCTCGTCCTCTCCGCAGACAACTCCTACACCGGAGCCACCACCGTGAGTGCCGGCACTCTCAAGTTGGATCACACCACCAACCAAGGCAGCAAGCTGGCCGACGGTGCAGCCCTGATCCTCGCGGGCGGAACTCTGGAGCTCGCAGGCAATTCGCTCGCTCCAGAGTTGGTCTCAGGCACTACGCTCAACGCCAACACCGCGTCCACCATCACCCGCTCTTCCGGCAACGCGGTGCTCCAGACGAATGCCATCACCCGCAACAGCGGAGCCACGATCAACTTCGCGCAAAGCGGCATCGCCACCACCGACACCCTCAACACCAGTGGCATCCTCGCTGCCTGGGCCACTGTCGGCGGCACGGACTGGGCGGTCAACTCCACCAATGCCGCGGATGGCCCGATCACCGCACTTTCAAGCTACACGCTCAGCTCCACCGCCGCGGATGCCGCAGGCACCTACGCCACCGCCCACATCACGGTCGACAGCAACCAGACGCCGGACGCCGCCATCACCCCGAACAGCCTGCGTTTCAACGGCCCCGGAGCCAACGCTCTCACGCTGCAAGGAGCCAACTCCATCGCCTCCGGCGGTATCCTCGTAACCACGGGCACCGGCTCCAACACCAGCACCATCACCGGCGGCACACTCACCGGCCCGGTCAGCGGCGAGCTGTTCATCCAACAGAACAATCCCTCCGGAAATCTGGAAATCGCCTCCCAAATCATCAACAACACCGCCACCAGCGTGGTGAAAAGCGGTGTCGGTTCGGTCACGCTCTCCGGGGCCAATACCTACACGGGCCTCACGAGCATCCTCGGCGGCACACTGAAGGCGGGCAGCAACAGCGTCTTCACCAACAAGGGCGGACTGAGCATGACCGGCACCAGCGTTCTCGACCTCAACGGCTTCAATGCCACCTTCACCACGCTCGCCAGCGCGGCCACCAACGTCATCACCAACAGCAGCAGCGCGACGGCCCCGTCCAACGCAAGCGCCGTCGGCACCCCCGCCGGTCTCAACGTGTATGTGGATGCGCTGACATTCTCGACCGCCGCGCAAGCCATTGCCGCGCAAGTGACGGACGGAGCCGTCCGCAAGACCCAGGTGGTGATCAACAATTCCGCTTCCGGTACCAACTTGGCTGGCATCACCAATACCGCCAACAGCTTCAGCGGAGGGCTCGTCCTGCTCAACACCGCCAGCGGCACCCGCCTGCGCATCAATTCGGCCATCACCGGCACGCCTTTCGGCACCGGACCGATCATCATCGGCCAAGCCGCCACGGAAAGGGCGCAGATCCTTCTCGACAGCACCGCCGCCATCACTCTGGCCAATGACATCTTCGTCAACACGGCGGTGGGAACCGACGCCCCGGGTGCCTTCCGCGTGGATACCGCCGGCCACACGCTGTCCGGCAGGATCACGGCAAACCTGGCACCTGCGCGCTTCGCCACGGGAACCGGGAGGACGGCTTCCGTCAACGTGACCGGCCAAGTGACCGGCAGCAACGGCCTGACCCTCGAAGCAGGCCCCGCCACCAGCATCCTCACGGTCACGCTGAACAATGGCACCGCCAACCCTAACAATTACCTGGGCAACACCATCATCAACCCGGCTGCCGCGACCGGACGCTCGTCCACCCTCAAACTGGGCGCGGCCAACCAGATTCCATCGGGAATCGGCGTGGGTGACGTTGCCATCAGCACCGTGGGAACCGGCATCGGCACGCTCGACTTGAATGGCTTCAACCAGCAGATCAACGGCCTGAGCGGCACCGGCACCGTGGACGGCAACGCCGCCGGAACCACCGGATCGAACACCTTGACCGTCGGCGACGAAGATGCCACCGGCGCTGCCAACACCTTCAGCGGCACCATCAGGAACACCCTGGGCACCCTCGCTCTGACCAAGATCGGCACGGGCAGGCTCATCCTATCTGGCGCAAACACCTACTCCGGTGCCACGCTGATTAGCGGCGGCACCCTGCAAATCGGCGCAGGCGGCACCACCGGCTCGATCCTGCTGGGCAGCGGCATCACCAACAACGGCACGCTCGCCTTCAACCGCAGCAACACCCTCACCCAAGGCACGGACTTCGCCAATGGCATCTCCGGAACCGGCGGGATGACCAAGCTCGGCACCGGCATGCTCGTTCTCTCCGCTGCCAACAGCTACCAAGGTAACACCCTGCACGGCACCGCCGCCGGCACCTCCACCGGCATCCTGCGCCTCGCCAACAGCAGCGCGCTGGGCAGCGGCAAGCTCATCATCAACAACGGCAATGCCGACACCGGCACGGTGGAACTCACCGGCGGCATCAACATCCCCAACAACATCGATTTCTTCGGGCGGAGCGCCTCCACCACCGCAGCCATCATCCGCAACACTTCGGGCGACAACACGCTCAGCGGTGTGCTTACTGGCAGCTTCAACGGTGGAAATTACAACTTCCATTCGGACTCCGGCACGCTGACGATCTCGAACAGGATCACGACCGGCAACAGCGGCCGCGCTCTCAACCTGCGTGGTCTCGGAGCCATCAACATCACCGGCGTGATCGAAGACGGAACGGGCAGCATTGCCGTCCGCACGCTGGATGCCGGAACCTACACGCTGTCCGGCCCCAACACCTACACGCGCAACACCGAGGTCGCGACCAGCACCGCCCTCACCCTCGCCAGCACCGGCCAACTCCGCTTCGTCCCCACCACCACCGGCACCACCAATGCCGTGGTCGGAGCCGGCACGTTCAACGCCAACGGCACCTTCCTGCTCGATCTCAGCGGTGCCAACACCACCGATGGAAACTCTTGGCTACTGGTCGATGTGGCTACACTCACCGAGACCTTCGGCGGCAGTTTCACCGTGAACAGCTCCCTCGGAGCCTTCTCAGAAACCAGCGCTGGTGTCTGGCAACTCACCAACTCCGGCAAAACCTGGACCTTCACCGAAAGCACCGGCACCCTCGGCGTGGCTGATGCCTCCGCCGATGATTACGCCACCTGGGCGAATACCTTCACCCCGCCCGCCGGACTCCCGGGTGCCGACGACGACGGCGATGGTCTGACGAACTTCCAGGAATACGCCTTCGGCCTCGATCCAAAAAGCGGCAGCTCCGTCAACCCCATCACCCAGCCACTCGACAAAACCGCCGGCGTCTTCAAATACACCCGCCGCGCCACCCCGGCCACCACCGGCGTCAGCTACACCTACGAATCCTCCACCACTCTCAGCGGAGCATGGGATCCAGTCACCCCGGCCCTCACTCCGACGACCAACGGTGGCTCCCCCGTCGAGGAAATCACCGTCACCCTCCCGGGAACCCCGCTCACCGCTCCCAAGTTCTTCATCCGCGTCAAAGCCACCAAACCCTAATGCCCCCCTCAAAGACTGTGGGCGTCTCACCCACACTCTTCATCTCTTCATCTCTTCATCTCTTCATCTCTTCATCTCTTCATCTCTTCA
>CALMKO010000039.1 GCA_937867415.1 uncultured Verrucomicrobiota bacterium | reverse complement strand
GCGCGGACCTGCCCCACATTTTCCGCCGCTTTTTCCGGGTGGAGAAACATCACTCGCAGCAGGAAATCAAAGGAACTGGCCTCGGCTTATCCATCGTCAAACGCGCCATCGAGGCCCACGGCGGCAGCATCAGCGTCACCTCCGTGCCAGGCAGCGAAACCAAGTTTTTGATCACCGTGCCCAAGCAGCACGCTTGATTCCGTAAGTTAGAAGTGGCTTTTTGAATTGAGCGCGGCAAGTCCCACATCCATGAGTAAATAGACACCATGATTGGAGGATATCTTGTCTCTCAGGTCGGACAGCACGTGCATCTTTATGTCGCGACGTGTTGACCAATACGATTATATGTTTTGAAATCTTCTAGATATTGAGATCGAGTAAGTGCGTTCACTCCAGTAGAGAAGGCGTTGGAAACCTCGCGTCAAGCGGTCGACATCGACCGTAACGATGCCGCCAAACCGACCGAAAGGCCGGGGAGGCGGTGGCGCATGTCCAAGCTGCCTACCTTCGGGAAGTGCAGCCAAAGGCCATCGCGGTCGTCTTGACGCGACTTTCTAACTCCCCGTCCACCAGGAATGACAGCGACCGATTCCTTGTCATGAAATCAATCCCCTGCGTTGCCTTCGCATTGATTGCCAGCTCTCCGCTTACTCCGTCCCAGCAAGAAAAGTCCGCAATCACCGCCGCGCGCATCCTCGGAGAAATCCCAGATGGCCCCCTGCCGCCTCCTGAGCCGCCACGTCCCAAGTTCATCGTCCCTGCGGAAAACGTCCTGGCTTCCAAATCCATCCAGCAAGGCGGACGAAAAATTACGTTCCAGAAAATCGCCCCCATCGCGCTTCCTCCACCAGTCATCGCACCGCCAGTTGATCTCACCGATCCAGCCATCCAAACTCGCATCGCCGACTTTCGCGAGGAAACTTCAGACGAAGAATTCCTTTTTGTCGGGGCTAGCATTTTCAAACTCAAAGGCTCCACGCCACTCACCCTCGTCAACACTTGGCCACAAGGCCAAGGTGAACCCATCGTCTTTTGGTCCTCAGCAGACTTCGGGCTTCTGTCGGGATTCTCTTCTTACGTGGGATCCGACGAGATCACCCGCAGCCTCTTGCTGATGTGGAGTACCTCAGAACTTGAAACCCACTACGATCTCGAAAACGAACTCGGCCCGGACGGACCAAAACTCCCCGATCTTCCACCCGGCAAAGCCACCTTCAAAATCATCTCGGGAAAGCCCTCCCCCCAAACACTAACCGGCATCCAATCCCTCCACGATCTTTACAACAACGAATACGACCGCCTTCTCACCGCCTACCAGGGTCGTGAACGCGCCCGCCTCCAACAAGAAGCCGAACTCAAGGCCAACCCACCCAGGCCCAAGGACATCGTCATCAACTACTGGCGCATCGAAGCTCCCGCCGCTCAGACAGGAGGCGCAAAGTGATCTCTTCCATGCGCCCTAGCTGGAGCATCCTACTCCAGACCGTGCCAGGAGCGTCTCGCTCCCTCTTCCTCTTCACCAACTTTGATCCACTAGCAGATACCGACGGAGACGGCTGGACTGACGGCACCGAAGCCATCTCCGGCACAGCCCCCCTCGATAGAATCGCCCCGCAGGGAATCATTCCCCTTCAAATCATCCAAACTCCTGCCGTCTATATCAATGGACCGAATGGCGACCCGGAAATATTCACCCCAGCAGCCGTCTCCATCACCTGGCCAACTCTTGTTGGAAAGCAATACACCCTTTTTGCATCCGTCGATCTCACCGCTGGATCTTGGCTCGCCGTCGATAACGATACCCCGAGAATCGGCACCACCGCCCCCATGGCAACGCCTTCCCTATCAGCCAGCCCGACGGAAGCACCCCGCCAGCCATGTTCTACCGCCTAGCCATCAACGATGCGGACTCCGACGGCGACCCCCTCACCAACCACGAAGAAGCCCAGCTAAACACCGACCCAGTCTCAATCGACACCGACCTAGACGGCCTCCCAGACAACACCGATCCCACGCCATTATCCAGCGCCACCCTCGCGGACCCAGATGGAGCGAATCCTCCCGTGGGCAGCACCACGGACTTGCTTGGGTTCTGGGATTTTGAATCACAAAATGCACCCGCCTCTCCTGTAGTGTTTCCCGATAAATCCGGCAACGATCGTCATGCAATTGGGAGTGGGACTACCGGCCCCCCGTGGCCGAACTTTCGGGTCCGCCTCAAATCCTACGTCCCAGAGTGCGCCACGAAACCGACGGCGAAGTCCGCCTGGCGACCTATGAAGCGGCATCAAGCCCGCGGAACCTGTTTGTAAGCATCCTAAATCCGTCCCCCCCCAATTCGGAGATCAACCAAAGCTGCGTCCTCACTTTTCGCTTTTCCTGAAAATATCCGTGCGAGGATGAAAAAAATTCGCGTAAATCCCTGCGGACCCGAGGCTTTGAGCCTATCCACACCAACCATTTCCAAAATGTCTGCCTTTCCCATCTCGATTCTTCACCAGGAACGCCTGCCAAGCACAGGCTGCCTAGTCATTCCCGGCCGCCTTGATTTCGAGTTTCTTCAGAGTTTCGAAAAAATCTTCAGCGGTCGCCAAATCACCTGGCTTGTCGAAGAAAATGCCCTTTACGCGCCTTCCGTCCGGAGCTATCTGGAAAAATCCGGTTCTGGAGCCATGTTCTCCGCCGCCGACGCCGCCCCGGCCCAGGCAGGAAGCCAGCTGAAAGCTTACCTCGCCAACGGCGGAGTCCTGATCTTCGTCCCCGGCAGGACCACCTCCCGCAAGGGAAGCGCCTGCCATATTTCCACCGCGCACCTCAAGACGCTCTGCGCCTTCAAGCTCCCCACCCTGCCCATCGCGGCCGATTGCCCCCGTGAATCCAGCCTGAGCATCGAGCGTAAATCCGCCCTCCCGCTGGTCACCTTTTCCGTCGGCCACCTCATCCCCGAGGGGAAAATCACACTCCCGGCATTTCAACAAGCGCTCTTCGAGGCAAACGAAGAAGCCTACAGCTCGCGCTCCTTTCTCAAGGGCTCGCTCGCCGCTGCCCTCGTCAAGGGCCTCAAAAAACATGGCTCCAAACATCAGATCCTCGATGGTTCGGACGACTCGGAGCTGAGCTTCGGCAAGGTCCTCGCTGCCGCCATCGTCCTCTCGAAATTCATCAAAGCGGAAACCGACAAGCCGCGTGTCGCCATCGTCCTGCCGCCGGGCAAGGCGGGCCTCATCGCCAACCTCGCCGTGCTCTTCGCCGGGAAAACCCCCGTCAACCTCAACTTCACCGCTGGCCATGAGGCGATCAAGTCCTGCATCCACCAGGCGGATGTGGACCGCTTCATCACCGCCGATCCGTTTGTCAGGAAGGTCTCATCATTCCCTTGGCCGCCGAACCGCGACCTCATCTTCATCGAGCGCGTGCTGCCCACCCTGAAGAAAAAAATCATCCAGTGGGCAATTCTCTCAAAAATCCTCCCCGCCAGCCTGATCATCTTCCTGTTAGATCTTAACAAGCGCTGCGGCGACCAGGAAGCCACGCTGCTCTTCACCTCCGGCTCCTCAGGCGAGCCAAAAGGGGTCGTGCTGAGCCATCGCAACGTCCTTGCAAACATCTGCCAGTTCGGCTCCCGGCTCGACCTCCCTAACGGATCATCCATCCTTGGCTGCCTGCCGCTTTTCCACTCCTTCGGCTGCACGGTCACCCTCTGGTTTCCCGTCATCGAGGGCATCGATCTCGTGACCTACCCAAGTCCGTTAGAGACCAAGCGCCTCGCGGAACTCATCGCCCTCCATCAAGTCAACATCTTCCTTTCCACGCCCACCTTCCTGCGTGGTTACATGAAACGCATCGATCCCGGTCAGTTCGCGTCCCTCAAGCTCGTGGTCACCGGCGCGGAAAAACTCCCCCAATCCCTCGCAAACGCGTTTGAGGAAAAGTTCGGCATCCGCCCGCAAGAAGGCTATGGCCTTACCGAGACCTCACCGGCCACCAACGTCAACCTCCCCGATCTCGAAGCAGAAGCCGACTCCATCACCCTGCCCTCCTCGCGCCAGGGCTCGGTCGGCCAACTCCTGCCCGGCATCGCCATCCGCATCACCGATCCCGCCTCGGACAAGCCCGTCCCGCTTGACCAACAAGGCATCATCTGGCTCAAGGGGCCGAACGTCTTCAAAGGCTACCTTGGCAATCCCCAAAAATCCGCCGAAGTCCTCACGGATGATTGGTTCCGCACCGGCGACGTCGGGCGGCTGGATGACGACGGCTTCCTTTACATCGAAGGGCGCATTTCCCGGTTTTCAAAAATCGCCGGAGAAATGGTCCCGCATGAGACTGTCGAAGCTGCCATCATCAAGGTTCTCGGCTTGGATTCCGAAGCCGAGCGCCGCATCGCCGTGGTCGGCATCCCTGACGAGCAGAAAGGCGAAGCCATCCTGCTGCTCTCCACCGTCGCCGGCCCCACTCTGGAACAGGACTGCATCGACCTCCGCTACAAGCTCCTCGAAGAAGGACTCTCCTCACTCTGGTGTCCCAAACGCATTGTCCCCGTGCGCGAAATCCCCATACTCGCCTCTGGCAAACTCGACATCAAATCCTGCGAAACCCTCGCAAAACAAAATTCCTGATTTCCCCTCGGGCTTGGACATGGAACCGTCCCGCACGACGCATTTTCTCTTTTTCAGATCCATTCTTCCCTAACACTCATGATCAACCGTATCGACTCCACTTTTGCCCGGCTCAAGGAATCCCACCAAAAAGCATTCGTCGCCTATGTCGCGGCAGGCGACCCGAATTTCGAAGCATCCCTGGAAATCATTAAGACACTCGCCGACGCAGGAGCCGACATCATCGAACTCGGCCTGCCTTTCTCGGACCCATTGGCGGATGGCATTGTCAACCAAATGGCAGCCGAGCGCGCCCTCAAGTCCGGCATGAGCACCGCCCGCTCCCTCGAACTGATCCAGCGGTTTCGAGAAACCCACCAGACACCCATCGTGCTTTTCACCTACCTGAATCCCATCTTCACCTATGGATTTGAAAAGTTCCACCACGACGCCGCAGCCGCAGGTGCGGATGGGATTCTCCTGCTCGACCTCCCTCCCGACGAAGCTGCGCTCAATCAAGACCTCTCCGTCGGTGCCGGTCTCAAGCACATCCGGCTGATCGCCCCCACCACGCCACCGGACCGGGTCAAGACGCTTGCACAATCCTCGGAGGGCTTCATTTACATGCTCTCACGCACCGGTGTCACCGGATCTCACGGCGCACCATCAGCCAATATCGCCGCGCAAGTGGACCGCATCCGCGCCCATACCTCCACGCCGATTTGTGTCGGCTTTGGAATCACCACCCCGGAACAAGCGGCTGAAGTCGCCCAATCCGCAGACGGTGTCATCGTCGGCTCCGCCATCGTCAAACAAGTCGAACTCCATCCGCTCGACGCAGCCCGGGCGGTTCGTGATTTCACCGCACCGCTCATCACCGCTACCAAGTGCGGATAGAAATCAAAGGATTATTCCAATCGCCTCTCCCCCCCACTCCATGATACCCACCTCGCATGATTAGCGCATTACTCGTATTTGCTGGATTCGTTGCCTTGTACTTTGGCGCGGAATGGTTGGTCAAGGGAGCCACTTCCATGGCCTTGCGCCTCGGGCTACCTCCTCTTCTCGTGGGGCTGACGGTCGTCGCCTACGGCACAAGCAGCCCGGAAATGGTCGTCAGCGTCATCGCCAGCCTCAAGAGTGAGGGCGACCTCTCCATCGGCAACATCGTTGGCTCTAACATCCTCAACATCGCACTGATTTTAGGCCTCACCGCCTTGATCACTCCTTTAAAAATCGAGTTCCAACTCCTAAAATTCGACACCGTCGTCATGATTGCCGTGAGCCTTTTGCTCATCTTGCTGTTCCGCGATTTTCAACTGGAACGTTGGGAGGGACTCCTGCTTGCCAGCTTGGCTATTGTTTACACGCTGGTGAACATCAAAATGGCGAAAATCACCTCCACTCCGGGGGTTGAGCAACAGTATTCCGAGGAGGTTTCCGGTATCGCGGACAAACCATCGATGGGTTGGGGAAAAATCGTTCTTCTCATTGCAGGCGGCCTGCTCGTCCTGATAGCCGGCTCACGAGCCTTCGTCATCGGAGCCTCCGACCTCGCCCGCATGTGGGGAGTCAGCGAGGCGCTCATCGGCCTGACCATCGTCTCCATCGGCACCAGCCTGCCGGAACTCGCCTCCTCTCTCATCGCTGCACTTCGCAAACAGGCAGATATTGCGGTTGGAAACATCATCGGCTCGAATGTTTTCAACATCCTCGCAATCGGAGGTGTTGCCAGCGTCGCGAAACCCATTCACGCACCGGGTATTTCCTTGGTAGACCAGTGGGTCATGGTTGCAATCGGGGTCTTGTTTGCCGTTTTTGCGTGGACGGGGCTGCGCATTCGCCGTTTGGAAGGCGTCGTATTCCTGGCCTGCTATTGCGGCTACCTCGCATGGTTGTGGCCAAAATGATGCGTAAAATCGATCATCCGACTCGACACACACGCTGATCTAGGGGCAGGCTCCGGGCGTCCTAACCCAAATTTATGTCCGAATTTCGAGTCATTCCGCGTCAAGATCACGATTCCCTGGTTTCAAAAGCCTACCAAGCCCGCGGCTACACCGCCGAGGAAGCTGCTGAGGGAGCCAAACTCGCTGCCGAGGCCGCCCGCCATGGCATCCGCACCCACCACGCCCTCAAGGCCCTCCACCTCGACCACCTCTTCGGCTCCGCTGCCGGCGGTTGTGTCCCGGGCGCGGAAATCGAAGTCCTGCCATCCCGCTTCCCTGCCTCCGAACGCTGGAACGCGAACAAAAAACTCGGTCAATCCGTGGCCTACCGCGCCATCAACCGCGGGATTGAACTGGCGGACCAATACGGCATCGCCCAGATCGCCGTGGACAATGCCTTCCACTACCTGTGGGGTGGCGGCTACGTGATGGAGGCCGCGGAGCGCGGCTATTTCGCCTACACCAACTGCACCTCAGCGCTGGCGGAAGTGGTCCCCTTCGGCGGCAAGTTCCCCACCCTCGGCACCAACCCGCACTCGTGGGGCATCCCCAGCAGCGCGGCAAACGGCTTCCCCATCGTCATGGACTGGGCCACCTCCACCGTCGCCATGGGCCGCGTCCAAACCCTCAAGCGCGAAGGAAAAATGCTGCCACCCGGGTCCGCCGTAGATTCTAACGGCCAGCCCACCACCGACCCAAACGAGGTCGCCGCCCTTCTCCCCTTCGGCGGCCACAAGGGCTATGGCATGTCGCTCCTCAACGAAATCTTCGGCGGCCTCATCGGTGGATCCCTGCCGACCATCCGCGGACGCAAGCTCACCACTCCCGGTGAAAAAAACACCCCGGTGTTCTACTTTCAGGTCATCCACCCGGATGCCATTTCCGGCGGAGCCTTCGCCCACGGGCGCAATCAAAGCGACAACCTCAAGGCCGTCATCGACGACATCCTCGGCCACGGAAATGAAGCCTCCATGCTCCCCGGCCAGCTCGAAGCCGCTGCCCGCAAACGCTCGGACGAAGCGGGCGGACTCCTATTCACCGAAGCGGAAATCGTCGAGTTTAACGAGATCAATACTGAGCTGGGACTCCCGCTCTGGGACCTTGCCCAACTCCCCGAAGCCTGAAAAGCCGCTGATTAACCAGCCGCACACCCGCGCTCAATGGGCGATCTTCACCCCTTCCGGCTTCCGCGGCCCCTTGGGGATCAAAAACGCACGCATCACCGCCATGTGCTGCATCTGGGGCGCGCCACTGTCCGACACCAAAATCGGAGGCACCTCTCCCAATGGCTTGAACACCCGGCTGTCGAACACCAAGCCATCTGGGAAAGACATCCTCCCGATCACCAAGGGGGTCCTGCATTCATCCAGAACCTTGTCGGGAAGCACCCAATCATACGGCTTGGTCCGCCCCGCATTCGTATCACCATCACCTGCCTGGTCAACAGGCCACGGCTCGCCGGTGGCAAAGCGCCCACCGAGCACCCGGATGCATGGCTCCGTGCGATGGCTCGTATTCAAGTCCCCCCCTAAAACGATATAGTCCGTCTCAGGGATGTCCCGTTGGATGAATTTGAGAAGATCCTCCGCCTC
>CALMKO010000038.1 GCA_937867415.1 uncultured Verrucomicrobiota bacterium | reverse complement strand
ACTTACCATCGGTAGAAAATATGGAATTGAATGCCTTAAGAAGTTCTTCCTGAATCAAGCTGCGGGGATAACGATCACTGGAAGTTGTAATGTAGCGACGAATAATGTTGGTTGCGCCAACGCCGTCGGAACTGAGAGAGAGATTTGTGTCTGCCGGCTCAGGGCGCACATCACGATCTGCTAGCAAATGACGAAAGACACGCCCTTCCAATGGATGACCACACTTACCAAGCACTTGAAGAATCCCTTCATCTCGTCCATCCTTATAATAGGTTTCTTTGTGGTAGGGATGGCCCTCATCGACCGCCAATACCGGGTTGGCAGGACTTCCACCAGCATGGACTTCCCATTCGACATTCACCCCCACAAAGTGGTGACCATGATTTGACCACCAGTTGCCTCTAAGCGGTCCTTCAGAAGTGTCTCGCCTAAAGACGCTCTGCAATGATACTTCCTCAAGCACGCCTTTGCATTTGTAAGCCCAGTTATCTCGATCCAGCTTCCCATCGCACAACGCGGAAACAAACTCAAGCATCTGAGACTTCCCAGTGTTATTTCTCCCAATAATCACGTTGACGGGTTTAATCTCTTCGAATCCGGCATAGTGGTCTTTGAAGCACCGGTGACCCTTGAAATGAATTGATGTGGAGCGCATAACGAAAACAAAATATTAGTTAACTTTGATTCTACCGGTGACGGCGTGGACGATGATGGTGCTGCGGAGGGTTTGGAGGGATGCGATTTGAGATTCTACTGTGAGCTGCAGCTTGCGAAATGCATCGGTGATTTTATGGGCAGTCTCTACGATGGCCGTTTGTTCCTCAGTTGGTGGCAGCGGAACGGCGAGATCTGAAATCATCCCAGTATTCAAGTTATCCATTGTCGAACCAACTGACTGGAGAGTTAGCACCTCGCCGACGTGACGATCCGAAAGCGCAAGGACAAGATATTCAGAATTCATTTGTCCGAGCTTCGGCCTCATTAGAAGGCTACCTGTCCCACAGATCCACCCCTCCTCCTTTTCAGTTACAAGTCCACAGCGGCCAAGCTCACCCCTTCGAGCAAAGACGATGTCACCACATCTCAGCTTGTGACGAGCAAGCTCGGCGACTTTTTTATCGGTAATGGCGCACTTGAAATCCGGTGTGATTCGCCCGCCTCTCATATGACTTGGGTTAATAATCGGAGTTCCGTTCTCCACATATTCCTCTGAATGAAGTTGGCTACCGAAAGGGCCGGTTTGGATCAATGCGGCAAGGTGGCGCAGTTTAACAGACGACCAATTGTGCGGAATTTTTGGCAACCACTCGATGCCGGAGGGTTTGAGTTTGGCGTTGGGGTTGAGGCCTCGGGTGACGGCGCGGTTGATGAGGATGGCTTTTTGCTCGTCGAGGAGTTCGATCTGGCGCTGCTTTTTGGCAATCAAGGCGTCGATCTCCGCCGTTTTCTGATCGAGGAAGGCGACGATGCGGTCTTGTTCTTCGCTAGGCGGGCAGATGAACTTGAGCCGAAGGAATGAGTGGGGATACAAGCGCAAGCGGCTTGTCGTGATTCCTGTCGAATTGACCGTGTAATGCGATCGGTAGACATCCGTTCTGATGAGGTGATCTAAGAAAGTGGGATTGAATCGCTTTGGTTTCCGCTGGCGATAGGTTCCGTAGGAAGGGCTGACAAGACCTCGATATTTGGAAACGCCCAACGCAGACATCCATGCCCACATCGTATTGATGGCGATGTCTCCAACATCACAGAGCTTCGAACCTTCGTAGCTCTCGGCCATGAACATTGTGATGTTCTTTTCGCTTCGAGGAGTGACACCAGTGAGGTGAGAAACAGAAAGCAGCTCCTCGTCACCTTTGACACTGCGGTCTTCGGTTTCAAAAAAGTATCGAAGCCCCTTCTCCACCTCCCAATGCTCCGGCACCTCCCCGAGCCATTCGACTCCGGAATCCTTGTAGCGCGGATAGCGCGGGAGGGAGAATTTTGGATTCTGAATTTTGGATG
>CALMKO010000037.1 GCA_937867415.1 uncultured Verrucomicrobiota bacterium | reverse complement strand
TTGGGAATGGGCCGTCAAACTCCCCTCCGCCCTTGACCCCGCCTCCGCTGGCCCCCTCTTCTGCGGCGGCATCACCGTCTTCGCCCCCATCATCGACTTCGGCGTCAAGCCCACCGACCGTGTCGGTGTCATCGGCATCGGCGGACTCGGCCACCTCGCCCTCCAATTCCTCAACAAATGGGGCTGCGAAGTCACCGCCTTCACCTCCAGCGAATCCAAGGCCGACGAGGCCCGCAAGCTCGGCGCCCATCACGTCGTCTCCACCCACGACCAGGCGGACCTGAAAAAACTCGCAGGCTCCTTCAACTTCATCCTGGTCACCGCCAACGTCCCGCTTGACTGGGACTCCTACATCGCCGCCCTCGCCCCGGACGGCAGACTCCACTTCGTAGGCGCCGTTCTCGAGCCCATCCCTGTCGCTGCCTTCTCCCTCATCGGCGGCCGGAAATCCGTCTCAGGCTCACCCCTCGGATCACCCGCCACCGTCGCCACCATGCTCGACTTCTGCGCGCGCCACCGCATCGCCCCGGTTACCGAGACCTTCGCCATGGACGATGTCAACGCCGCCCTCGACCACCTCCGCTCCGGCAAAGCAAGACACCGCGTGGTCCTGAAAAACTGACCTCGCAGCCCGGAGTCTCCAATTACCTTCTCCGAATCAAAGCTTGGCTTTGACCGGCGCTTCGTTTCCGGCTATCCCGCTCGCATCCCATGAAGGAGCAAATCGAAGCCATCCAATCTGAAGCCCTTGCGCAAATCACCGCCGCCACCGACGAGCGCACCCTCGACGACGCCCGCGTCGCCTCGCTTGGTAAAAAAGGCAGCCTCACCCTCGTCGCCGCCGGCATCAAGGACGTTCCCAAGGAAGACAAAGCCGCCGTCGGCCAACTCCTCAACGCCGCCCGCACCCTCATCACCGCCGCTCTCGAGGAAAAACAAGCCGCCCTCCTTGAAATCGCCGACCGCGCCGCCCTCGCAGGCATCGACGTCACCCTCCCCGCACGCACGCTCCACAGCGGCTCCCTCCACCCGCTCACCCTCATTCGCGACGAGGCCATCCGCATCCTCCGCCGCATGGGCTTCGCCCTCGCAGACGGCCCGGAGATCGAAGATGAATTCCACTGCTTCGACGCCCTCAACACCCCCGCCGACCACCCCGCGAGAAACGAAAAAGATACCTTCTATTTCGACTCCGGCAAGCTCCTCCGCACCCACACCTCCAGCGTGCAAATCCGCACCATGGAATCCGCCAAGCCGCCCATCCGCATCATCTGCCCGGGCTCCGCCTACCGCCGCGACGAGATCGATGCCACCCACCTCTCCGTCTTCTCCCAGCTCGAGGGCCTCTACGTCGGCACTGACGTCTCCCTACCCGACCTCAAGGGCACCCTGGAATACTTTCTCCGCGAACTCTTCGGCACCACCACCGAAGTCCGCTTCCGCCCCCACTTCTTCCCCTTCACCGAGCCCAGTTTTGAAATCGACGTCAAACTCACCGTCAAAGGTCAAGCCCCCCGCTGGATCGAAGTCGCCGGCTGCGGCATGGTCGATCCCGCCGTTTTCGAAGCCATCAACACCTCCCGCAAAGACAACGCCTTCGATCCCGAGCAAGTCACCGGCTTCGCCTTCGGCATGGGTCTCGACCGCCTCGCCATGATCCGCTGGGGCATCAAAGACATCCGCCTCCTCATCGAAAACGACGCCCGTTTCCTCAAGCAATTCGCCTGAAGAAGATAGAGGATCGTGGATTGTGGATGGTAGATATTGGATTGAAGACCATGGAAACGACATCTTTCGGTTATAAAAAACTCAGAATCTGGGAACAGGCTCGTGAACTTGTTGTTGAGATTCACAGTATGACTTTGTCTTCTTTGCCGAAATTCGAAATGTATGAAGAGGGCTCACAAATTCGCCGTAGCATAAAATCCGTAAAATCCAACATTGGAGAAGGCTACGGTCGCCGTCGTCACAAAGCTGAATATGTTCGTTTTCTCGATTTTTCTTACGCATCCACTCTCGAAACCATTGACCACCTCGAAACTCTAGTGGAAACCGAATCACTGCGTGACAACGATCTCTTCACATCGCTGCACGAGCGCCTCACCCAACTCTCCAAATCCATCTATCTTTTCACCCGCAGCGTGGAATCCCACCACAACGAAGAACGCTGAGATATCTCTTCCTCTTCCATCCACGATCTACTATCCTCTTCCATGAACATTTCTCTCAACTGGCTCTCCACCCACCTCGATCTTTCCGGTAAATCCATCAAAGAAATCGACGACCTCTTCACCTTCGCCGGTGTCGAAGTCGAAGGCATCATTTCGAAAGGCATCGCCTCGGAAAGAATCGTCGTCGCCCAGATCATGGAAGCCGTCCAGCACCCGAATGCCGACAAATTGAAAGTCACGCAAGTCGATGCCGGAGAAGGACAACTCCGCCAGATCGTTTGCGGTGCGCAAAACTACAAGGTCGGCGACAAGGTGCCATGCTGCCTTCCCGGCACCGAGTTGCCCGCAGGGTTCACCATCGGGGAGACCAAGATGCGCGGCGTGGAATCCAAGGGCATGCTCGCCGCCGCCAGCGAGATCGGACTCCCGGCCGGTGAAGACGGCTTGCTCATCCTCCCGCCCGATTCCGAAATCGGGAAACCCGTGAAACAACTTTTCGATTCCGACACCTTGTTGGAGCTCGAAGTCACCCCGAACCGCCCCGACCTCCTCAGCCACCGCGGCATGGCCCGCGAACTTGCCACCTTGCTCAAGACGCCCCTCCTCTCAAAAAGCATCCCGCTC
>CALMKO010000036.1 GCA_937867415.1 uncultured Verrucomicrobiota bacterium | reverse complement strand
AATGTCGCCCGGGTGAAGATCAAGGCGATGCAGTCCGAGATGCCCAAGAAGTATTGGAAAAACCTCCCGGAAGCCGAGTTGATCGAGTCATTGATATCTAACAGCATTCAAAAAGTCCATCAAATGCTCAGCAACGAGCCATCGCCCGAGAAGCCCGCACCGAAGAACGAATACCTTGAGCGCCTCAAGGAGCTCCCCGAGGAATGATGCGGGCGAGAGGGGGCTGGAGTTGTGGCGGGAAATCAAATGACGAGAGTTGAAATCCGCGGTTCTAACTGCGAATTTGTAAATCACGTTGCAGTCTGATCCTTGCTCCAAGCGGATCACCTGTGACGAGCGCTGTGTAGAAATCAGGCATCTGACACGTAAACTGATTCTTCTTGTTCACCAGCCAGTCTCCCATCCAAGCGCCGAATTGAGCGGTTTAGAATGAGGACCTTCCAGCGCCTGAAGCGACTCAAGTGACGGGCACTTGCCTAGGCGGGGATTTTGCGTTCAGAAGCTTCAGAACCCGCTTGGCATCGAGCTTGTGACGGAGATCCACCCCCTTTTTTTCCACCGCCTGTGGTCCGGTGATCGGTTCATCAAACGAGCTTCACCGGGAAAGCAATTTCCTCGCATTCCTGCGCTTGCCGGCAAGGAGTCGCGGAGTGGCGCAAAATTAGGATTGGCCACGGGGCTCATTCCTGGCCATTCTGAAGGGGCGCTTCTTGCTTCAGAGTCTTTGGCTGGGTTTTCCGCTCTTGGACTGGCGAGGATGCCTAGCACGCCATGAAGAAATCCACTGAAACCAAGGGCTCTCCCAGCCCGCGCAAAGCGGCGGCCGAAAGGCCCGGCCCGGTGGTCGTCGGCATCGGTTGCTCGGCTGGCGGCCTCTCAGCGTTGAGGAATTTTTTTGGCCATCTTCCCGCCCAGGGCCAGGTGGCTTACGTGGTGGTCCAGCATTTGGATCCGGATTACCGCAGCGCCCTGGTCGAGCTGCTGCAAAGCACCTGCCGACTCCCGGTCGAGGGGGTCCGCGATGGCTTGCGGATCGAGCCGGGCAAGGTTTACGTGGCGCCGGAGGGGATGGATCTCACGGTGGACGGCGCGATTTTCCGGCTGGCTGCCCTGGTCCGCTCGCCCGGCGCGCGGTTGCCCATCGATCCGTTTTTCCGTTCACTTGCTGACGCGTTGAAAGAGCGGGCGGTCGGGGTCCTGCTTTCGGGCATGGGGTCGGACGGCATCGCCGGCCTGCGAGCGATCAAGAAGCGCGGCGGCTTCACGCTCGCCCAGGATCCCGCCACGGCGGAAGCTGCCGACATGCCGCGCGGCGCCATCAATGCTGGCGTGGTCGATGTCGTCGCGGTGCCCGAGGCCTTGGCCGCTGCCATCGCCCACCGTCCGCCGCTCGCCAGCCAATCTGCCGACGTGGTGCCCGGCACGGATGAGAATCAGGCTCGCGGAGAGATCCTGCGGCTTCTCAAGGAGCGGAGTGGTAACGACTTTTCGCTCTACAAGGCCAGTTCCCTGAATCGTCGCTTCGAGCGGCGGATGGCGGTCCACCGGGTCAAGCGGCTCGAGGAATACGCCGTTTATCTGAAGTTGAATCCGGACGAGCTGGATCTCCTTTTCCGCGAGGTGTTGATCGGTGTCACCCAGTTTTTCAGGGATCCCGAGGTCTGGGACGATCTCCGCGACAAGGTGCTTCCCGAATTTTTCGAGCGGCATCCGGGTGGTGCCATCCTGCGGGCTTGGGTTCCGGCCTGTTCGACCGGGGAGGAGGCCTATTCCTTGGCCATCGTCTTCCGGGAAGCTCTCGCGCTGGCCAAGCCGGCAGGCTGGTTTTCGCTGCAGATTTTCGCCACGGATATCAGCAGGGATGCGATCGAACAGGCGCGGAAGGGGATTTTCTCGGAGGATATCACCCGCAGTGTCGGAGCCACCCTCCTCGACCGTTACTTCGTCCGCGAGGAAGGTGGGACCTACCGCGTGCTGGCATCGATCCGGGAAAAGGTGACCTTTGCGACCCATAACATCCTCTCCGATCCGATCTTCTCGAAGATCGACATCCTGTGCTGCCGGAATCTCCTGATCTACTTCGGCGAGGCCCTCAAGGAGCGGACTTTGCGGCTGCTTTGCCACTCGCTCAATCCCGATGGATTCCTCGTGCTTGGCAGCGCGGAATCGATCGGTAAATCCGGCGACTTGCTCGTGCCGGTGAATCGCAAGCACCGCATTTTCCGGCGCGTCGAGGCCGATCTGAAATGGGTGGATTCGCCCGCGATGGAACATTTCGCCGGGGCGCGGAAGCCGCTGGTTCAGCCCAAGGCGGCCGGGGATGCCGAGGTGATCGAACAGGTCGCCAACGAGATGATTTGGGGGGGGCTCGGTCTGGCCGCCATGGTGGTGAACGGGGATGGGGACATCCTTCATGTCCGCGGGCATGTCGAGAAATACCTCGAGTCCACCGCCAGTAAGACGAACTTCAACATCCATGCCCTCGCGCGGGGCGACCTCGGCAAGATCCTGATCAAAGCGATCCCCGAGGCGTCCAAGGCTTCCCGCCCGGTACTTTTCAAGCGGGTGGCGCTCGCGGGCAAGCACCAGGGAGACCGAGTGAATGTGCTGATCCGCGCGGTCGAGGGCTCGATCGCGTGGCGCGACTGGGTCATCGTATGCTTCGTGGACGCGCTCGAAGAGCCCCTGTCCCCGAGCGGTCCGCCCGAGTCTCCCTCGGATACCCGCAATCTGTATGCCGACCTCCAGCTTGCCCGCGATGCCCTGAGCCTTGCCCGGCAGGAAAGGCACTCCGCGGAAGAGGAGCTCAGGTCCAGCAACGAGGAGCTCCGCGCGGTCAACGAAGAGCTCGCGACCTCCCGGGAAGAGCTGCAATCGCTCAACGAGGAGCAGCTCACGATCAACGTGGAGCTGCAAGCCAAGGTGGAGGAGCTGACCGGCGCGCGGGACGACCTCGCGAACTTGCTCAACTCGATCGGAATCGCGACGGTCTTCCTCGATGCCGAGATGAAGCTCCGCCGCTTCAACAACGCGGCGACCTCGATTTTCAAGCTGCTGCCGAACGATGTGGGCCGGCCACTCTCGCATATTGTCTCCACTCTGGATTATCTGGAGTTCGCGGACGATGCGGAGAATGTGATGCGATCCAACAGCTGCATCGAAAAAGTGGTGATGGCGCGAGGCAACCTGTGGTATCGGGTCCGGATCACGCCGTATCATCACCACGATCGGGTGGATGGTGGCGGCGTGGTGGTCAGTTTCATCGATATGACCGACCTGAAGAAGTTGGAGGAGGAGCTCCGGGCGCGTTCCGGCACCTGACTCCGCTTGCCAAGCTTGTCTTGATTCGGTTCCGGGCGGCCGGGTTTCCGCCGGGCACGCGGGCCTGTCGAGCCAGCGGGCTTGGCGGCGCCGGACTGGTCCCTGATGGGGTCCTCAAGTGAGTCATGGCTTCCGGTCCTTGCTTACATCTTGTTGATTTCTATGGGCTTGGAGTTCCGGGAATGACTTTTGGCAAACGATCTAACTGTGGCCTGCAGGTTTAAGTCTAATCGAGATAGAGCTTGATCTGGTGGGATGATCGTAATTGACTAAAGACCATGTTGGAGGCCAAGGAATCTCGGGGGGCGATCGAGGAGTTGCATTCTGCGGCGGAGGCGAGACTTACTGAGCTGGAAGCGGATGGTGGTGAGAGGCCCTGTGCGCTGTTTCATGAACTGGAGCTGCATCGGATCGAGCTCGAGATGCAAAATCAGTCGCTTCAGGAAATGCGGATCGAGGCGGAGAACGCCATGGCGCGGCTGTCTGAAATCAACGGGCATCTGGAGGAATTGGTGGCAAGCAGGACCCTCCAGCTTGAGACCGCCCGCCAGAAAGCCGAGTTGGCCAGCCGGGTCAAAAGCCGCTTTCTGTCGAACATGAGTCATGAATTGCGAACCCCGCTGAACGCCATTACGGGCATGACGAATCTCGCCCTGAGCCGGGCTGTCGATCCGGAGCAAATACATCAGTTGGAGATCGTCAGTCGGTCTTTGTTCGTGCTCCATGGGGTCATCAACAGCGTGCTGGATATCTCGAAGATCGAGGCGGGAAAAATGGCGCTGGCGGAAGATGTCATCCATCTGAACAGGATTTTTGAAGATCTGAGGGAGATCATTGCTTTCAGCGCGAATCAGAAATCGATCCAACTGGTATTCGAGCTGTCGCCGGAATGCGCGGAAATCCCTTTGGTGGGCGATAGTTTGAGATTGAGCCAGATTCTCCTGAACCTGGCTGGGAACGCCACGAAGTTCACGGATCAGGGGGGCATTCAGGTCAGAGGCATGCCCGTGGGGCGGGATGCCAGCCGGATGTGGGTGCGCTTCGAGGTCGAGGACAGCGGAGAGGGGATCGCGGAGGAGGATCAGCAGCGCCTGTTCCTTCCCTTCGAGCAGCTCGATGGCTCGGTCGGGCGAGCCCACGGCGGGTCAGGATTGGGCCTGGCGATCAGCATGCAGCTGGTGACGGCCATGGGCGGTCGGATTGGCGTGGTGAGCGAAGTCGGGAAAGGCAGCCAATTTTGGTTCGAGGTCCCGCTGCGGATCGTCACGGCCGCCAGCCCGCGTGCTGCCGAGCCGCAGGATTCAGCCCCGGAGTTCGTCCTCAAAGCCTCTTGCCCGGGTGCCCGGGTGTTGGTGGCGGAAGATGATCTGATCAATCAAGAGATTCTCCGCGCGATGCTGCGGAACTCCGGCTTGCAGGTCGATTTCTCCGCCGATGGCCGGCAGGCGGTGCAAGCTGCGGCGGCAGCGCGCTATGATGCCGTGATCATGGATATCAGGATGCCGGAAATGGACGGCTTGAGCGCGGCGCGGGAGATTCGGGCAATGCCGGGGTATCAGACGACGCCGATCATCGCCCTGAGTGCCGACGCCTTCGAGGAAGACCGCATTAAAAGCTTTGAAGCGGGGATGTGTGCGCATCTGGTCAAGCCGGTGGGCCGGCAATTGCTTTTCTCAACGCTGCTGAAGTGGATGGTTCCGGGGCAGGCCTGAGGGGGCTGCGGACGGTGGAAGGCTCCCCAAAAATTGGTCCATCCGTGATGGAGTCCCAGCGTGTGAGCGCCACCGACTCCCATGAAAAAAACGACACACCCCCGAGGAGATCATCAAGAAGCTGTGGACCGCCGAAGAGGCCTTGGCCGGCGGCAAGACCGTAGAGGAAGCCTGTCGGCTCATTGCGGTGAGCATGGCGACCTACCAGCGATGGAAGCTTCAGTATTCCGGCGTCAAGAAGGACGCCCAGGAATACGTCACCAAACAGCATCGCAAAGGCAAGGTTGCCTCCGACATCAAAGACATTTTCAACGCCGACGACCGAGCCCACGCCGAGGAGCGCCTCAAGGATTTCGTGAAAATCTACGGTGAAAGCCAGCCCAGGCTCGCAGCCTGGCCAGAGGAGAACTTGCCCGAAGGCTTTGCCGTCTTCGCCTTTCCGGAAGCCCAGCTCATAGAAATGAAACCGAAATCACAAAACCAAACATCTTCAGAAAAAGTCATCAGCCACTTTTACAGAAAAAATTTGCGAGGGCCGATGCTTTCGGGTCCTCGGGCCATGGTGTCGTGGTATTAAAATGTTGAAGCTAGTTTCTCAATCAAGCCGCCACTCCCCGGATAAACGTCGCCACGAAGTCCACCACCTTTTCGAGGACCCGCTTCCGTGTCGGGCCGCGTTCGAGGATGCCTAGGGGCTTTTTGATCAGCTCCACGATGTCCGGATCCGGCAACGGCTCCTGGCCGGTGTAAACATAACGGTCGATGACCTGCTTCAGCTTGTCGGCGTCGAGCTGCTCTTCCTTCACCAGTTGGTCGAAGGCGGCGACGCGTTCTTTCTCCCAGAAATCCTCGAAACTGTCGGGGATCTCGGCGGATGAATCCAGTTTCGGCAAATTACTGTCGATAAACTTCTGGATCAGCTCGCGCTTGCTGCGGAGTTCAATATCGCCGGCCACGCTGTCGAGGATGAGCTTTCGAATACCGGCCTGTTCCGCCTCGTCCGCATCATAAAGTCTGGCGAGCAGGGTGAGGATGTATTGAACGTTGATCACGTCGCGGTGGATCAGCTCCAGCTCGAAGTCCACGTCTGCCAGAATGGAGGCTTTCTCTTTGGTGTTGTCGGTCTTGACCTTGTCATAGAGGTCCAGGTAGGCGCTGCGGTAGTCGGCGAAGCGTTGAGCGGGTAGTGTCAAATCCTCGTCATCGAACTCCGAGAACGATTCGAGGATGTTCCGCAGGCGCATCAGCTCGCGGAAGATCTTCACGAACTTCAGCTCAGCCTCCTCGTCCGGCAGGTCCTTCACGCTTTTCACCGTGGGCGTGAGTGTTAGCAACTCCAGCACCACCGCGTTGAAGGCTTTGACGTATTCATCATACGGCGGCACGAAGATCTCCTCCTTCGCATGGACATTGGAGAAAAGCGCGATCGCCTCGTCCGTGCGCGTCTTGAGGTTGCGGAAGACGACGATGTTTCCCTGACTCTTCACCTCGTTGAGGATGCGGTTCGTGCGGGAGTATGCCTGCACCAAGCCGTGGTAGCGCAGGTTCTTGTCCACGTAGAGCGTGTTCAGCGTCTTGCTGTCGAAGCCAGTGAGGAACATGTTCACCACCAGCAGGATGTCCACCTTCCGCTCCTTCACCTTCTTGGCGATGTCCTGATAGTAGTTGTAGAAACTTTGCGTGTCCTTGGTGGAAAAGTTCGTGGCGAACATCCCGTTGTAGTCGGAAATGAAGCCATCCAGCTTCTCACGCGTGTGCGGATTACCTCCCTCGCCGCCGATGATCTCGCCGCCCTCATCCAGGATGCCGTCGGCGTCCTTGTCCTCCTCGTTGCTGGTGTAGCTGAAAATGGTGGCGATCTTCAGCTTGTGCTTCCCCTCCGCCTTCCGTTTGGCGAATAGCTCGTAATACTTGATCAGCACGTCCACCGAGCTGACGCACATCATCGCGGTGAACTCCTTGTTCCGGGTCTTCACCGGGTGATGCTGGATGATGTAATCCGTGATCTTTTCCAACCGCGCCGGGGACTCCATCAGCTCCTTGGTGTCGATCCCCTCGACCTCGATGTCCACCTCCGTAGCGGTGCCCGGCTTGCGCTTATAGCGACCCACGTATTCCACGGCGAATTTCAGTACGTTCTCGTCCTTGATCGCATCGGTGATGACGTAGCTGTGCAGCTTCTTGTGGAAGAGATCCTTGGTGGTGCGATTCATGCCGCTGCCTGCCTTTTCAACCACCCGATAGGGCACGGGATCCTCCGCAACTTTGCTCAATTCGTAGGTCTCCGGCTTGACCGCTCGCGCGGCCTTCATCGGCGCGGCTTTCATCGGCGCTGCGTTTTCGGCGAAAATCGGCGTGCCGGTGAAACCGAACATCTGGTGATTGCGGAAAAACTCCGTGATACGCCGGTGCGTGTCGCCGAACTGGCTGCGATGGCACTCGTCGAAGATGAAAATGATCCGCTCGTCCCGCAGCTTCTCCATCTGCGCCAGATACTGCGGTTTGCTGATGGCGGTGTTGAGCTTTTGCAGGGTGGTGACGATCAGCTTGGTGTCGTCGGTGAACTGCTGGACGAGCTTCTTCGTGTCGTTGGTGCTGTCCACGCTGCCTTTGCTGAAGCCATTGAACTCCTTGATCGTCTGGTAATCCAGATCCTTCCGATCCACGCAGAAAACCACCTTATAGACGCTAGCCAGGCCGGTGATGATCTGCGCCGCTTTGAAGGAAGTCAGCGTCTTGCCGCTGCCCGTGGTGTGCCAGACGTAGCCGTTCGGATCGGTCTCCGGCGGATGGATCACACGTTCCACGATCTCCACGGCGGCGTAGAACTGATACGGCCGCAGCACCATCAGGATCTTGTCCGTCTCGTTGAGCACCGTGTATTTGCCGATCATCCCTCCCAGATGCTCCCGGTTCAGGAAAGCGGTGGTGAACGCGGGCAGCTCGCGGATCGTCTTGTTGTCCTCGCTGGCCCAGTAAAAGGTCTGCTTGAAGGATTGTTTCCGGGCGTTGGCGTAATACTTCGTGTTCACCCCGTTGGAGATCACGAAGAGCTGCACGAAATGGAACAGCCCCTGTGCGCTCCAGTAACTGTGCTTCTGGTAACGCTGGATCTGGTTGAACGCCTCCTTCATCTCCAGCCCGCGCCGCTTCAGCTCGATCTGCACCAGCGGCAGGCCGTTGACGAGGATCGTCACGTCATAGCGGTTTTTGTAACTGCCCTCGATGGCCACCTGCTGCGTCACCTGATAGAGGTTCCGCAGCGGATTCACCGAGTCTAAGAATTCAAGATAAACCGTCTGCCCGTCCTCCCGGTCCAGCTTCATCCGGTCGCGCAGGGTCTTCGCCTTCTCGAAGACGCCCGCCTTGCGGTTCAGGTGGTTCAGCACCTTCGAGAACTCGCCCGCTGTCAGCGTCAAGCCGTTGAAAGCCTCCAGTTGCGCCTTCAGGTTCGCCAGCATGGATGCCTCATCCGTCACCGCCACTTGCGCGTAGCCTTGCCTGACGAGCTGGGCCACCAGCGCATCCTCCAGCGCTTGCTCGGACTGGGTGGCATGTAAGACATTGGGTGGGGTATCGGCCATGCTTCTCTGAAATGAAGACTCCACAACCATCAGGCTTGAATCAATCACCTTCTGGCGAATCCAGCAGAATCACACGATCAAGCCCCGGCCACCGATACGCTGCTGATCTCCTCCACCAGCGGCTCAGGTGCGGTGATCTCAAAGCAATCACCTGGCCCATCGAGATGGAAATGGCAGTGTTTCAAGACATCCATGCCGAGAATCGCCCGAAATCTCCCGTTCCCCACTGGATGCCCAACGAGCTGGCCGGTCTTGACAGTCAGAATGGGCGCGACCCCGGAGGCATCCAATAAAACCAAGCCAGCCTCGTAGTTCGGATACTGCTTTGCCTTTCCTTCATCGCCTCCCTGACTGTCGAAACCGGAGATCGGACAATAGCCATAGGAACGGAGTGGCATTTCCTCCACAATGCTCGAATCAATGATCGAGACGGAGGCTCCCGTATCGATCAGGGCGTCGACCTCCAATTCCTTGGGGATGCTCCTGGGCCATGGCTCGCACCGATTGTCGTAGCCTTTCTCAAGATGCCTGAGAGTCACCGGGCCAACCCGGATCTTGACCCGGATGATGGGCATCCGAAATGTCAGGGCACGGGACATCGGGCAGGCGGTAGGATCACGGCTTACGCCCGGAGACCGTAAACGTATTGCACATCCTCACCCGCTTTGCTCACCTGTTTGACGAGGAAGGGCTTCGTTCCCGCCTTTTCATATCCGGCTTCGAGAGCGGCGGAATACGTCGCGAAACCACCAACGAGGCAAGTTCCCATGAAAAGAACATACGTCCCGATCGGAAACTTCGTCCGGAGGGTCGGGAGTTGTTCCTCAAAGGTCTTGATCTCAGTTTGGAGCGGTATCAGGGCTTCGTGCATGGTTGGGAAGGGGCGCTAACGGGCGGCAGATGAGTAATTTGCACGCCACAAGGCAAGGGGAAAGTGCCAGAATACGGGGAAGAAGTCAAAAAATATGCTGACACTGGGACATTTTGGCCCACTCGTCTGTCTTTGAATGCATTCTCGGGCTGAGGGTTCAATTATTGAAAATCCGTTTCAAAGCTCAAACTGCCGTTTGACTTCCCCCTGCCCGATAAGGGTGCGGTGTCTCCCGTAATCCTGTGCTTCCCTGCGTAATCTCCCAGCCAATATCGCAGGGTGAATCGCAAGCTTCTTCGCTGCCTTGCGGATTTCCTTCGCAGTGCTCAGGTGTCTCACCTCTTCCCAATTCTCAGGGGAGATGAATTGGTTTAACGCAAAGCGATTGGCCTCTTGCTCAATTGCCTCTTCGGACAGGGAATCGATGTCCGTATCGATAAATCCTTTTGGATTTGATTCCAAGTGGTAGGCCACGTGTCCGATTTCGTGGAAAAGCGTGAACCAGAAGTTGTCCAGCCTGTCGTAGCGGAGGGTCAGGCCGATGACCGGGAATCCATCGGGATGCCAGAGTGCCGCGCCATCCAACCGGGTCTTCTCCAGGTGCGGTTCGATGACAACGGCCACCCCCACTGCGGCCAGGCGATCACGGACAAGCAACGGACCGGAATCCAAGGCGCTGAGCGCCGTAAGCTGGGAGTAAAGTGCTGGGTTCAGGTTTTCACGGGCGTAATCGCCGCGCTTCACCTTCTTCGCCCTGTCGAGCACCCGGCACCGCCATGCGTGAACCGCGCATTCGTTGATATTGGACTTGCCCGTGCCCTGCCGGTTGAAGGCCATCATCGGATCATTCTCACGCCCACGGAAAAATGCATGAAGCAGCTCCTCAGCCCGGTCTTTGATCGCGGACAGCTTCTCGTTCAGGACTTCCGGGAAGTAGCCCATCTTGTGCATCTCGTTGAACGGGAAATCCTCCACGGAAATCTCATCGGGCACATCGAACCCCTGCTCCTGCACCAGCGCCTTGAAAGGGATATCCAGCCCGCCGTGAAGCGCACGTATCATTTTCAGCGTCAGTTCACGCTTGCCGGAAAGGATCTCCGACACGCGTCCCTTCGATCCGATGTATTGGATTAGATCCTGCTGTTTCAGTCCGCGCTGCTCGAGCACGAACCGGATCACCTCAGCAGGGGATGCTTGCGGGAGCTTCACGGTGCGCTTCTCGTAGTCCGCGATCAGGAAAGCGAGAAGCTGGAGCTTCTCGTCCTCATCCGTGCCCGGTGCGGGATCTGCGATCATCAGCTCCTCCAGATCGCGGAGGGCATCCTTGTGGTCTTTGCTGTTTTTCAGGATTTTCATGGTGGTCGGTTGGGTCAGTCGAGTTTCCAGCGGTCGTATTCCGCGTGGGTGCCTATCTTTTGGATCAGGAGGATTCCGTTCCGGTAGCGGGCGAGAACCACCAGCCGGTAGTTGTTCCCCCCTATCTTGAAAACCAGCCGGTCGCCCGATAGGACTTTGGTGAACGGTAGGCTGTTTTTGACATCTTGCGGGCAAGCCCACTCAGCACCCTCGGCGATCAGCAGCCAGGAAGCGAGCGACGCACGGGCATTCGCATGCTTGCGGACGAACTCCTCGATCTTGCCTGCCGCGAGAATCTCCATGTGGTGGACGCACCCTATTCACGGTTATTCACAGGAGAAAAGGAAAAGTTTCCTGTATGGGAACTTTTTTCTGCGGAAAACATCAAGGCTGGAATTTTCAGCTTGGCTCCGGGTAAAAAATAGGATACTCCTCTTCGCATCCAAGAAAAAGGGCAGGTGCTGATACACCTACCCTTTTCTTCCAAACTAACTTCCAGCTTCAATGGAAGCGTAAGGAATCTTGTCGCGGACGACGGGGTTCTTATCCGGTATCAATCCGGGCGCGTCAAGGATGAAGCTGGCTACCAAATTAGCTAAATGCCTAATCCAAAAAACGTCCATGTCGTCAAACATGGGGAAAACTGGGCCTGGAGGCGTGAGGGTTCCTCACGTGTCTCAGGCATCGCCCCGACTCAAGCCGTAGCGATCAATCACGGTCGCGAGGCATCCCGAGCCGGAAAGGGTGAGCTCTTCATCCACCGCCCCAACGGCCAGATCCGTGACCGTGACAGTTACGGAAACGACCCAACCTCAACCAAGGGATAATCCAGATGGGCAAGAACTATAATATCCTATCCAGTTCCGACATGAGGCGGTTCCGGCAGGATCTCGAAAAACAGGTGGTGAAAGCCGCTGAAGACGGGATCCGAAAAAAGCTGGGGCCGTCCCTCGGGCAGAATCTGAAGATCAAGTATGATGGCCGGTCAAAAGTCTCCGTGACCGGCCCTGATCATCTCGTCGAGGAAGCCAAGAAGCGGCTTTCCTGACGCATCTTGAATAACCAGCCAAGCGTCATCGGGGTGACCCGATGGCGCTCATTTTTTGGCTGCCGATTCATACAAACATCTGCTGAAGCAGCCCTTTCTTGAAGGCTTGGGTGTGGGTGATTTGCTGGGAAACGCTTTCGATCTTGCGGTCGAGCGCGGTGAGGAAGTTGGCGATCTTGGTTTGTTCGGGGAGAGAGGGAATGGAAATCGCAATCTGCGTCAGATCCTTGCTGTTAATCGCTGGGTAGCTAGTTCCTGTGCATCTGTCCATCACATCACCAACAAAGCGCGGCAGATGAAGCGAATGGTAAATGAAGCGGGCATCAGTCTTCGATGCTCGCAACTGGGCGTAACCCGTTGAGGCAACGTGGACACCTTCAAGATCGAACAAGTAGTTGTTCATTTGGTAGGGTCGCACGGTCTGGTAGAGAATATCGCCCCGTTTTAGTAGTCTTTGCGCTCGGCTCGGCGCATCAACCTTCGAGATTCGCCTTGGAGAATGCAGCACTCCAGCATTCACGCTTTCAAGGTCAATGTAGATGAATGAGTCAGGTAGATCGGAAGTTTTTGGGTTCACTATCACCGCGTCCCCCAGCGTCTTCTCCTCCCACTTGGGAAAGTCGTTGCCGTGGTCGTCTTTGAAGCGGAGGGCTTGGGTGAAGAGCTGTTGCATCACGCCCTTCTTGTAGTCCTCCAGCAGGGCTTTCTTTTGGCTCAGTTGCCCAATCCGCCCATCCACCGCCGTCAAGAACTCCGCGATCTTGCGTTGCTCGGGGAGGGAAATCATCGGGATCTGAAGCAGGGAAAATGTCTCCCGCGTGAGATGTTTGATGCCCCCGCCAGTGAAGAGCATTTCAAACTTCGTCGTGCCCGCAATTTTTTCGAGGTAAAGAACGAGCAATCGTTGTTCGAATGGCACGTTGAAGCGAACTCTGTGAATTGCTTTCTGGAACTTTAGATCTGGCAGACGCCCATCCCAGAGTGCCGAACGGCCAGGTTCGCCTCCCTCGCAAACAACTACGTCACCCGCTCTCAGTCCGAATCGATCAAGTTCATTGTCGCGAAAATACATCCGTGGGAGATTTGAAGTATTAACCTCGTTCCAGCGGAGAGAAATGTTGTTCAGGTATGGCAGAAGGTGTCCGGACGTTTGTTTCTCCTTGTCGAGCATCTTACCGAGCTTGATGTCGGCGATTTCACCCAACGGAGCCTTCTTCCACTCCCCCTCAAACTCCGGAAACCTCAGTTCCGGCACTGTTTTCGGCTTCGTCGTCATGAGGTCACCTCCATGCGTTTGGAATTAGGCCGCCCTTTCAGGGCTTGGGGTTTCGGGGTGGTGCGATACCTAGGGCGTT
>CALMKO010000035.1 GCA_937867415.1 uncultured Verrucomicrobiota bacterium | reverse complement strand
GGAGCCAACCAGCGCGCTTTTCTCATGATTTCAAAAGTTCAGTAAAAGTCATCCACGATTCATCAAGAAGTCATCCAAGAGTCATCGGCGGCGCCCATCGCGCCCCCGCCCGCCCAGAAAACCCCACCCCCATCCAAAACGCAAGCAAAAATGCAATTGGGTGTCAGACACTCAATTAAGGTTTCTATTTCGCTAAGTCTCCGCGGGGCACCCAGCGATTCCGGTCTACGGAAAACTCACCTCAGTCTTGCAGCTCACCCGCCAAGCGCCAGCTCGATGGCGTGGACCGCGTGATCGATCTCCGCGCAGCTCGCGGAGAGCGGCAACATCAAGACGATGGTGTCGAGAATCGGTCGCGTGAGCAAGCCGTGCGCCCGCGCGGCGAGGCAGACAGCTTCCCCGAAACGTTCGTCTGGCGGAAATTTCTCACCATCCGGTCGGCGGAGTTCGATGCCGGCGATGAAGCCGCACTGACGAATCTCGTGCACCAGGGGCTGGCGTGCATGGAAAGCGGCGAGACTCTCACGGAGATGGTCGATTTTTCCCTCCAGATGAAGCAAGGTTTCTTCCTTCTCGAAAAGGTCCAGACTTGCAAGCGCCGCCGCACAGCCTAGCGGATTTGCGGTGTAACTATGACCATAGTAGAAAGCCCGCTCCCCGCCACCGAGGAAGGCGTCATACACTTTTCCAGTCGTGAGGGTGGCGGCAAGCGGTAGGTAGCCGCCGGTGAGCCCCTTCGCCAGACAGAGGAAATCCGGGATCACGTTCTCGCGCTGGCAGGCGAACATGCTGCCCGTGCGGCCGAATCCGGTCATCACCTCATCCAAGATCAAATGCACGTCCCATTCATCGCACCAGCGTCGCAACGCGGCGAGCATTCCGGCAGGCCAGGGGCGCATCTCGTTGACACCTTGGATCAGGGGTTCCACGACGATACCGGCGGTCTCATCCATCGGCAGATTTACCAGTTCATCGAGTGATCCGACATGCTGGACGGGAAACCCGAAGTGTTTGAATTTTTCAAAAAACCTTCCCACTCCGCCAAGCGAGGCGGCACCCAAGGTGTCTCCATGGTAGCCGTTGGCGAAGGCGATGAAACGGTTTTTCCGGGTGTCGCCGGTTTGCTGGCGGAACTGGACCGCCAGCTTCAAGGCACATTCCATGGCCGTGGAGCCGTCATCGGAGAAGAAGGCCCGCTCCAAGGTCTGAGCTGGGAAAAACCCACACAAGCGCCGCGCCAGATCCGCCGCCAGGGGATGGGTGAACCCAAGAAACGAGGTGTGGGCGACTTTTTCCAGCTGACGTGAAATGGCGGCATTGATCGCCGGATGGGCATGGCCGTGGATGTTCGTCCAGATCGACGAGTTCCCGTCCAGGTAGCGTCGGCCCTCCGAGTCCCACAACCATGCTCCCTCACCGCGGACCAGCACCAATGGCTCGTTGGCACGCCCGCACCACTCCGCTTGGCGGGTGAATGGATGCCAACAATGGGCTCGATCCTGCTCGATCACTTGGCGGGTCTCCTCGCGCATGTCCGGAGGATAAGGGCTGGGACCCATTTGGGAAATCTGAAAACGCGCCGATTTCCAAGTGGGTGTGCCAGAACTCTTGCCAGCCGATCATGGATGACTAGGCTGGAGGCCGTGACCGATTCATTTCCCGTTTCACCGCCCCGGGCATGGGCGGAGATCGACCTCGGAGCTCTTGGAAAAAATCTAAGGGTCGCCCGCGAGGTGTTTCCAGGCGCATTGATGGCCGTGGTCAAGGCCGGTGCCTACGGTCATGGCCTGGAAGAGGTGGCCAGGGTGCTGGCCGCCGAAGGGCTCGCATTCCTCGGTGTTGCCAATGTCGGCGAGGCAAGGCGCATCCGGGATGCCGGGGTGCAATCACCCATCTACCTGTTAGGCGCGACCTGGTCGGCGGAGCGCGAGGAGATCGTCGCCCGCGGGTGGACGCCTTGCATCTCGTCACTCGCCGAGGCTGAGGATTTCAACCATCACGCGGCGCTTCAGGGGAAACGGCTGAATGTGCATCTCGCGGTGGACACTGGGATGGGCCGTGGCGGCTTCGTGGTGGATCATTTGCCCGAGATTCTTCACCAGCTGGAGCAACTGCCACATTTGACGATCGAGGGAATCGGTTCTCATTTGCCGTCTGCGGATGAAGATGAGGCGTTCACGCGGCGGCAGTTCGAGCGTTTCTGCGGGATCATCGAGAGCCTGGGCGGTGCCGAGCGTTTCAAATGGATGCATCTTTCCAACAGTGCCGGACTGTTAGGCTACGATCAAGGGCTGTGCAATCTCAGCCGCCCGGGCTTGATGCTGTATGGTGTCTCGCCACTTCCCGGATTTCAGGAGAAGCTTGCCACCGTGATGACCTTGAAGTCGCGGGTGACTCTCGTGCGCGAGCTTCCGGCCGGCCACGGAGTGTCTTACGGGCGGCAGTTTGTGACCACCCGTCCCACCCGGGTCGCCACCATCGGTATCGGTTATGGAGATGGGTATCCGCGTCATGTTTCTGGAAAAGGGGCGGACGTCTGGATCCGAGGCCGCCGCTTTCCGATTCTCGGACGGGTGACCATGGATCAGCTCATGGTCGATCTCACCGGCGCGGAGGACGTGGTGGAGGGCGATGAGGTGGAGATCTTCGGACCTAACATATCCGTCGGAGAAATCGCGCTCAAGGCGGAGACCATTGTGTGGGAGATTTTCACCGGAATCACCCCGCGGGTGCTCAGGGTTTATCACAGCTAGCGGACTCCTTTTTCAGAGTCGCGGTCTGGAGATGCAGCATGGGAAGCCCTTTGCTCAACCGTCCGAATTAGGCCCGCATAGGAAAATGTCCCGCTGAAATACAACAAGGCTGTCATGAGGAAGATCTCCCAATACGGCAGATGATTGGCGCGGAGATGCTGCGAACCGGCGTCTTGTCAGGCAATCGAATTACAGCTGTTTTTACTGCGTCCTTTTCCAGAGATATACCCAACGCTCGGAGACGACTTTGCCGCTTGCGTCTTGCAGTTCACAGGTTAGATCCATATCCATGATATCCTGCGGGGGCTCACAAACAAAAAAGGCGCGCAGAACCTGTGGCATGTGCAGCTTGTCACTGCGGCCGAGACCTGCCGGGACGTCATCCACGTTGGGCATGCTGACATCTGATAGCCCCACATGGATGAGCTTGACGGATTTCCGGTTGATCGTCACTACGGGCTTGAGCTTCGAAATGTCATCCCATTTTGGATCGCCGATTTTTTCCTGGGGTTGGAGTGGCTTGGCGAAGTCGATGGCCATGAGCACCTCGTCGGGTTTCTGGACAGGAGTGCCCGCGCGGGTCGCCCGCACGGTGAAGATGCCGGAGGGCTCCGGATCACGCAGCCAGCGGAGACGGTAATGAAAGCGATGCGCCTTGCCGACTTCCAAGGCCGGCATCGGCTCCCAGAGCAGGATCACGTTGTCATCGGTTTCATCCTTGGTGGGCATTTCGATGAGATGGAGCTTCCCTTGATCGAAGCCCTCGACCGGTTCCACCTTGACGCTTGGGCGGTTATGATAGAGCGCTTCCGGGTCTTGGTAGGAGGCAAACGAACGATCACGCTGCACCAGCGCCCACGAGCGCGGCTTCTCCATGGTGAAGACACAGTGGCGGAAGTGATGCCGGGTCGTCTCCAAGGGGCGGTAATGGAGGTTGCCGCTGCCCAGCTCCATCAAGAGTCCGTCGCTGTCATGCACCTCGGGACGGAAGTCGTAGGGTTTCGGGTGGGTGCCCTCTCCAAACCAGAACATGCTTGAAAATGGGGCGATTCCAAGCTGCTGGACCGGGCGGCGCAGGGTCAACTCGGCTTCGATGTCCATCACCGTTTCCACGCCCGGCGTGATGGTGAATTGATAGGCACCCGAAACGCTCTCGCCGCTGAGAAGCGCCCAGACTTTGAGTGATTTCGAGTCCTTTTTGGGGTGTTCCAGGTAGAATTCCGAGAAATCGGGGAATTCCTCCGGCACACCCGGCAGGCCGCTGTTGATCGACAGCCCACGGGCGGAGAGTCCATACGGTGCGTCCTTGGGAATGGCGCGGAAATAACTGGCACCCAGGAAGACGAGGAACTCGTCCATGTAGTCGGCCGTATTCAGGTGGGTGCGGGCGCGCCATCCCGCATAGCCGGGTGGCGGCGTGGTGCCGGCGGGGATGACTTGTTTTCCATAGTCGAAGAGTTGCGGGTCGAACTTGAGCGGCTCGGAGTTTTTGCCGTTCACTTCTTGAAGGCTCACCATTTTCTTTGCCGTCCAGCCGGGGTGGAAGAAATCGATTGAAAACGGACCCTTGTCGGCCGCCCAAAGGCCTTCTTCCATCTTGAAGCGGATGTCGCGATGCTGGTCATAGGTGAGTTTTTTCCAAAACTCGCCAAGGCTTAAGGGGGATTCCACGTGAGGGGTCTTGGCCAATTCCCGAGCCTTCGCGCGTAGAGTCTCGAACGAAAATTCCTCGGCGCGAGCGGTAAGGCAGGTGGCGGCGATCAGCCCCAGTGCGGTCATCAGTGCGTTTGATTGGCGGTTCATGGTGTCTTCAAGTGGCAGCTGTGTGTATGACGGACTGCCGCTGTTGTGGCAATCCCCGGACTCATCAATTTGTGAATGGCCCTCATTTTTGACATTCCCCTGGTTGTCGCCTTGAATGTCGGTCGTGACGCGGCTATCACTTCCGCAGGAAGATTACATGGCCACCACCCACTCACCCCCTCCGGCAGGCAGCGCGCCTTGGGATATCAAACAAAGCCCATCGGGCAAAAAATTCCTTCCGGTCCTCATCGGCCTCGGGCTCGTGGCTCTCATCGCCTGGGGGCTCTGGCCCAAGCCCGTGCTCATCGAGACGGGCAAGGTCTCACGCGGCCCGCTGACGGTGCGCATTTCTGAAGAGGGGAAAACCCGGGTGAAAAACCGCTACATCGTGGCCACTCCGGTCGCCGGGAAAATGCGTCGCGTCTCGCTCAAGCCCGGTGACGCGGTCACCGCAGGAGAAACCTTGGTCACCACTCTTGAGCCCGTTGCCCCGCCATTGTTAGATCCGCGGGCGCGGGTGCAGGCCGAGTCACTCATGGCCATGCAGGAGGCTAACCGCAAACAAGCCATGGCCACCTTGGATGCCCGGAAATCCGCGCTTGTGATGGCGGAGGCAGACCGCAACCGCGTACGCGCCGTCACCCGTGCGGACACCGTTTCCGCAGCGGATCGCGACCGCGCGGAGGGGGATGCCCTCATTCGTGCGGCCGAGGTCCGTGCGGCTGAGTTTTCTCTTCAAGTTCTCGACTACGAAATCGCCCAAGCCCGCGCCTCTCTGGAGCGCCCGGAACAAGGCGGCCCGGACAATCTCGTCGAGGTCAAAGCTCCGGTCACCGGCCGCGTGCTCCGGGTGATGCAGGAAAGTGAAATGGTCGCTACCGCTGGCATGGCGATCTTGGAAATCGGCGATCCCGCAGACTTGGAAATCGAGGCCGAGATCCTCTCCCGGGATGCCGTGGCCATCCGCTTGGGTGACTCGGTGGAAATCGCCCTCTGGGGAGGCGAGACTCCCCTAAACGCTCGGGTGCGCCGCGTCGAGCCGGCCGCTTTTACGAAGATCTCCGCCCTGGGTGTGGAGGAACAACGCGTATTGGTGCTCTGTGATCTGATGGATACGCAGGAGCAGGCCAAGGCGCTTGGCGACCGGTTCCGCGTAGAAGTGCGAGTCGCCATCTGGCACTCGGACTCAGTGCTGCTCGCGCCTGCCGGTGCGCTTTTCCGCGAGGGGAATGCTTGGAAGACTTACGTTTTCCAAAACGGCAAGGCCGTTCTAACCGCCATCACCGCGGGGCGCTCGGACGGGCGCTTCACGGAAATCCTCGGCGGCTTGAATGCCGATGATGAAATCCTCCTCCACCCGCCTGACACCATCAAGGACGGGGCGCGCGTCACCAAGCGCTAATACTGCTTCATCATCCGCCGCACGTCGGACCCTTTGCCGAAGAGCACCAGCACGTCATCCGCCTCGAACAGGCGCGTGGGCTGCGGGATCCCGAGAACCCGGTTGATCGGCTGGCGGGTCGAACTCAGGGCGGAGGCTCCGCGTCCTTTGGCGATGGTGACCAGGTTGAGATCATACCTGCCACGTAGGTCCACCTCTTGCAAAGAAACCCCGATCCATGGCGGCGGCACGGCGACTTGGGCGATCTCATATCCACCCCCGAGTTCCACGCTGTTGATTAAGTCCGGTGTCTTCAAGGTCCTCGCCAACCAGGCGGCGGCCATCGCTTCCGGAATCAACAACTCGTCGATCTTCAACAACTTTAACAAACGTCCGTGCAAGGGATTGATGATCCGGCTGATGATCCGCTTGGCCCCGAGTTGCTGGACATTCGCGGCAATCGAGATGGAAGCCTCGAAATTCTCACCGATCGCCAGAATCACCACATCGCATTCCTGAATGGGAATCTCATGGAATGCATTCATGTTCGTGCAGTCCGC
Organism: uncultured Verrucomicrobiota bacterium; assembly: GCA_937867415.1. Classification (GTDB taxonomy): domain Bacteria; phylum Verrucomicrobiota; class Verrucomicrobiia; order Verrucomicrobiales; family Akkermansiaceae; genus Luteolibacter. Next base: position 7,017 of record CALMKO010000035.1, on the reverse strand, counting down.
CTGGATCAGGTATTCGATCTCATCCTTCAAGCCGTTGATGTGGGCCGGGTCATTATCCACGGCGACGATTTCATGCCCCTCCTTCACGAGTTGACGTGCGAGGTGCGTGCCGAAACTTCCTAGGCCGATGATGCAGAATTTCATAACAAGTGTGTTTCCAACTAAGTGAGCAGGATATCTTCCTGCGGTTTTCCCGAGCTCGGGCGGGTATCAGGCTTGATCAAGGTGGCCATCACCGTGAGCAAGCCGACCCTGCCCACAAACATGTTGACGATCAACAAAGTCTTCGCTCCGTCACGCAGCGTGGGTGTTAGGTCAATCGACAGGCCCACGGTCGCAAACGCGCTGATGAGCTCGAACAACAAGCTCGTCTCGCTCACTCCGCTGCCGGTTTGTAAGAACTGCAGGATCACGAAATTGATCGCCAGCCAGATTCCCGTAAGGAAAATCAGGCCCAGCGCTTGGGAACCGGTATCCAGCGGGATCGAACGATTGAAAAACACCATTCCGCGCTTACCGCCGCGCAGTTGATGCCAGAGATGCACCACGCCAACCGCCGCGACCGTCGTGCGCAGCCCGCCCGCCGTGCCGCCGGGCGATCCACCGATGATCATCAACACCATCAGCACCTGCGCCGTAAGCACTCCGATCTCCGACATGACCACGGTATTGAAGCCCGCCGTACGCGCCGTGACGGAGTGGAAAACTGCGGTGAGGACGGTCCCCCCGTTTTCGGGTCCGTCCCTCAAAGCGAATTCGGTGACGAGAATGAGCGCGGCCCCTCCGGCGATCAACAAGGTGTTCGTCACCAAGACCAAGCGCGTATGCACTCTCAACCGCCGCCTGGGTCCTTCCCGGCTGAGCCAGCGCCTCATCTTTGCAACGGACCAAATCGAGACATCCTCGTTGACCAAAGCGCCCAGACCGCCGAGCACGATCAATGACATGATGACGACCTGCCAAACCCAGTTGCCATGAATCACACCGGTGGCCAGGCCATCCGGAAGCGAGGAGAACCCGGCATTACAGAATGCGGAAACCGAGTGGAAAACCGCATGAAACCACCGCGTTGATAGCGCCGGAATTCCATCCAGGCTGAAAAACAACACAAGCGCTCCCAAGCCCTCGCAGGCGAAGGTCATGATCACGATGAATTTCAAGGTCTCGCCAATCCGCGCGAGGCGGTTTTCCTGAATCATTTTCCCAAGTAACAGTCGGTCATGCAAAGTGAGCCCTTCGAACAAGACCACTGCCGCGAAAAACGTAAGGGTCATGATCCCAAGCCCGCCGACTTGGATCAAAAGCAAAATCACCGTCTGCCCGGTGGTGGTGAAGTGGAGCGCCGTATTCTGGACCGACAGGCCGGTCACGCAGACCGCACTGGTGCTTGTGAAAAACACATCCAGCCAGGTGGAAGTCTCGCCAGCGACCGTGCAACGCGGCATTTTTAACAATAAGGCACCCACCACCACGATGAACAAAAACGACCCGATCAATAACAAGCCCGGATGAAAGGCCCGGGCGGTGAAGCGCTTCTGATGGGAAATCATCAAGGCCACCCCCGATACCAGCACCGCGATTTGAACGAACAGGTGTCCTGCCAGCGGCCCCTTTCCGGAGCCCCACAGCCCGGGAACAAGCAGCGCCAGCGAAAGGCCTAAGACCAACAACGCCAGGACCCCGCGCAGAACCAGGCGTCTCCGCTCCCGCTCCTGCGGCCATGCCTCCCGCAGACTCCAAGCCCGCTCCACGGCGAAGGCAAATCCAATTCCCACGGTCAGCAAGTGCTGCCATCCCGACACATCCCCCGTCCATCCCACCAACACGAGCAGACAACCCAACGCCACCAGTGCCAACAGTGGATGGATCCATTTCCAACACTCATTCAGTCGGGCGTGAATCTCACGCGGCTCGCCTCCCTCGTCCATCTGGATGATTTGAAGCATGTTTCCCCACGCGCTGGCAAGAGTGCTTATTCTTTTTGTGGATTGTAAAAAATCCGGAATTCTTGCACGCAACGTGCAGGTTGACATGTCCCGTTCATGAAAGCCCCTTCCCGCTTTTTGCATCCCCAGCGCACCATCGACGACCTCAAAGAGCTGCGTGAGTTGACTGGTGATGATGACGGCGCCCAGCGGGTCGCATTCACGCCCACCTGGGCCAAGGCGCGGAAATGGTTGATCGAAAAAACCGCAGAACTTCCCGTGGAGTCCCACACCGACGCCGCCGGTAACCTCTGGTTCACCCTCCCCGGTGCATCCGAAAAATGCCTGCTCATCGGCGGGCACATCGACTCCGTGCCCAATGGCGGCTGGCTCGACGGCTGCCTGAACCTCATGGCCGGGGTGGAAATCATGCGCCGAATCCACACCGAATATGAAGGGAAACCACCCGTCACCATCCGCTTGGTTGACTGGGCGGACGAGGAAGGTGCCCGCTTCGGAAAAAGCCTGTTCGGCTCGTCCGCATTTTCCGGCCACCTGAATCTTGAAGAAGCACGCCTGCTGAAAGACCGCGATGGCATCCCACTTCCCACCGCACTTGCCGAATTCGGAATTGATCTCGAAACGGTCAAACAAGCTGGAAATGAAGCGAAAAACGCCGCGGCCTACCTCGAACTGCACATCGAGCAGGGCCCGGTCCTCCTCGATCTCGGGCTTCCCTTGGGGGCCGTGCTCGGCACTTGCGGCGTCGAGCGCCACGCCATCCATTTCCACGGCCAGGCCGCCCACTCGGGCAGCACGCCCATGAACCGCCGCCGGGATGCCTTCCTTGCTGCCGCGAAAATGGCAACGGAAATCTACCACATCACCGAGCGCTACGGCGGCGTCTGCACCATCGGTTCCTGCGTCACCGAGCCAGGCATCGTCACCAGCGTCGTCGAGGATTGCACAATTTCCCTGGACCAGAGGCATCTCGACGCCAGCTCTCTGGCGGCCATGCTCATGAAGGCCAAGTCGGCGAGCGAGCGCTTTGCCCAGGAGGGCAACGTCTCGGTCTCTTGGGAGCGCATCTGGGAAATCGAACCCGTGATTTTCAACCGCACCCTGGTCGAGTTCTGCGATGCCGCCATCCTCGAAACCTGCGGCGTCTCACACAGCCTTCCCTCCGGCCCGCTTCACGATGCGGCGGAGGTTTCCCGCGCCGGCATCCCCACCGTGATGATGTTCGTGCAGAGTCTCCACGGCATCAGCCACAATAAAATCGAAGACACCCTCGAAGAGCACCTCGGGCTTTGCGTGGAAGCCTTCGACCGCCTCGCCGAGAAGACCATGGAGTGGATCGTCAAGCGGGAGCGAGGTTCAGCGGGCTGCTAGTTTCCGAAATGCGGGTCACGGCTTTCCACACATCCTCCACCTCCAACTCGTTTTGACAACGCCGGTCCAAAGGACACTTGGGTAACAAGCATGGCGCACACTCGACGTGCCGTCGCACCACCGCATGCCGCCTGCCAAGCGGGCGCTTCCAAACCGGATCATTCGGGCCGAACAAGGTCACGCAGGTCGATCCCGCATGAGCCGCCAGATGCGGCAATGACCCGTCTGCGGCAATCACCAACCCATGCACCGCCAACACCGGCAAAACCCCAGCCAAAGGCAGCGCCTGGAAAAACTCCACCCCTTCACCCAACTTCTCGGCCAGCTGCTCGCTCAAGCCCCTTGGCCCGCCCAAGGACGCGAGGGTGACCTTCGAGTGAGATCCCACAAGCCGCTTGGCAATCTCCAGCCAGCGCTCCAAGGGCCACTCGTAACTTGCCCCGAAGTCGGAGTCGGGACACAGCAAGACCGCCCCCGCGACCGGCTCCACTCCGAGAGCCGCAGGAGCGAAAAATCCCGCCGATTCCGCCACGATTCCCAACTCGCCAAGCGCCGCAAGATAGTATCGGACCCGGTGGTCCAGAGGGCTCACCGAAAACGAAAGCGGGTGGGTCAGGCGTTTGAGAAGCTTTCTCCCACTCGGGCCGAGACGCCTCGGAATCGCTGCGGCCTTGAAAACATCCGCAGCCAGCCCAGCCTCCCAAGCTAGGGATGCCTGCCAGTTTCCAGCAACCCTTCCGGCGATACCCCGCACGTTTGACTTCAGCGGGAAATCGACGATGTGCAGGCCCTCAAGGGTTTCCCAAAACTCCCGCTGGGCTTCCGGGCAGAGAATCCCGGTGCCAAGCCCGGATCCAATCATTGCACGCAGCGCGGGCACTACAAAACACGCCTCATCCCAGCGCTCAGGCGCAGCCACCAGCATTCCTCCACCATTCATCGTCACTCCACCACCCTAAGCCGCCAATGCGCCGGCGGGAATCGTAAAATCCTCCTTCTTCCCCAAGCACTTCGCTTGCATCTCACCGCTGGCCTGCTTCAATTCCCTCCCGGCACGTTTAAAATGCCGATTTCCACCCTCACTGCTACCATGGGAAGACACTTTGAATGCCGCCGCCGCGCGAAGGAATCACGATGGGCCACCATGTCCAAGGTGTTCCCCAAGCTCGCCAAATCCATCACCATGGCCGCCAAAAGCGGCGGCCCGGACCCGGAGTCCAACGCCACACTCCGCGTCGCCATCAACAACGCCAAGGCCCAGAACCTCTCTCGCGAAAACATCGAAAACGCTATCAAACGCGCCGCCGGTAAGGACGCCGCTGATATCAGCGAGGTCACCTACGAGGGAAAAGGCCCGCACGGCTCGCTTTTCGTCGTCGAGTGCGCCACGGATAACTCCAACCGCTCCGTGGGAAACCTGAAAATCATCTTCAACAAAAACGGCGGCCAAATGGTCAATGCCGGCCAACTGGATTTCATGTTCTCGCGCAAGGCCGTCATCGAATTCCCCGTGCCGGACGGTCGCGACCTCGACGAGATCGAACTCGAACTCATCGACGCCGGCTTGGAGGAAATCCATGTCGATGAAGGAGTCGTCTCCGTCATCGGCGAGCTCAGCGCGTTTTCCAGCCTCTGCCACGCAGTCGAAGCCCTCGGCATCGTCGCCACCAAGTCCAGCCTGAAGCGCCTGCCCACCCAACCCATCGAACTCACCGAAGCTCAAATGGAAGATGTGGAAAACCTCCTCGACAAGCTTGAGGACGACGACGACGTGCAGGCGGTCTTCACCAACCTGGCTTAGTCGCGGCGAGCTTGCTTTCCATCCGCTTGAGGTCCGTTTTCCACGGGTCAAACAGGAACGGCAGCGGCTTGAGACAATCCACCGCGGCTTGCAAATTGCCCGCAGTTTCCAAGACCAATGCCTTGGAATGGTAAAAATATCCCCACTCCACCATCTTGTTCTCAGGAGTCATCTTCATCTGGGTCATGTGAGCCTCCAATAAGGCAAGCACCCGCAGCCCGGCGGCCGGACTCTCCTGATGAGCCACCGCCTGCGCGTAAACCCCGAAAATCCCCACCATGGCCAGCACGAAGTCTCCGCTTGGTATCTCTCGCGCGGGCGCAAGCCTTTGATTTCGAGTCACAAACTGCCTCTCCACCTCCGGCCAGACTTGGCGCTGACGGTCGATCACCCCTTGCCAATTCTGCTGGTCGGCATCGTGCTTGTGAAGCACCCACACTGCCCGCGCCCGCGCTGGGTAGCGCTTCAAAACGTCGCCCGCCAGCCGATTCAGATCATGCCATACGAACGATCGCTGCGCGGAAAGCACACAAAAAACCCCAAGTAAGATGCACGCCGGAACTCTCGGCGAGACCGTCTCAAACAAATACTTCCACCCCGCATGAAGAACGATCGCCGCACCCAGACAAAACCACGGCAGCCCCGGGTAAATGCGATACTCCGGCATGAACTCCGGAACCAGATAGAGAACCCGAAACAAAATCGTCGATGCATAAAGCAACAAGCACACCCCGACCAGCCGTGTCGCCTTCTTCCGGATCAGCCAAATGCAGAATAGGATCAAAGCGATGAATGAAACCGCCGCCCATTTCGCGCCCACGTCAGGGATCGCCCAGAATGCCGTCCCGGCAGGCATCAGAGTTTCCGTGATTTCATGATCCGAGCATAACGCGACCGGCACCACACTGCGCCACGCGAACTCCCAGAAAACCCGTGCCAGTGTATAGGCATGGCCCGTCCACCGTGGTTCGGAGATGTCCGGGATGCGCCTGAAAAAACCCAACTCCCACAAGCCGAACGCCAGCAACACACCGCCAAGCAACCCGATCCAGGCCCTTCGCCGGAACCAAACCCATTGACCGGGCGACATCGCCGCCACACCCACCCCGGCCACCATCATCACCGCATGAAAAAGCCCCGGCCCCTTGGAAAACATCGCCCCCACCACAAAGATCCCGCAGCCTGCTAGATTCATCCAGCCGCCATGTTTCAAAAAACGGAGAAGCCCCCATGCCGCCAACAGCGAGAACAAGGTCACCCAAGCCAGATCCTGGGTCCTCGCATAGTTCGGAATCTCGCTCGCCAGCGGATGCACCACGAACCACAAAGCCCCGAACAGCGCAACACCCGCCATCGCGCGGTCCTTCCATAAATCCCGCCCCAGCCCATACAAAGCACAACCCACCCCGGTGTGTAAAAGCCAGTTCACCGCATGGAACCCCACCGCCGACATCCCGAATACGCGATACTGGAGATGATAGATCATATAGCTCCAAGTCATCGTTTTCAACAACTTGAGATCGCCACTCCGGACCGCCTCGTTATCACGAATCTGCACCAAATCGTCCAAATAGAACTGTGAACCCAGACACCACAGATGGGCCAAAGCGCTCGCCATCACGATCCAAAGGAAGGGCATCCAGCCGTCAAGCTGACCCATTCCCGCCGCTTTACGCATTTTCTCCCCTACTCCTTGTTTCACGTCCCGATTCTAGCGAACCCACTCCTCCCTCGCGCAATCTCCATTTTTAAAACTTCGAACCCGCAGCGTGTCTATGACCGCCGATGTGGGTGAAGAGGCGGTTTCGGCTTGGGCAACAAGCTGACTCATGCGCGCTAGGCGAATGGAAAGCCTGTAGCGGCGTGTCTATGACCGCCGAAGCGACTGAAGAAGCGGTT
>CALMKO010000034.1 GCA_937867415.1 uncultured Verrucomicrobiota bacterium | reverse complement strand
TACTCATACGTTAGAACAGCCGGGGAATGAGTTTTCCCGCAGCTTCAACAAAGACGGCTTTCAACTGAGTCGCACCGGCATGATCTGGCCGGATCGGTCAGAATCGTTAGCGATTTGTAGTCCGAGTGCCGTGTCCGTAGGCTCCTGCACCCGCAACCATATCTCGTCGGATGCAGTAGGTTCCAGTGCGTCCAACAATCCTGAGAAAAGTTCGGCGTTGATGACCAACATGCGTTCCGGCTCCCCCGGATCACCCTCGGTCGCCTCGGCCTGAGCGTAAACTTCGTGCCGCCAACCGGATTGTCCGGCGTGCGTGGCCATGATATTCTGCTGGGAGTCGTTGTAGCCGAGCAACTTGTCTGTCTCGAAAATGATCGATGCCATACCCGTGCAGACGCGCATACGGAGCAACGGAGTATATTCTTGATTGGACGAGGTGGTAGGATGCCCTGCCGCAAGAAACGGCGCGAATGCGTTCATCGTATCCCGGAGTTTCGCCACCTTGATTCGCCAACCAGCGACCCACTTTGCATCGAGCAAGTGTTCGACCGACGGATACTCGGGGCTAGTAATGAGCGGTAGTTCATGTCGGCGTCCGGCAGCATCCTCAAGACTACACACCGAGAGTTCCGGTGTGAGGCGGCCACCTGCAATTACGGGCAAAAAGTCAGGCGAAACCGCCGGTCCGAGCACCAGTTGGCGCGACAAGCCGGACAGAGCGGAGAGCCGGCGGAAGACGACACGGCGTCCGTCGGTGGCAATCACACGACCGCCCGGCAGGAGACAGATGCCAGAGAGCACGGCGCGCCCGGTGTCAGGAGCTTCGCCTCGCCGGGTCAGCAGCGAGAGCGCGCGGAGAGTTGAGAGATCGGCGGAGCCGAGGTCATGGAATTCAGGATTCAGTTGCATGTTTTTTTGTTGGTTCATGTTTCGTTTGAGTTGGAGTCTTGCCTTTTGCAATCGCCCGCGCACCAGCGTTTCCTCGATACCAAGTTGCACCGCCGTATCTGCATAGCCGCGCCCTTGCAGGTAGCGGCTACGCACCACCGCCTGGTGCTCCAGCGAGAGCGCGCGGAATGCAACCGTGAGCATCATGCGACGCGTGACGATCGCATCCGTTAGCTCCGCTTCGCCTTCGGTCTCGTGGGAAGTATGGTTTTTCCACGCATCCTCAAGCCGCAGTTGCGCGTGCCTTTTCCGCCCCCAGGCAAGGGCGGCACTATCCACCAACGCAGCAAACCATCCGGCAAAGCGATCAGGTTCGCGCAAGGTGTCGAGTTTGCGGCACAAAGTGATCATGATTTCCTGCGCCACATCTTCCCGCGCATGAAGGTCGCTCACGCGTCCTGCCATCCGTTCAATCGCCCAGGGCCGGGTTTGCGCCAACAACTCTCTCCAGGCATCCTCCTCGCCCGCCTTGGCCCGGGCAATCAACTCGGGCCACCGCGGCGTGGAAACTTCGGAATTTGTGACAAACTCGCTCATGATCTACACTGACTTAGATGCGGCCCAACGCTAAAAGTATCCAGTGATCGTGATGATTCCGAAAATCACCAGCCTGCCACCGAACCCTTCAGCCCAAGGAAACCACCCGGGCACAGTTCGCGAGAACGATCGGTGAAACTTCATTCCACCCCGGGGTAGCTGGATCCATTTCGCGGACAATCTTACCTACGCTTCCAGCCATTCCCTTCATGCGCCTCATGGACACAGCAGGTCCCAGACCCGCATCGCTGAAAAACTTCAGCCAGTTCTTCCCGGCGACTCGGTGTGGTTTGCGTTCTCCGCCGATTTTCATCGCGGATTCCGCCGCAAGTCCGGGATACGCAAGCGTGCAGACGAGGTCGTAAAGAGGAGCCAGTTGAATCGCCTCCCTGTCGTGGAGCAGCGAGTAGTTCTTGCCGTGGGCATCGTTGTTGCCGATCAGATGATTGAAGACCACCGAATCGAAGAGACGAAGCAGGTCCGGACCGGGTTGAGACGACACGGCACGGACAAGATCGAAGCACTTCTTGATGTTAGGACCTCCTTCCTGCTGATATTTCAGCTCGGGCGGTATGCCCAGTGCCTGGCAGAAATCCTCTTGATGAATGCGCTCTGGAATGTCTCCGTCGCGCGGCTTGCGATCGTAGCGCTCCACTTGCAGAAACCGTGTCCCGCCAGCCACCCCGATCTCGACGGCTGCCACTTCGAGCCCGGCGAGTGCGGCAAGGCGCATGCAGAAGAATTCATTCTCTACCAGACCCTCGAAATGCGGACCTTGCGGCTTGAGAATGTGCGTGCTGGGCGAACCATCGAGAGGCAAAAAGAACCTGCCACCGAAAATCGCAATCGCGAGTTTTCCCTGAGCCCCTGCAAGCGAGAGACGGATCCCTTCCTGCCCCGCCAGCAATGGACGCCGGGGCAATTCTGCAATTTTCCCGGCGAGCTCGTCCGCTGAAATCTCGCGGTAGCTGCCCGAGCCTTCGACTGGTTTTTCACCGGGAGGCATCAGGCTCACCGCTCCGGCACACTCGCCGCCGATCCGCTCCAGAATGGCGAAATCATTCTTATCGCTCACTCCAAATGCCTTGGCGATCAGCTCGCGACTAGTCTCTTCAGGCAGCAGCCCGGCAAAAAAGGGCCGACATTCATTGCGCCGAAAAGGCTCGCTCCGCAGTGGGAGTGAGATCGAAAGCGGCACCGCGCCCTCCTCGCCCAACCATGCTTCGGAATAGGAAAACCAGAGGGCTCCCGTATCATCCTGCTGCAACTGCCCCACCCGGCGCTCGTTGAGGAAAACATCCAGATTTCTAGCCATTTTATCCTCCTGAGCGTGTGGTGATTTGAACTTCAAGACCCAAATTCGCGAGCACCGAAAGGGTCTTGCCCAGTTCGCAGCTTGTCTTCCCATTTTCCAAGTCACTGATGAAACGGACTCCCGTGCCGGAAACCATCGCCAACTCGGCTTGATTCATCCCGAGTTGCTTACGCCGGGATTTGACCTCTTGGCCAAGTCGCTCGCTCGTCATTTTTGATGTCACGCTCATTCCCGTTCGGTAATGTGATGAATCAGATGAACGAAATCAAACATTTTATTCCCGAACGGGAAAAATGAAGACTTAGAAAGCCTGATGGTCAGGTTTATTCCCGATCGGGAACACAACCGCTAGCCGCGGCGGGTGCCATCTCCACCCGACTCACGGTCACGGCCTGACCACCGAGCAACACGCGTTCCCCACGCACCGCCAACCAACTGCGCGGCGGTGATTCTGCGCGCGTCGGATTACTC
>CALMKO010000033.1 GCA_937867415.1 uncultured Verrucomicrobiota bacterium | reverse complement strand
CTCCAAGCCGGACTTCACCACCCCCGCCACTCCCGCGTGGTCCCGTCACAAGTCACTGAGGGCAGGACCACTCGCAAGAAAATGTCGATGCTGCGCCGTAAAATCGCAACCCATCTCGTCAATGCCCAGCAAACCGCCGCCATCCTTACCACCTTCAATGAAGTGGACATGAGCGCGGTCATGGACGTGCGGAAAAGCGTTCAGGAAGACTTCATGAAAAAACACGGCGTCAAGCTTGGTTTCATGTCTTTCTTCGTCAAAGCCGTGGCGCAGGCTCTCAAGGATGTGCCCGCCGTCAACGCCCGCATCGACGGCACCGACATCATTGAAAACCACTTCTATGACATCGGCGTGGCCATCGGTAGCGAAAAGGGCCTCATCGTCCCCATCCTCCGCGACGTCGACCAAAAGTCCTTCGCTCAAATCGAAAAGGACATCCTCGACTACGCCAAAAAAGCCAATGAGGGAAAAATCACCATCGACGACCTTAACGGCGGTGTCTTTACCATTTCCAACGGCGGTACCTACGGTTCCCTCCTCAGCACCCCGATCCTCAATCCGCCCCAAAGCGGCATCCTCGGAATGCACACCATCCAACAACGCCCGGTCGCTCACAACGGCCAAGTCGTCATCCGCCCGATGATGTATTTGGCCCTCAGCTACGACCATCGCCTCGTCGATGGCAAGGAGGCGGTCACCTTCCTGATCCGCATCAAGGAGTGCCTGGAATCCCCAACCCGCCTGTTGCTGGAAATGTAATCCGCTCCCACCCCGCTTGGTGCGGGGTCTAGCCAGCCCGGGGCTAGCGCTCTCGGGCTTTTTTTTGACAAAATTCTATCAGTTACTAACTGATAGCTCTTGGCATGAGAAGTGCTCTGGTGTATCTACACTGTAGCACATTCGGAGTGGTTTCCAAAACCTCCCCCCCCTCATGCAGCCACCTCCCATGCATCGCTTACCTAATCAGTCCACCATCATTCGCTTCCGCCTGGCTTCCCTTCTGCTGTTTCTCAAGTACGTGGGGCCTCCGGTTCTAATCTATTTCATCGTCAGCTCTCTGATCAAAGATGATCCCAAGGAGCTCATCATCTCCGCATCCATCGGTGGGGGCTTGTTTCTTGCGGTACCACTCCGATGGATCATCGCCGAACGAACGCGCTGCCCGCTCTGCCTCACGCCCGTCCTCGGCAACAAGGGCTGCTCGAAGCACCGCCATGCCAAAACCTTCCTGGGCAGCTACCGCCTGCGCGTCGCCTTGGCGGTCATTTTCAAGAAATCCTTCCGCTGCCCCTACTGCAACGAGCCATCCATTCTCAAAGTCCGCATCCGGCATCGTTGATTTTTCTACCAATCCAAGGGATTGACAGATTCCCTTACCCCATTAAACCTATCCGCCATGACCTTATCCGCTAGCTCTCTACGTGCCCTTGCCCCCCATGCAGTCGGACTGGCACTCGCAATCACTCTCACCACCACCTACGCCGAACCAACCATGCCTGAAACCCCATCTGATGTCCAAGCCGCGCCTGCGGATGCTGTGAAAACCCCATCCGGCCTCGCTTCGAAGGTTCTCCAGCCCGGCAAGGGCACCGCCAAACCTGCCGCCGCGGACACCGTGACAGTTCACTACTCCGGCTGGACCACCGATGGCAAACTCTTTGACAGTTCGGTCAAACGCGGCTCCCCCACCAGCTTCCCCCTCAACGGGGTGATCAAAGGCTGGACAGAAGGCCTCCAACTCATGGTCGAAGGCGAAAAACGCCGCTTCTGGATCCCTGCCGACCTCGCCTACGGCGAAAACCCCGGCGGCGGACGCCCCGGTGGACTCCTCGTCTTTGACGTCGAACTCCTCGGCATCAAGGCCGCTCCCAAGCCCCCCGCTGTCCCTGAAGATGTCGCCGCTGCTCCTGAAAGCGCGGGAAAAACCGCTTCCGGCATCGCCTCGCGCGTCCTCACCGCGGGAACCGGCACCACCCACCCCAAGGCTACCGATCAAGTCAAGGTCCACTACTCCGGCTGGACGACCGATGGAGAACTCTTCGACAGCTCCATCCTCCGGGACGAACCGATCGTGTTTCCTCTCGACCGCGTCATCCCGGGCTGGACCGAAGGGGTGCAACTCATGGTCGCTGGAGAAAAGCGCCGCCTCTGGATCCCCGCCAAACTCGCTTACGGAGACAGCCCTCCTCCAGGCGCACCCGCCGGCACCCTGGTGTTCGACGTCGAGTTGCTCGAAATCGTCAAATGACCCTAGCCAGGTTCACCGTCCTCGCTGCCGGAAGCGCGCTTGGCTTCACCTCGTGCCGCGAGCTTGTGCAGCCAGCACCCGTCCCTGCCCCTCCTCCTGCCAAGCCCGCCGCCGCTCCGGTCAGGACGGCGAGGCCGGTAGCAGTCGGACAAATCACCCGTATGACAGTGGCGGACTTCTTTGTCCGCCACCAGTCGGACCAGGTCCTCACCTATGACGCCCGGCCGGGCTTTCACTACCAGCTCGGCCATATCCCCGGAGCCATCAATCTGCCAAAAAACAGCTTCACGACCTTGAAACCCCAACGGGAAGCGGAAATCAAGACCGCCCTCGCCGCTGGAAAATCCATCGTCGTCTATTGTACCGATCTTCCATGCCCGGACGCCCAAACGGTCGCGTCCCGACTTGCCACCGCCGGCTATTCCTCCTCCGTACTCACGGGCGGCTGGGAGGCATGGAAGGAAAGCGGACTCACCACGGAATAACTCTCAATCCACCTAAACAACCAACCAACTCAATCATGCACTCCTTTCCAAACGTAACTGTCGACGCCAAGGCAAATGTTTACTTCGACGGCCAAGTCGTCTCTCACACCATTCATTTCACCGATGGCACCAAGAAAACCTTGGGGCTCATCTACCCGGGAAAATTCCATTTCGGCACCGCCGCCCCGGAGCGCATGGAAATCATCGCGGGCTCTTGCGAGGTGATCCTGGATGGAACCACGGAAACCCACATCATCGAAGCCGGCTCCGCCTTCGATGTCGCTGGAAACAGCGGCTTCACCATCAAGGTGAATGACGGCATCTGCGAATACATCTGTTCGTTCCTGCCCGCCTGATGCGCCCGGCCGAGCTCATCAAACCGCTCGCAAGCTGCCTTCTCGCACTCGCCGCCAGTGCTTGTGGCATCGCCCTGCCTGACGCACCCAAGCCCAGCTATCAGGAACCGCCCGTCAAGCAGGTCCACGTCCCAGCCCCCGGGCTCAAGGACCCGGACGTGCTCGTCTGGCTCATCTCCGACGAGTTCCACACCGGCATGGTCTTCGACTACGAGTGGCTCATCGAGTCCGGCTTCATCCCTCCCAAAGGGTTCGGGTCGCCGAAGTTTGTCACCCTCAGTTGGGGGGACCGCACCGCCTACATGGAAAAGGGCCTCCACTCACCCGCCAAGTTTTTCGCAGCCTTGTTCCTGCCCACGCCTTCGGTCATGGAGCTGATCCCTGCGAACTGGAATGTCGTCGAGGTCTGCCCGCACCAGAGGATTTGGCGGAAACTCGTCGCCCGCGAACGAGGCCGGGATCTGGCCGCCTTCCTCAACGACTGCAGCATCCAGGGGAACGACAAGCGCCCCATCGTCTGCGGCACGTCCAGCTGGGGCGGCGGAGTCCTGTTAGAATCCCGTCATATCTACTTCGTCCCACGCGTCTGTAACGTATGGACCGTGCAAGCCATCGAGTCGCTCGGCGGTGAGATGAACCCATGGCTGGCCATCACCGCCAACGGTCTCATCCGCCAGGCGGAACGCAGCCCCAACGACTTCGAAAAAATCTGGCCAGGCACCGGCAAACGACCGGACTGACGCGCCCCCATGGTAATGTCTCAACCCGAGGGCGGCCACCTTGCGCGGACAGCCAGCCCGGCAGCTGTTCCCGCCTTTTTCGAATTCCGCATGGCAGAGGCGCACGAACACGCGTAGGTTCCGATCATGCATGTTCTTGTCACCGGTGCCAATGGCTACATCGGCTTGCGGCTGATCCAGGCATTGCTGGACGCCGGCCACGAAATCACCGCCGTCATCCGCGACCGGCGGCGTTTTCCGGCGGCGAATTTCGGAAGTAGCGAGTCTCGGCTGCATCTCGTGGAAGCAAACTTCCTGGATCTCGGGAGCCTGCGGAACCTTCCGCAAGCGGTGGATGCCGCTTACTATCTGATCCACTCGATGGGTTCCGGCGGTGACTTCGCACGCATGGAGCAGCAGTGCGCCACCCATTTCTCCGCAACGGCACGGGCGAACCGTTGGAAACGCATCATCTACCTCGGCGGCCTCGCAGCCGAGCAAGGCCCGCTTTCCGACCACCTTTCCTCGCGCCGCAAGGTGGAGGAGGTGCTCCGCGAATCCGGCATCCCTCTCACGGTGCTCAGAGCTTCCATCATCGTCGGCTCGGGCTCGGCTTCGTTTGAAATCATCCGCGACCTCGCCGAAAAACTGCCGATGCTTGTCACACCACGCTGGGTCCACACCCAGTGCCAACCCATCGCTATCCGCAATGTTCTCGACTACCTCACCGGGCTGCTAGGGCACCCGGAAACCGCAGGCGGCTCCTACGACATCGGCGGACCCGAGATCATGAGCTATCTCGATCTGATCAAGGGCTACTGCAAGGTGCGTGGACTGCGCCGCTTTTTCCTACCCACCCGCCTGCTCAGCCCACGGCTCTCATCCGCCTGGCTCTGCCTACTCACGTCCACCTCGTTTCCGCTGGCTCGCAGCTTGGTGGACTCGCTGACTCACGAGACAGTCTGCCGCGAATCACGCATCCGCAGAATCATCCCGCTGAAACTCCTCAGCTACCAGGAGGCCGTGTCACGCGGCTTGGCTCGCATCGCCCAGAATCATGTACCCTCCAGCTGGATCGACTCCCTGGCTGCGGGCACCCTTTCACCACGGCTGTTCGACGCCATCAAGGTGCCCGAGCACGGAGTGCTCCGTGACTGCCGCAGCGTAGCCCTCACCGCACCGCGCGCAGAGGTGATCGCCCGCGTCTGGAGCATCGGCGGAGATACCGGGTGGCCATCGATGAACTGGGCCTGGGGACTGCGCGGTCTGGTGGATAAGTTGGTAGGCGGCATCGGGATCCGCCGCGGGCGCCGGCACCCGGAGGACCTGCGCACGGGCGACGCCCTGGATTTCTGGCGAGTCCTGCTGGCGGATCGCGAAAAGGGCCGGCTGATTCTCTACGCGGAAATGAAAGTGCCTGGCGAGGCCTGGTTGGAATTCGCGCTTGAGGAAGATCCAGACGGCCGCCCCACTCTGCGCCAAACCGCAACCTTCCGCCCGCAAGGGTTGATCGGCAGACTCTACTGGGTGGTATTGCGGCCATTCCACGGGCTGCTGTTTCCCCGCATGGCCCGCAAACTCGCGGCGGGATCCCGCCACTGACTCCCGAATTCCCGACGCCTCGTCCCGCCATCAGGACCCGGTCGCCGTAGCACGGCGGTCAAGGCGGATCCAATCCACCTGAAGCTCGAAGGGACCCGCCTTCTTGTCGGACAACTGCAAGCCGAGGCGGCGGATCTTCGCTGGATCGAAGACCTTTTCCGGCAACTCGACACCCCGCCACGTGCCGGAAAAACGACTGAATGGCACCTTCACCTCGATCCACTCGCCCGGCGTGGTCGGAAAGGCAGCCTGGAAGGACATTTCCTGCCCGCGGTAATCGGCATCGGTGCTGAAGCGTATCTGATAGATCCGCCCGTCGCCCTTGACGCGGAGAATGACGCCGTCCGCGCCGCTCAAATCCATTTTCACATCCCCCGTCCGGAGCGAGGAAAACCCGCCGTTGTTCTCCAGTGAAAGGGTGCCGCTGAAACGCAGAATGCCATCCTTGCCCAGTTCATACCTGCCTTGCGACAAGCCACCCATCACCCCATCATTGACGATCCGCCAGCCGAGCAGGGTTGACTCCTCATCCGTGAATTCAGCTACAACCCGATCTTGAGCGGCAAATGCTGGCAAGCAGGCGAGGAGGGCGGCGGCAAGGGCGCTTCGACGTTTCATGATGGTATCCAAAGTTGAACGAGTGTTTTCAGGTCTTTCTTTCCACGGAAATCACGCATGGTCGCGGATCATACCGAGGATCACTCAGGCCTGGTTAAGGGTGCACCTTGCCCCAACATGTGCAAACCGTTTCATTTCTCTCTGAGGGGTAGTCCATCAAATCGCTGGCTTCCACGTTTGGACTTCAGCTTGATGATGCAGCCATGATACATGAATTCAGCGCTACGCCAGGCACCTCTTGGTAAATCCCAATCGCCCCGTTGCACGCCCCTCGCGGTTTCTAGCCGCCACCCTGCTAGGGCGTAGGCTACCCAGGGCTTTCCAAAGCCGACTCCGAGACCATCCTCTCCAGCAGCGGGCCGGCCTGTGCCATCAAAAAACCGCGTGGCAACCCGGTGTCGGCAAGTGCGTGAAGCGAGCGGAAAAGGCCGCTGCTGCGCGCCTCGTCATCCGCCACACCGCAGAACGCGCTAACCGGCACCCCGTGAACGGCGGCCAAGCGCGCGAGGGCGACAGGCCCCTTGCCCCCCATACTTTGGTGGTCGAGCGAACCTTCACCCGTGATCACATGGTCTGCCGCTTTGACTCGGTTTTCCAAATCCAGGAGCCCGGCGAGCAGATCGAAGCCGGCAACCAATCTGGCTCCTGCGAAATGCAGTAGCCCGAATCCAAGCCCGCCCGCCGCTCCGGCACCAGGCATCTCGGCCGCCGCCTGACCACCGCTGACAGCCACCAGCCGGGCGAGCGCGGATTCCAGCGCGATCTGGTCCTCCGGCGTGGCCCCCTTCTGTGCGGAAAACACCGCCGTAGCCCCGCGCGGCCCCAACAACGGATTGTCCACATCACAAGCGGCAAGGACTTCCGGCAAGCCGATGCGCCCGGCAGTGTCCACCCGCCTGATCGTGGACAGCGTGCCGCCACCTGTGAATGTCACCCCAAGCGCGGCGGCCATTCCGTAACCGCCGTCATTCGTCGCAC
>CALMKO010000032.1 GCA_937867415.1 uncultured Verrucomicrobiota bacterium | reverse complement strand
AGATTTCTGCCTGTCTCGTGGGCTCGGAGATGTGTATAAGAGACAGCGCGAGGAGCCGAAAAACAGAACATCGGAAGTCAAACCTGCGGGTGCCGCGGGATCGCCGGAGAGCATCAGGGTGACCCGCTGCGGGTGTTCGACCCGGAGCACGCCGGTATTCGCCCCGGTGCGGACGAGCAGTCCCTCGGCGTAATCGGTCGTGCCGTCGAGTCCGGAAAACACCATCAGTTGGCCAGCGCCCCATGGGTTTAGGAGTGAGGTGAGGTTTTCTTTCATGATCTATCTGGTTAGAAAAGTGAACTCGCAAGCGAGTGGACAGGTGCTGTCATTGCCGATGCCAATCAGGAAGCGGCCTGGTTCGGTTTCCCATGTCTCCCGGGCGGTGTAGAAGGCGAGCATCTCGGGGGTGATGGCGAAGGCGACTTTCTGCTTTTCTCCGGGAGCGAGTTGGATGCGTTGGAAACCTTTCAGCTCGCGTCCGGGGCGGGTGGTGGAGGAGACACAGTCCTGAATGTAGAGTTGGACGACTTCCGCCGCGTCGCGTTGGCCGGTGTTTTGCAACGATATTTCCGCAGTGATGGTTTCGCCGGGACGGAGGACGGATGCGGAAAGCGTGGGTTCGGAGATTGCGAATTGGGTATAACTCAGGCCATAACCGAATGGGAAAAGCGGAGTTTGCTCTTGGTCCTCGTAACCGCGGTAGTTGACATATTGGCAGACGGCTTTGCCCGGAGTTTTGCGGTTGTAATAGATAGGAATTTGGCCAGCGTTTCGCGGAATGGTCATGGGGAGTTTTCCCGAAGGACTTTCGTTTCCCAACAAGATGCGCGCGATAGCGGTGCCCGCTTCGGTGCCGAGCGACCCGGCGTGAATCCAGGCGTGCGCGTGCTGATGGGCTGCGGGGATGGGGAGGTAGCGTCCGGAGCAATCGACAACGATGAGTGGCTTGCCGAAGCGGGCGACGGCTTCGATCAGGGCTTCCTGTCCGGGTGGCAAGGCGAGCTCGGCGATGGACTTGTTTTCGCCATTGCGCAGATGGCTTTCGCCAAGGCACAGGATGGTGGCGTCAGCCTTGCGGGCAGTGTCGATGCAGGCATCGGTGAAGGCGGTGTTGCAGGTGAGAAACTCCGCCTTGGAACCGGATTGGAGGAGCGCATCGTGGATCGTGGTGACATCGGGTGGCTGGCCATCGAGGCACCACGAACCGAGGTGTTCGCGGCGGGCGTCAACATAGGGGCCGATAAGGGCGATTTTCCGCCACGCCTCGGGAATTGGCAGAGTGTTGTTTTCGTTTTTGAGCAATACGATCGACTGCGCCGCCAATTCCACCGCGAGGGCGACGTGATCCGGGTGGCGCAGGATCTTCGCGGCGCGCCCCGGGTCGGTGTAAGGATGGTCAAAAAGGCCAGCACGGAATTTGGCTAACAGGATGCGGCGCACGGCATCGTCCAGCCATGCTTGGGGGAGGGTGCCGTCGTCGATCAAGCCGCTGATCCGGCGTTCGTAAAAACCGGCGGTCATTTCCATGTCAATGCCGGCGGTGAAGGCGAGCGAAGCGGCCTCACGTTCGTCTTCCGCGATGCGGTGGCCGATCAAATCATTGATTGAGCCCCAGTCGGAAATGATCATCCCGTCCCATCCGAGTCCATTTCTCAGCCAGCCGCGCATCCATTTTCGGCTATTGCTAACAGGAGTGCCTCCGAGGTCATTGAAGCTCGCCATGACGGTGGCCACGCCGGTGTTCACTGCCTCACGGAATGGCGGCAGGATCATGTTGTGGAGCGTGTTGTCCGTCCACTCGGTCGTGTCGTAATCGCGTCCCCCCTCCCCTCCCCCATAGCCGAGAAAATGCTTTGCACAGGCGAGCAGTTTGCCGGGTTGGGACGGGTCGTCGCCTTGGAAACCACGGATGGCGGCTTTGCCCATTTCGCCGATGAGAAAGGGATCCTCGCCAAAGCTTTCAATGACGCGGCCCCAGCGCGGATCGCGCACGAGATCGAGCATGGGCGAGAAGGTCCAATGCACGCCCTCCGAGTTGGCTTCAGCCGCGACGGCCGACATGGCGGCCTCGACCAGGCCGGGATTGAAACTGGCTGCTTGCGAGTGGGGAGTCGGAAATACCGTGCGGTGGCCGTAGATGACGTCCCGCGCAAAGATCAGCGGGATGCCCAGGCGAGACTCCTCCACCGCGACCCGCTGGATGTGGTTGAGCTGCCCGACATCGAGGGAGGATTCGGCGTTGTTTCCCGCCCACGCGGATTCGGCGAGGATGCGTGAACCCCATTTTCCGGCGCGGACATTTTCGAGATAGAAATCCCTCTTTTCCTCGAACTCCGTCATCGAGACCTGCCCGAGTTGGTGGATCTTTTCCTCGCGCGTCATTCGCTTGAGGAGATCTTCGATGCGGGCGGCAAGGGTTCCCTGGGAATCGATCATGGGGCTGTAAGGTTTTGCTTCGTCAAATCCGCGATTGCACGGCCGGTCGCTCCATTCCGGTGGCG
>CALMKO010000031.1 GCA_937867415.1 uncultured Verrucomicrobiota bacterium | reverse complement strand
TTGCGACGGGCATCGAACTCCGCGTAGAGTGCGTGGACTTTTTCCTCCATGGCCTCGTGGCTGATGCGGCCTTTGCCGGTGAGCAGCGGGTGGTCTTGGAAGGTGATGAGCCGATCCACATTTTCCCTCCAGAAATTCATGGTGAGATCCTGACGGCTTTTGGCGCGGAGTTCAGCGCTTTCCAGGAATAGGGTGACGAGGCGGTTGAGCGTGTCCACCTCATCTTCGTTGAGGTAGTTTTTGGCGATGATGATGTCCTGCTTGCGAACGATTTTCCCCTTCCAACTGGTGAGCGCCATGTTCGGCTGGGCGGGATCAGCCCGCTGCACGATGAGTTCGGCAGCGGTGCGCTCGGTGGCGGCGAAGAGGAGCTTGTTCTGCACTTCCGTAAAAAACATCTGGGTGGCCTTGTCGGTCTTGTCGTAGTCGCTGCTGAGGGCGAAGAGGTCGCGGACTTTTTGATAGAAGCGCTTTTCCGACGAGCGGATGTCGCGGATGCGGGCGAGCATCTCATCGAAGTAGTCCGGGCGGCCATCGGGATTCTTGAGTCGCTCGTCGTCCATGATGAAGCCCTTGACGAGGAATTCTTGGAGGTGCCGCGTGGCCCACTGGCGGAACTGGGTGCCACGGGGGCTGCGGACGCGGTAGCCGATGGCGAGAATCATCTCCAGGGAGTAGAAAGCGACGCTGTAGTCCTTGCCGTCGGCGGCAGTTGTTAAGTAATTCTGAACAACTGAATCAGCGCTCAACTCCTTGTCCTGTAAGACTTTGGAGATGTGCATGCTGATGTTCGGCACGGAGGTGGCAAAAAGTTCCGCGAGCTGCGCCTGATTCATCCAGACAGAGCCGTCGCGGGCATGAAGCGAGAGGGCAGCTTGGCCGTCATCGGTGCGGTAGAGGATGATTTCGCCGTCGTTCATGGTTCTCAAAATGGCGGCGCGATGCCGAGTTTTTTACAAAAACCCACGATTTCTTTATTGGTGATGGTCATTTCACTCTCCAAAGCGGTGAGTTTGGTGGAAATGGCGGCAAGGTCGATTTTTTCCTCGTCGTCGAAGGTGTCCACGTAGCGAGGGATGTTCAGGTTGTAGTCGTTTTCTGCCACCTCGCTGCGATCCGCCACGTGGCTGAACTTAGCGATACTCTCGCGCTTCCGGTAGGTGCTGACGATGCGCTCGACGTGTTCGGGGCGCAGGTAGTTTTGGTTGCCCACTTTTTCAAAGCCCTGGCTCGCGTCGATGAAGAGGATGTCATCGGGGTTCTCGCGCTGCTTTTTCAGGACAAGAATGCAGGTGGGGATGCCGGTGCCGAAGAAGATGTTGGCGGGTAGGCCGATGACGGCGTCGAGGTAGTTGCAATCCTCGATGACGTATTTGCGGATGTGGCCTTCCGCCGCCCCACGGAACAGTACGCCGTGAGGCAGGACGCAGGCCATGGTGCCGCCGTTGTCGAGGTGGTGGATCATGTGCTGGACGAAGGCGAAGTCCGCTTTCGTTTTCGGGGCGAGTTTGCCGTAGGCGCTGAAGCGGTCGTCCGTTTCATGGATGGCGCTAGCGGACCAGTTGGCGGAGAAGGGGGGATTGGCGACAATGGCATCGAAGCGGAGGTCGGCGTGCTCGGGGGCGGGATGCTCCAGGGTGTCCTCGTTCTTCAGGTCGAAGCGCTGGTAGTGGACGCCGTGCAGGATCATGTTCATGCGGGCGAGGTTGTAGGTGGTGGGGTTCATCTCCTGGCCGTAGAAGTGGCCCACGTCCTTCACCTCCTTGGCCACGCGCAGCAGCAGGGAGGCGGAGCCGCAAGTGGGGTCATAGACACCCTTGAGCTTCTTTTTCCCGGTGGTGACGATCTTCGCCAGAATGGTGCTGACCTCCTGCGGCGTGTAGAACTCGCCCGCCTTTTTCCCCGCCCCGCTGGCGAACTGGCCGATGAGGTATTCATAGGCATCGCCCAGCACATCGGCCTCGGTATCGGCGAGGCGGAAGTCGATCTTGTCAAGGTGGGCGAGCACCTTGGCGATGAGTTCGTTTTTCTGGTTCTCGGTTTTCCCGAGCTTGGACGAGCCGAGATCGAGATCCTCGAAGAGCCCCTCGAAGTCGTCCTCGCTGGCGTGGCCCATGGTGCTGGACTCGATGTGCTTGAGGATGGCGGTGAGGTCTTCGAGGATGAAGTTGTCCGTCTTCCGCGCGCCCTTTTCGGCGACCTTGTGGAAGAGTTCGGTGGGTTTCAGGAAGTAGCCGAGGCGTTCGATGGATTCCTCCTTGATAGCGGCGAGCAGTCCAGCGCCCTTTTTCGTGGTTTCGTCGATGAAGTCGAACTTGATGCCGTCGTGCTTCAGAATCTCGTCCGCGAAGAGGTGCATCCGCTCGGAGAGGTATTTGTAGAAGATGAAGCCGAGGATGTAGTCGCGGAACTCATCCGCGCCCATTTTCCCGCGCAGGGTGTTGGCGATGTTCCAGAGCTGGGTTTGGAGGATCTTCTTGGTGTCGTCGGCCATGAGGTGGGTGATTGAGAGCGGGAAAGGTGAGAGTGTCCGTTTTTAGGAATAGAAAGAAAGAGCGGTTCGGCCAACCGGGGTGATTCTGGCCGCCACCATCCCGCCACCGGCGACAGAAAGGTCGCCGCTCCTTAGGAAAAGGTCGCGGAGGAACGGCTGCGAATCAGAGGTGGACATGGGTGGGGTAAAAGCTGAAAAGCTGAAATGGGGAAAAAGACTGGGCGGTGGCTGGGGAGTTGATCTGATGTCGCCTTGTGGCTGTTCCGGTATAAGGAAAGCTAACTGCTGGAAGGCGGGGCCGGGAAGGAGAAAATTTGGAAGAAAAGGCGGTTGGCGGTTGTCATGGAAACAGTTGGAGATCGGTTGAATCGCGGGTGCAGCCATGCTGCACGATGCTGGCGGATATCAAAATTACGATAAATCACAAGAAACCGAAATCATCAGAATTCTCTTGTTCCCGTGTTTTGGGTGGGGTCTGGATCGGCGGTTTGCGTTTAATGATGGAGAACTTCACCGGCTGCCGGGTGCTTTCTTCGTGCATCATGTGCAATCACTTCCAACTGCTGCTGGAGGTGACGCTGCGGCCGCAGGCGGCGTTGACGGATGAAGAGTTGCTCAAGCGGCTGGGCGGCTATGGAGCGCGAGGGACCTGAAGGGCTAGCTGCTGGGACGCGTGGGAGCCTGATGAATCGTGTGGCATTTCATCTGAAAAATCCCCCGCGTTTTGAATGATTTGAGTGGGTCATTGGATTTCTGGGGATGGTGCGGCCCTTCTTTGGGTTTGCACGACTGCGGCGGTGTGGGGCAGACTTTTCGCAGATGGATATTCCCATGCCGAAAATCGTTCGGTTCGCCAGTCGGGTGCTGCGCGATTTTTTCCTGCGCAACCACGGGCTGCTTCTGACGGCTGCGGTGGCGTATAACATGATGCTGTCAGTGATTCCGCTGTCGGCGGTCCTGTTGGTGGTCTTTTCCAATTTTTTTGACCAACAGTTCCTGCTTAAAGCAATCACTTCGGAAGCGTCCCTGATCGCGCCCGGATTTGCGCCGATTTTGACCGAGGTTCTCACCGGATTTCTGGCGAGTCGGCAGTTGATTGGTTGGGTGGGGGTGGTGACTTTGCTGGTTTTCAGCTCATTGGCGTTCCGGGTTTTGGAGGATTCCATTTCGATCATCTTTCATCGTCCGCTGCCGGCTTTGAAGCGGAAGTTCTGGATCTCCGCTCTGATGCCATATCTGTTCATCGCGATCGTGGCAGTCGGACTGATCGGCATCACTACGGTGAGTGCGATCCTCGACACGCAGGGGAGGAGGGATTTCGAGTTTCTGGGAGTGAGTCTGATGCTTTCCCGTCATCTGAATCATTTGATTTACCTAACAGGTTTGCTGGGCCTTGTGCTGCTTTTCACCTTGTTTTACAAGTTGATGCCGGTGGCGAAAGTTTCGTTCCGCCGTGCCCTGGCAGGCGGTTTGACCGCGACGATTTTGTGGGAGGTGGTGCGTTATGGCCTGGTGGCTTACTACACCAAGGTGTCGATGGTGAATGTGGTGTATGGTTCGATGGCTACGATCATCATCGTCTTGTTGACGATGGAGGCTGTGGCTTTGATCATTCTTCTCGGGGCGCAGGTGATTGCGGATTTGCAGGCTAGTAAACAAGCCGGCATCTCCTGGGACCGGGAACCGCCGGAGGTGCTGGATTCAGAGAAGTCAGGAGCGGTTTGATTTTTTCCAGACTTGAATTGCCGCAAGAAACGGGGTGGCGTAGCGTTGGACCTTCGCCGCTCCGATTCCTGAAATCTGGAGAGCTTCTTCCGGGGTGCATGGTCGGTAGCGGGCGAGCGCCTCCAGGGTTTTGTTGCCGAAGATCACATAGGATGGCACATCATCGCGCTTGGCTAGGGTCTCGCGGATGTCGCGCAGAACCGCGTAGAGTTGGCCGTCGAAGCCATGATCCTTGAGGCCTGCTTCCTTGCGGCTTACTTCGAGATCCGGCCAGACGAGCCGGAACTTCGCCGCGCCGCGCATGACCTTGTCACCCATGGGCGTCAGCGTGAGGAGGGGATACTCGCCCGTGACGGTGACGACCAGGCCCGCATCCGCGAGCGAGCGCATCAGGCTGTTGAGGTAACCCGCGCCTTTTTCCTTGAGGATGCCGTAGGTGGACAGCTTGTCGAGACCGCCGCCGATGATTTCTTGTGAGCGGCTGCCAGCTAACATTTGCACGATCCTGCCGCGTCCGAAGCGTGCTTCCCATCCATCTGGAGTGCGGCGCGACATGCGCGCGACTCCGCTGAGTGCCTTGCGGACGATGATGGCCTCCTCTTCCGTGGGTGGCCGGGTTTCTCCGGAGTCCTCGTCCCGGCAGACATCGCAGGTGCCACAGCCGTCGGCGTCGTCCTCGCCGAAGTAGCTGAGAATCCACTTTTGGCGGCAGATGCGCGAGTAGGACATCTCCACCATGGCCTTGAGTTTCTCGCGGTCCCGCCGATCTTTTTCCTCCATGGCGGCCTCATCCAGCTGGAGGTCGCGGGCGAGGACTGCGGGCTTGAGGAGGCGGGTGCCGCGCATCCGCTTCTTGGGGATGTCAAAGCGCTCGACATAGCCGCCGCGTGCGAGGATGGACATGGCGCTGCCCACGGACATGGAGTTTTTGACTTCCGCTGCCGTTGCGATTTCGTCGAGCGTCCGGTGGACTTCGAAGTCCCGATCCGCTTCATTGAGGAGATACTGATAGATGGAACGCACGATCGCCGCGGTGGGATTGGCTCCGTCGATGAAAAACTCCTGGGTGCGGGTGTCGGCGTAGTTGAAAAGCAGCTCGCAGAAGGCGTTTTCTCCGTCCCGTCCCGCCCGGCCGGCTTCCTGATAGTAGGCCTCCACGCTGCCGGGGATTTCATAATGCACCACGAAGCGTACGTCGGAGCGGTCGATGCCCATGCCGAAGGCATTGGTGGCCACGGCGACATCTGCCTTGCGTTGGATGAAGATTTCTTGGGCTTGTCCGCGTTCCTGGTCGCTCATTCCGCCGTGGTAGGCCACGCACTTGATTCCCCAGCTGGCGAGGGTTTCGGAAACCGAGTCCACTTTTTTACGGGTGGCGCAGTAGATGATTCCGGTCTTGTGGGCGGCGATCACGGCTTTCATCCGCTCATCTTTCTGGGAGGCCTTGTCGGTGGAGGTGATGTTGAGCGAGAGGTTGGGCCGTGAGAATCCACTAACCCGCTCGAATGGCGCACGCAGGGCGAGGACCTTGGAAATGTCATCGCGCACGATGGGCGTGGCCGTTGCGGTCAGGGCGACGCATTGGGGGCGGCCGATTTTTTCCAGGGATTTTCCGAGTCGCAGATAGTCCGGGCGGAAATCATGCCCCCATTGGCTCAAGCAGTGCGCCTCGTCCACGGCGAAGAGCGAGATCTCGATGCCGCTGAGGGCGTTGATGAAGCTCTCGGCGCGGAAGCGCTCTGGGGCGACGTAGACGAGCTTCCAGCGGCCGGCCCGCATTCCGTCGAGGCGTTCTTTCTGCTCGGGCCAGCTGAGGGTGGAGTTGATCATGGTCGCGTCGATGCCGCGGGCCACGAGAGCATCCACTTGGTCCTTCATCAGTGCGATGAGAGGTGAGATGACCAAGGTGACGCCGCGGAAGCAAAGCGCGGGGATTTGGAAGCACAATGACTTGCCGCCGCCGGTGGGCATGACGACCAGTCCATCGCGCCCGGAGGTGATTTCGGAAATCACCTCTTCCTGTCCGTCGAGAAATCCTGAAAACCCGAAATACCGCTGCAACGCCTCGTGAGGCGTCATGACAAGGGGCTTGGACTCGGAATCGGCTGGGTGCATCACAGCGATGAATGAACGACATCCTAGCCAGCACGGTCAACCCCGGGTCGAGATTCAAGTTGAAGAATTTCTCAGCCGGGCATGCCGGAGGATTGGCCACCCTCAGATCTCCCTTTTCGCGCCGCCTGGGACGAAGTCCCAAGTGGGTCCGTTCGGGTCGAAGGGTGGGGCCTCGCCCTGCGGTTCCGTGCCGGGCAGCGATTGATCGAGGCGGAACAGGGGTAGGATCGGCAAGCCGGCCGCATCCTTTTGATAGATGATTCCGTGTTCTTGAATGAGGAGTGAGGTTGAAAAAATACCGCCGGGAATCTCGCTGATGAGGATTTCGATCGGATAGGTCATGCCGGCGGTGACTTGGAATTCCGGTCCTGCCGCCAAGCCGCCGATGTCATGGTTGATCCTGCCGTTGGTGGAGTAGCGAAAGTTTTCGCTGGGAACCGGCATCGGGCTGAGGCGTTTGAAATTCCGGATGGCGTCCGAGTTCCTCTCGTTCTGATAGTTTTCCGCCGAGATCAGGCGGCAGGTCCCGCCGGTGGCAGCCATGGTGTAACCGTAGTCGAAGACGAGGCGGTTGTTGAATCTCACGGTGAGAACATCATCCCCGGCACCCACGAAGCGGAAGCGTGCGGTTTTCGGTGCGCGGACGTTTCCGCTGTAGACGACGAACCATTGCCTGGGTTGCACATATTTTTCCACTGAAAATGCGGCGGGTGCCTGATGGGCAGGCATGGATGGAATCAGGAACTTGGTCTGATAGAGAGTTGTCGGTGCTTTATAGTATTTCGAAAAGTCGCGGGGCTTGAAGCCACGTTTTGCGATGTTTTTCAACAGTTCCCGCATTTCGTCCTCTGTGAGGTTGGTGGGCTTGAGATCGGCGGTTTGTTTGAGGTCATAGAAAGCGCCGGCGAGGCCGACTGAGTTCGCTTCATTCAATCCGAAGGGATTTTTGGTTCCGGTCCCGTCACTGATTCCAGCAAACAAGCCGTTGCCGATTCCCGGGCCTGCGCCATCGCCCGTTCCGCCACCGTTACCGGGGCCGCTGAGTCCGGATGAAAGTGCTCCCGAGCTAAGTCCAGCGAGTGAGGTCATTTTGCTCAACTCATCCGGTTCAGGAAGGGTGAGGCTGGAGATCGCGCCGACGGCAACAGTGCGCGAGAGATCGGGGTTGATCATGGGGCTGCGCTGTTTCGCCGCCATGGCCTGAGCGACCGGTGATCCTCCGCCACCGGACTTGGGGATGAAACTGATATTTTTATCCTCTGGAATCACCACGCGGATGACCCAGATGACTCCTATCACCAGGAGAAGGGCATGGATTCCAAGTGAGAGGCTCAGCGAGCCTGCGCCGAGTTTGTGCCAGAGTGATTGCTTCGGTGTGGCGGGGGCTGGGGATGGGATATATGCATTCATGATTGGGTTCTTTCTTCATGAATGACACCGCCACGTGGGATTCCTTAGAAAAAACCAATTCAATTCCGCGGCCACCCCATGGCTTGGGCGGATGTTCAGAAACAAACAACCGAAGTGGGCACGCATCTCAAAGATGCGGATCCCCCCCCTTGCCACTTGCGTGGGTCGGGACGGGTTAGAGCCGAAAAGTGAGCGGCTATTTGTCGATGAACTCGAGAGTCCCGTCCGTGAGGCGGTAGAATGCACCGACGATTTTGATTTCCCCTTTTTCCTCCATTTCCTTGAGAATGGGGCTTTCCTGGCGGATGCGGGTCAGGGTGTTGCGGATGTTGTTTTCATTGACGCGCTTCATGAATTCCGGGTTGGAGGAAACTTTCTCGCCCGGGAAGTCCTGACTGGCTGCGACGGCGGGTTTGATTTTCGCGAGCATGGCGGTGATGTTGCCGAGCTTCACATCGTCGATGGCACCTTTGATGGCGCCGCAATGTTGATGTCCGAGGACGAGGATGAGTTTGGCCCCGGCAACCTTGCATGCGAACTCCATGCTGCCGAGGAGATCTTCATTGACGAAGTTGCCAGCGACGCGGCCCACAAAAACATCTCCGATGCCTTGGTCGAATACATCTTCCACGGGAACCCGGCTGTCGAGGCAGCTGAGAACCATGGCCTTGGGAAATTGTCCTGGGGCGGACTTGCGGACTTGCTCGCTGTGATTCCGCCGTGTCTCGTTGCCGCTGTGAAAGCGTTTATTGCCATCTTTGAACTGTTGCAGGACTTCGTCAGGAGTGAGTTTAGCCTGCTCCTCGGCGGTGGTTACGTGGCTATCCAGCGGGACTGGGTTCTTGGGTTTGCAAGCGGCGATGATGGCGGCGCAAGAAAGCAGAGCGATGGGGTAGATGTGGTGTGGCTTCATGTCATTGAGCGTAAGTGAGATGAATGAGGGGCAAACGACCGACGGTCCTGAGGCTCTGCGAGCTACATTGCGTCACTCATGAAGATAGCGTCGATGAGTGTGTTTAGCCAAGTGATTTTCCGACAGCGAATGGGCTTATGGTTGTGCTTGCGGCTGAGCCGAATCGCTCAGCAGCCAGCGCAGGGCTTTTTCCTGGACCGACGGTGGGGCGATCTGGTGACCACCTTCGAAGGCATGGATGCTTACCATGCAACCTGCTTTCTGAAGCAGGGCGGTGTCAGGATCGACATAGCGGTTCGCCGCAGCGTCTTTGTCTCCGTTGACCATGGCCACTTTCATGCGGGGGTAGGGAAGGTGGTAGTATTTTTTCCCGCCGAGCCAGCCGCCGCCGGCATAGATACCCGCCCAGGGACGGGCAACCCGTGCGGAATAATGATAGGCACGCCATGCACCGCCCGACATACCGCCCATGAACATCCGGTTGGGGTCATGAGGAACGGCGGCTTCGATCTGGGGCAGTAATTCCGTGAAGCACTCCAGCATCTCTTCTTCTTTCTGCGGCTCGTCGGCGGTGTTTTTGAAGTAGTCCAGCGACACTAGCGTCATTCCGACGGTGGCTGCGGCTTCGATGTAAGCATAGATGGACCGTCGCCCGTTGCCGCCGGGGTGGAAGACGATGAATAGCGGCGGGCTCTTCTGTGCGGCAGCGGCGGGAGGTTGGTAAACGGTGTAGGCCGTCTTGAATTTACCGGTTCCAGCGTGCTCGGTAAACGTGCCGCCGAGCTTGGTGAGCAGGGCTCTGGCCTCCTCGTCCTGCTCCACCCATTGCAAGATCCAGGCCCGGTCGATTGCGGAAAACTCCTGCTCGTCGATGCGGACTTCCGTTTGGTCGGGCAGTCTTAGGGTGACGATTTTTTTGGGTTCGTCGTAGCTCAGGATTTCTGCCTGTTGTTTTTTGCCGGATGTGAGAGTCCATTCCCGCATTTGATCATTTGCGTGGACGATGGATAAGAGGCTGCAAAGCACGAAAGGGAGCAGGAATTTCATGGGAGGTGTCTGGCTTGGAAGAATATTGAGGATTTGCATTTGTTAGGGAAGGAGAATCCGAGGCATACGGGGCGTTGATTCTGAAATCCGTAGGTGAAGCTGCGTGTTTCACCCGATGAGTGAGTCCATCGAAGTAATCCGCAGTGAGATATTCAGCGTATCATTCATCACTTCAAACATCCAGCCGCGGGAGTATGCGGTGCGACTGCGGATTCCCGGTTGATTGCACGGTAGTTTATTTACCTATGATCCGGTCCTCGGCAGCGAGGCACCATTTACTGTCGTGGTCCTCGCGCAGCCAGTCGCCGTTGTCGAGGCAGTCGCCGTTGCCGGTGGCATCGAGCATGCGTCGTGGTCCTGCTTCATCATATCACTCGCCCTGCCTGAAGTGCTCGAGAGCCACGTGCATCAGGTGGTTGGCGGTGATGTTGTCCATCCAGGCGTCGAAACCTGCAAGGATGGGTGGTCATGAGTTGGGTTTGGTGTGGGGGACCGGGCTGCGGTGTTTAGAAGCGGGTGCCTTGGTTGAGGGCGTGGATGGTTTGGCCGCCGGGGTGTTGAAAGTGGTAGGAATGAAGGAGGGTTTTTCCCAGGTAGTCCTTGGCTGTTTTGACGGCAGCGGGCAGTCCTACTCCGCTTGCAATGGCGGCGGTGATGGCGGCGGACAACGTGCAACCGGTGCCGTGGGAGCCGGTCACGGGAATCCGTGGGGCGGTGAAGGGGTGGGCCTGGCCATGGGCGAGGAGGAGATCCACGCAATCCGGGCCGTCGAGGTGGCCGCCTTTGAGCAGGATGGCGGTTTGATAGATTTTCGCGAGCTGGCGGGCGGCGGGTTCCAGAGCGGCGAGGTCCGGGATGGGCGAACCGAGCAGGGCTTCCGCCTCGGGGAGATTCGGGGTGATGAGTGTAGCGAGCGGCAACAGGAGCTCGTGGTATGCGGTCATGGCGGCGGGTTCCAGCAGGGGGGCTCCGGTGGACGCGATCATGACGGGATCAATCACCAGCGGAATGTGACGGTGCTCGCGAAGAAGCTCCGCGACCATGGCGACATGCCCGGCGGAGTAGAGCATCCCGGTCTTGATTGCGGCGATGGGGAAGCTCTCTAACAGCAGAGAAAGCTGATCCCGCACCATATCGACAGGGATCGGGTGGACGGCACGGACGATGTTGGCAGTTTCCGACACCACGCAGGTCACGGCGGTGAGGCCATGGGCGTTGAAGTGTTGGAAGGTTTTCAAATCCGCCTGGATGCCGGCGCCTGCCGAGCAGTCGGATCCGGCGATGGTGAGGACTGCGGGGATGGGCGGCATGGGGGTGGGGGACCTGCGTTTAGTGGGTCATCGGGCTTTCGCCCGAGGCGTCTCCGAGGTGGGAGAGGTTGGCGGGCAGGAATTTTTTGAAGCGAGTTTTGTCGATGGCCTTCATGTAGGCTTCTTCCGGGGAGATCATGCCCTCGCGGAGTTTTGACCAGATGGATTCGTCCATGAACTGCATTCCATCGTTTTTGCCGCCGGTGATGACGTCATAGAGCTTCTGGGTGGCGCCTTCGCGAATGATGGCTGATACGGCGGGGGTGGCGAACATGATCTCGTGCACGGCAGTGCGGCCGGGCTTGTCGATGCGTTTGCAGAGCAACTGGGCGACTACGCCGCGGAGGGATGCGGCAAGCATGGTGCGGACTTGGGATTGTTGGTTCGAGGGGAAGACGTCGATGATCCGGTCCACGGTCTTGCGGGCGTTGTTGGTGTGGAGAGTTCCAAAGACGAGGAGCCCGGTCTCAGCCGCTGTTAGGGCGAGGGAGATGGTTTCAAGGTCACGCATTTCTCCGACGAGAACGATGTCCGAGTCTTCACGAAGGGCGGCGCGCAGGCCATCGGCGAAGGATGGGGTCTGGATGGGAACCTCGCGCTGGGTGATGATGGAGTTTTTATTGCGGTGGACGAACTCGATGGGTTCTTCAATCGTGATGATGTGGCGGTTGAAGTTGGTGTTGATGTAGTCGAGGAGGGCGGCCAGAGTGGTGGACTTGCCCGAGCCGGTGGGGCCGGTGACGAGGACGAGGCCCGCGCGCATGTGGCCGAACTCCTTGACGACGTCGGGCACGCCGAGGCTTTCCAGCGAGGCGATTTCGGTGGGGATGAGCCGGAAGACTGCGGCGAGGCCGTTTTGTTGTTTGAGGTAGTTGCAGCGGAAGCGTGAGTCCTCGTCCATTTCGTAGGCGAAGTCGAGGTCCCCACCGTCGAGGTATTTTTGGAAAGCCCTGGGGTCGCAGATTTCGGCGAGGAGGTTTTGGAAGCTTTCGCCTTGGAGGATTTCCTGATCAGGGATGGGGGTGACGGCACCGTGGACCCGTATTTTCGGCACCTGACCTTCTGAGAGGTGGAGGTCGGAGCCTTTGGTGGAGATCAGGTAGCGGAAAAAGGAATCAATTTGGGCCATGTGGAGCGAAGCAAGGAAAGGTTTTGTTAGAAATGGGTTGGGTGGACGAGAGGGGTCAGGATGCGAAGAAGGCCTTCATCTGGCTCTTGTCGTCGGAGCGGAAGAGGGCCTCCTCACGGGAGATCAGGCCCTTGACGTAGAGTTGGCGGAGGGATTCATCCATGGTGATCATGCCGACGTTTTTACCGGTTTGCATGACACCTGGCAGCATGAAGGTCTTGCCCTCGCGGATGCAGTTGGAGACTGCCGGGGTGTTGACGAGGAGTTCGAGGGCGAGGACGCGGCCATTCCCGTCCGCGCGTGGCACGAGTTGTTGGGAAAGGATGCCGCGGAGGGACTCGGAGACCATGATGCGGATCTGTTCGCGCTGGTCGGTGGGGAACACATCGAGCACCCGGTCGAGCGTGCGCGGGGCATTTCCGGTATGCAGGGTGCCGAGGACCAAGTGGCCGGTCTCGGCTGCGGTGAGGGCGAGCTGGATGGTCTCGAGGTCGCGCATTTCCCCGACCATGATGACGTCGGGGTCTTCGCGGAGTGCGCCGCGGAGTGCGCGCGCGAAGGACTCGGTGTGTTTGTGGACTTCCCGTTGATTGACGTGGCAGCCTTTGGATTTGAAGACGTATTCGATGGGGTCTTCCAGGGTGAGGATGTGGTCTTCCCGGTCGCGGTTGATGAAGTCCACGAGGGCGGCGAGGGTGGTGGACTTGCCGGAGCCCACCGAGCCGGTGACGAGCACGATTCCGTTTTGGTAGCGGGTGAGAGGAAGAATGTGTTCGAGCGGCAGGCCGATGTCTTCGAGGGTGCGGATCTCATCATTGATGATCCGGAATACCATATCGAGACCGAGCCGTTGCTTGACGACTGACGCACGGTAGCGGCCGTTCGGGGCGGAGTAGGCGAAATCGACGTCGCCATGGGTATCGAGGCGGGCCCATTCTTTTTCTCCAAGGAACGAGCGCGCGAGGCGCTCGGTATCCTCAGCGGTGAGTGGCTGGTGGTCCGGCCAGATGGGTGAGAGCTGGCCAAAACGCCGCCATGCGGGCGGGTAGGCGGTGGGGAGGTGGAGGTCGGAGCATTCGAACTCACGACCCAGTTGGAGGTATTGATCGACGTGGTCGAGAACTACATGGGCAGACATGGGTGAGGTTTTTTTAAAGTGATTGTTTAGGGTGGGGTCTTGGAAAGTGGCGTGCGTCCGACGGCGCGCTGGGCGCTTGCCTCAGCGAGAAAGGATTTCAATTGATCGGTGATCCAGACTTTCGCGATGGGACGGGCGGCTGCGGCGGCGAGGCCGAGGACTGCGACGGGCAGGCTGCGGCGTTTTTTTTCTGAGACGACTGGTTTGCGGCGCAGCATGAAGCTTGCGACAAGACCTGACGCGACCGAGCCGAGTAGCCACCCGGTGGGGTGGGTCTTGAGCGACCCACGGATGCGGGAAGGGAAATCAAGTCGGTGCTGGAGAGCGAGTGCCTCGGTTTCCAGGAAGGATCGGGCGCTTTGGGCGGCTTGAATCAGTCGTTCGATTTCTTGGTTTTGTTGAAGTTTTCGATCCATTCGCGGTCTTTTTGAAATTCGGCACGAGTGATTGGGAATGCGGTACCGTCAGAAGGTTTGGCCATTTTGGCGAGGATGACGCCAGCGAGGAGGTGGAGGGCGGCGGTGGCGAGTGCGATGAGGCTCCACGGAGCGCCGGTCGCCTGGGCGACGAGGGAGATGCCACCAGCAAGGATGAGGGCCCATGCGAAAAAGGCGCAGCCACAGGCAGCGGAGATGAGGGCGGCGCGTCTGCCTGCTTCTTTGGCGGCGTCTTGAGACTCCAGCTGGATGAGTGCGATGCGAGTGGCTACCAAGGCCATAAGCGCCTCGCGCCAGTTGGCATGAGGCTCCCCGGGCTGTGGACGGGCTGTGGGGGCGGGTTCTTCGAGGGGAGCCGCTCCTGGGTTGGATGCTTGGTTCATGAAGCTGCTGGGAAGTGAGCCTGACGGGTGTGCCAGGGTTCTCAGCGGCGAACGATGAGACCGATCAAGAAGCCGACACCGAGTGCGCTAAGGACGCATTTGGTGGGATTCTGGCGGATGTAATCTTCCGCCGTGATGTGGAGTTCCTTGGCCTTGACGCGGGTATCCTGCCACTGCTCGCTGGCGGTCTCCTTGAGGTGGTGGGCCTTGTCGGTCGCGGCGCTCTTGAGTGCGGAGGCCTTCTCGGCGGCGGTGTTTTTGAACTGGCTCGCACGTTCGGTGGCGTTTTCGCGCAAGTGCTGGGCGGATTCCACGGCCCGCTCCTTGAGCAAGGCGGCCTTTTCCTCAGCAGTGTGGACAAGCTCGCGAGCCTTCTCCCCTGCGGCGACCCTGAGGTCATTGGCCGCTTGCGTGATGGATGGGGTTTGGGAAAATCCAGCTTCTGGATCGATTCCGTTGGTGGTTGAAAATGGATTGGACATGGCGGTTGTTGTTCGGTTTCAGATAAACCCTCGTGATTTACCTTTGTGGGAAAACCGTATTATTTTCAGGCTGAACTTGCAAGAAGCGACTTTGGGAAAATCCATTCTCATCTTTCGCGAATCACCTTCGCTTTGGGTGGGGAGAGCAGGGCTTCTTTTTGGGAATCGGCAGGCGGACTGAAGCTGACACTTTCCCAGCGGGTGTCCTCGAGCGGGCCGGTCCCGCGGAACTGGAACAATCCGGCAAACGGGCGCAGAGGCAGCGTTAGGAATCCCAGAAGTCCGCGGGCGTTCATTCTCATGGTCATGTCCACCTTTCGGTCATTCATGTCGACACTGCCATTTCCGGTGAAATTGAGGGAGGTGGTGGAGGTCTGGAAGTCGTTGCTGCTGAGGATCCCGTTTTGGATTTTGAAGGTGAAGAAGGCATTTTTCGCCCGTTGGGAGCCTGCTCTTTCATCTGCGAGGATTCCGCTGACCAGCGGGGTGAGGGGGCCGAACATGGGCACGGAAAAAAGCTCGGCATTCTCGAGGGCCAGGAGACCGTTTCCATCCATGGTTGAAACTTTGCCGTCGGTGAGGGAGAAATCGATTCGCCCGGTGCCCTTGCCGCCGCCTTTCATTTTGAAGCCGTAGGTGGAGGTGACGCTAGCGAGGGAGAGATCCGTCCAGCTGAGTTCGCCCGAAAGTTTTTGAGCGCCGAGGTAGTTGATCTGGCCGACGACAGGCCCCTCGAAAGCCTCGACTTTGAGGTCGCTGACGGTGACTTTTTCACCCCGGATGCTGACTTTGCCGCTTGGGCGGCCCAGGGTGACATTTTTACCGAGAAAAACGTAGTCTGCCGATTGATCCGAGCGGAATGAGATATCGAGTGCGGTCCTGCCCTGAGGGGTGACATCCACGACTCCTGATGCTGATAGTTCGGGCGGTTGGTGGAACCGGTATTGCTCGAGGCCATCGGCGATTTTGGCTGCGAAAAAGCGGACCATAGGGGCCGCCCAGATTCCACCGCGGACGTCTTCCACATGGACCAGCTTACTAGGGGCGTCGTAGCGTATTCTGCCGACTTTGGCGCTGCCCTCGCTTGCGCCGTTGAAGGTCTTGTGGAGGTTGTAGTCCGAATAGTTGAAGACGACAGTGCCTTCGGAAAAATCGAGTTCACGGTGATTGAGCGAGAGCTTGCATGCGGCGGAGTTGACGGGAACCCCCTTGTAATTGAGGTTTTTCACCGCGCCGTGGCCTTTGTAAGACCAAGCGTGTTTATCGGTTAGGTTGAAGCTGCCTGCGAGTGTCACATCCACCGCGGCATCCTTTCGCTCGCTGAAATCGCGCAGCACGATTTCCAACGGCTGCTTGACGAAGAACGGGCGGTAGACGGGAACAGGGAGTGTCGTGTGGAGTTCCAAGCGCACCCGAGGCCACTCGATGAGAGCCTTGCCGGTGGCTGCTCCATCGGAGCGGGCCAGCCGGGCGTCGCGCAGGAAGAACCTGCCGTTCCGCCATGAGAACGCGCCCTCGACGGAGTCGAAGGGCATGCCCCGGAGTTTGACGGCCTCACAGCGAGCGTGGCCTGTGAGCCCGAGTTGCGCGTGGTCGTGCTCGTCCAGATGGAAGGCACCTTGCGCGCGGAGGGTTTGTTTGCCGGAGATCGTGACATCCTTGAGTGCGGGAAGGCCCAGCCAAGCTTGGAATAGGCGGGGCAGTTCCAGAGAGGATGTCACCTCGAAGCGTCCCTCACGATCCGAGATGTTGTAATCCACGAGCCCCTCGAAGGTTCCCTTGGAGTCCCAGGCTTTCAATGCGGTGATGGTCACAAGATTGCCCGCGATCTCGGCTTCCGCGACGATATCATGCAGCTGATGGCCGTTTTTGCCTAATTTTCCGACGTGCAAGCTGGCCTTGGCGACGATGGAAAACCAGTCGTTCAAATCCCCTCCGGCGGAGATCTGGATGGTTGGCGGGTGATGTGGGTCGAAGGTCCATTGGTTTAGCTCCCGGATGACCTTGGTGAGGAGTTCCCGGCGTTTCCCCAAGTTGGAATCCTGTTGGTCTTTTTTTTCCTCGCCTTTGAAGCCGATGAGGCGTGCGTCGAGAGATACCTGGATACCCGCGATCATGCCTCGGGCGTCGCGTATTTCCAGGTGTTGCCCGCCTGGAGTGATAATGGTGCCGCTGACATCGTGGACATGGAGGGTCTCGGAGAGCGGGTTGGTGGGGTCCACTTGCAGGATGAGTCTCGCTTTGTGGAGTTGGATTTTTTTCAAATGAACCAGTCCGCGCGCGAGTTTGGTGTTGTCGAAGTCGAGGGTGATCCGTTCCAAGCGGGAAATTTCCGTCTGATGCCCGGCTTCGGAGTAGACCTTGACGTCCGTGGCGACGATTCCTTGGAAAAGCACGTAGCGGAGGCTGCCGATTTCGAGGTGCATCCCTTGTTTTGCGACCGCCTTTTCGATATTGCCGCGCCAGTGGGGAGGGAGTCCGATGTGGTTCGCCCACCAGAGCACGCCGATGATGCTGAGAACCGCGGAGACACTGAGTAACAGCCCGAGGGTGCGGAGGTTGCGGGTGAGGTGGAGGCGGAACAACATGACGGCAGCGGCGCTTTGGAAAATATACAGCCGATTTGGCAATCCTACAACTCAAGGAACGAGGCCGGCCTCACGGAATGAAAAATATGCGCTCCTTCCGGGCGAAGGTCTGCCGATGATCACGTGATCCAAAAATCTGACCATCATGAGTTTGGCTGCCTCCACCAGGTTCCGGGTGACGAATTCATCCGAGCGGCTCGGGCTGGCATCACCTGACGGGTGATTGTGGACGAGAATGAACCCGTAAGCGCCGCGGGTGATGATGGGGCGCATGATCTCCCGGGGGTGGGCGGTCGCCTCGTTGACGCTTCCTACGGATATGAGCGTCGTGCTGGAGAGCCGGAGCCTGGTATCCACCGTCGCGACGATCACATGCTCTTGGGTCAGATGGCGGAGTTGGGGGGCGAAGTATTCATAGATCAGTTCCGGGGTGTCCAGCGGGGTGTCCTTGAGGTGTTCACGTGCCACCCGGCTCCCAAGTTCGAAGGCGGCCGCCAGTTTTGAGGCCTTGGCCGGGCCGATGCCCTTTTCCTTGGCGAGTTCGGCGACTGGGAGGGTTCCGAGGGCGCCGATGGATCCGAACTTTTTGAGAAGATCGCGGCCGATGTCGATGGCGCTGCGGCCCGGGGTCCCGGAGCCGATGAAGAGGGCCATGAGCTCGCTGTTGTCCAGAGCGGCAGGTCCATGCGCCGCAAGTTTCTCCCGCGGGCGCTGGTTCTGTGGCAGGTCGTGAATCCGGGAATGGAGGGGAGACTCCTGGCAGGATGGCAAGGGTTCTGGCTGGCTGGATGACCCGTCGTTCACGCTTGGAAGCTAATGAACAAGCGATGTTTGGCAAGGATAAGAAGTCCCGCATCTAACTCATTGCGCCTTGAAGCGCGGGTCCTGAGCATTGCCCCCCGAGAGAATATAGGCGTAGAGATCGAGCAACTCATCGGGATTGAGTGAGTTGAGTAGGCCAGGCGGCATCATGGACACGTTGTGGGGTGTCCGGTCCTGGATGTCCGAGTCCGCAAGTGTCGTCAGTGCCTGCGGCGCAAACGCGCTGGTCATCACGAAGAGGTGGTTATTTTCCTCCACCACGACCCGGCCGGTGAGGGATTGGCCGTTCTTGAGGGTGATCAACTCACTGGGGTATTGATCGCTGATGACCTTGGAGGGTTCGGTGATGCTTTCCGTCAGGTCGCGGATGGTGTAGCGATTTCCGGAGCCTGTTAGATCGGGTCCGGTGTTGCCGCCCTGCCCGGCAAACAGGTGGCACTGCGCGCACATGACCGCGGAAAACATGGCCTTGCCTTGTGCGTAGTTCCGACCATGCAGGCCCGCCTCGGCGAGGGCGACGATTTCATCCGTCGTGTAGTTTTTTCCGGGGCCCTTCGGCGGGGTGATGGGGACCGCATCCTGAGGAATGACCGCGGTGGAAAGCGCCTCCATGGCAACGCGCTGGGAGGCGTCGCTCACACAGTTGTCGAGGGCTTTCTGACGAATGGTCTCGATGAATTTTTTAAAGCTGTTCCCCCCGCTCCAGCGGGCGCTTGTGGGGAACCAGCTGAAATAGGTCTTGAGAAGTTCGGGTGTCCATCCGACGCGGGCCTCCCGCAGAGTGTCTGCAAAGAAGATCGCCTGGCGGTTCGGGCGCCGGTCGTGCATTCCTTCAACCGCTTTCGAATAACGATCATTGCGGGCAAGCACCGCCTCACTGGCGACGGTGATGTCGGAATCATGGACGCTGGCAAGCAGTGGCACGAGCTTGGCGACGATGGTCTTGGAGTCCAGAAAGACGAGCAACGAGGCAAGTTCGCGATTCACCAGCGCATCGGAATCAGGAAAGAGAGGGTCGAAGCGTGTGGCGATTTTTTCGCAAACATCCGGGCCGGGCTTGCCCATGCGGATGAAAACCAGCTGCCATGCCCGGAGGTATGGGAGATGGAGTTCTTTGGGGAGTTTGGAAAAATCGAACTGGCCAAGCGCGTTGATGAGGCGGGGTTGCAGCGTTTTTTCCCCCATCCGTGCGAGGGCGATGGCGGCCTCGATGGCAGCCTGGGGATTTTTTTCCGCAAGCGCCTTCTCCGCCCAAATCGCTGGCGGCTGTCGCTCGATGGCCGTGCGCGCGGCGAAGCGCAGGTAGCGGTCCCGGCTTGATAGGTTCTCCCATGCCTGGGAAAGGGGTGGGGGGGAGTCCGCTTCCAACAGGTGGCGGACGCGCGCCTCTGCCGTAGGCTCGGGAGCGGGCGCGGGCGCGGTGGATTCGCTCCCTTCATAGGTCACCCGATAGAGGGCACCCTGGCTGCGGCGACCACCGGTGGTGAAATACATGGCTCCATCTTTCCTGTGGATGAGAGCATCCGTGAAAGGCATCGGCTTGCCTGCGATGAACTCCTCCTTGGTGGATTTGAAAGTCGCGCCATCCGGCTCGTTGTGAACCGCCCACATGGTGCCGAAGGTCCAGTCCAGGGCGAACAAAGCGCGTTGATACTTCGCGGGAAATCTTGCGCCCGTGCCGAACACGACCCCCGTGGGAGAGCCTGGGCCGATATCGACCGAAGCGGGCAAGGAATCTGCATAGTATGCCGGCCAGCGACCGGACCCCGAGCGCCAGCCATAGTCACCACCCTCTACGATGTGGTTGATCCGTGTGGGCATATACCAGGGCGTTCCCATGTCCCACTCCATATCAGAGTCGAAGGAGAAGAGCTCACCATTGGTATCGAATGCGATCTCGTATTGATTGCGGAACCCTCCGGCGAAGAGCTCGACGTTCTTTCCCTCCGGGTCGGTTTTGCAGATGTAGCCGCCCGGCGCATAGACTCCCTTGGCGTGTCCGTTAGGGTCCCACATTCGGGGGAGAAGATGATCCTCGGCAGTTCCCACCATCCTGTTTCCGGCGAGTTTGTTAGGGACTGCGGTATGGTTGCCATTGACAAAAAAAATGGACTTTCCGTCCGGGGAGAGGGTGAGGCCGTGAACGCCATGCTCGCCGCCGTTTTCCAGTGGGATGAGACGCTCCGCTTGGTCGAACTGATCGTCTCCGTCGGTATCCCTGATGCGCCAAAGTCCCTTGCTCTTGAACTCGTTATTCATCAGATAGAGGCTGTCAAAGGCATGGAGAAGACCATGCGCTCCACCGATCACCTCGCCATTGGGTCCCTTGGGCAGTGGAAGTGCTTCCACCTGGGTTTTTGATTCCGAGCCGGATGCCGGCAGGGTGATTCGATAGATCCCCCCATACTGATCTCCGGCGATGAGGCGTCCTTTTGAATCCTCCGTAAGAGTGACCCACGAGCCTTCTTGTTCCTTGGGGACGGTGTAGATCCGCTCCACCTTGAATCCGGGAGGAGCTTGAATCTGCGTCTCATCGGGGAGTGCCGACGTATCTGCTGTTTTGGCAAGCAGTGCCTTCCCCCAAGGATCTGCGCCATAGGGTGCCACGACCATTGCCGGCTGGAAGTCCCGGGTGCCGGTTTTCGCAGCGAGCCAGTCAGGCCCGGTTTCGATCAGCTGTGGCGGACGCTGTCCGACGAAGCGGATCGTCAGTGTCGCGACGAGGCCGGCAAGCGAGCCGTTGTTTTGGGCTGCCACGCGGATTTCGTTTTCACCTGGTTTGAGAAGTTCCGAGACATTCTCTAGGGTGGGCTTGTCCCAGTCGAGGTTCACAGCGGCTTGTTTCCCATTGATCCATGCGGTGGCTCCGTTGTC
Organism: uncultured Verrucomicrobiota bacterium; assembly: GCA_937867415.1. Lineage (GTDB taxonomy): Bacteria > Verrucomicrobiota > Verrucomicrobiia > Verrucomicrobiales > Akkermansiaceae > Luteolibacter. Next base: position 9,942 of record CALMKO010000031.1, on the reverse strand, counting down.
GCAGGTGAAATGGAGGCGTGCCGAGGCCATTTCGCCGTCGAGGGCGAATTTTTTCACAAACGTCACCTGTTCCCGAGCGGCGGCGTTCGGGGTGGACCAGATCCAGACCGGATCCGCATGGATGCAGGAGATGGCCGACATGAAGATGACGAGGGAAGTGAAATTCACGATGGTATCAGGGCGGTTGAGAGTTGGATGGACGAAGTGGCCGAATGGGGACGGGCCAAGCCAAACGCTGTGACGATTTGGAATCTTTCGTAATTTCTCAACTTGGATCTGTTTGCCTTGCGGCTTGGGGAGAAGGCTCCTATGACTGCCGTGCTGCCAGTTCCAAGAATTATGAAACTACTTCTCTTTGTTTGCACCATCGTCCTGCTGCTGAGCCCGGCTCAGAGTTTCGCTGCGAGCCCGACAGGTAGTGCCCCGGAATTCATCACGGAGATGGCGAAATTTCCCGAAATGGAAAAATCCCAGGGCTTGCAGACCATTGGTGAAAAACTCGTTTTTCGTGCGAAGCAACAACCATTCCTGTTAGTGGCTACGGTGATCTTCGTGCTGGCGATCGCCCATACTTTCGTGGCGGTGCCGATCATGAAATACTCGCATAAGGTGCAGCACGACCACGAGGCCGATGTCCGGCGCGCCCAAGCGGCAATGGGGGAAGCGGCGGTTGCCAGCCAAATGGTGAGCTTCAAGGCGACGATGTTGCATTTCCTGGGTGAAGTTGAGGCGATCTTCGGCATCTGGGTGATCGCCTTGGTTGCGGCGATGTTTTCCTTTTACGATCTAGGCACCGTGAAGTCGTATATCATGGGAGTGAATTTCACGGAGCCCTTGTTCGTAGTCGTCATCATGGCATTTGCGTCCACCCGGCCAGTTCTTCATTTTGCGGAGGGCTGCCTGAAATTCTTCGCGCAGTTCGGAAAGCAGACGCCCGCGGCTTGGTGGCTTACGATCATGATCATCGCGCCGGTTCTCGGCTCATTCATCACTGAGCCGGGAGCCATGACGATCGCGGCCATGCTGCTGGCTAAGAAATTCTACAAGCTCAAGCCATCGCCCCGGTTTGCCTACGCGACCCTCGGCCTGTTGTTTGTGAATATCTCCATCGGTGGTGTGCTGACTAACTTCGCCGCGCCGCCTGTGCTGATGGTTGCCAAGAAATGGGGGCTTACGACGGTGGAGATGTTCTTGCACTTCGGGGACAAGGCGCTGGTTGCAATTATCGTTTCCAGTCTGATTTACTTTTCGTTCTTCCGCAAAGAGCTCGCGGAAATGGCCCGGCGTTCGGGAGATCACGATGGGGATGGAAAAGGTGACATGATCGAGGAGGAGCGCAAGGTGCCGCTCTTTGTGACCATCACGCATCTGTTGTTCATGGCCTGGACGGTGGCCTTTGCCCATTACCCTCCTCTGTTCATCGGTGGATTTTTGTTTTTCCTGGCCTTTTCGCAGGCCACGGCCCACCACCAGAGCGAGACCAAGCTGCGTGGCCCGATTTTAGTGGGCTTTTTTCTCGGCGGGTTGGTGATCCACGGCGGCCTTCAAGGTTGGTGGCTGGCACCCATCATTTCCAGTCTCACGGAATGGCCTTTGTTCATTGGCTCCACCATTCTCACTTCCTTCAATGACAACGCTGCGATCACCTTCCTCGCCAGCCAGGTCGAGGGGCTTTCTCCGCAGCTCAAGTATGCGGTGTTGGCAGGTGCGGTCACAGGCGGCGGCCTCACTGTCATCGCCAATGCGCCCAATCCTGCTGGACAAGCGCTGCTCGCAAGATTCTTCGGCGAAGGGGTTTCTCCGCTCAAGCTTGCCTTGGGAGCCTTCATTCCCACCATCATCGCCGCACTTTGCATGATGTTTTTCCCCGATCGTGGTATTGATGAAATGTTCGCCCCCGTGAAGCCCGTGCCCACGACGGCTCCAGCTAACCCTTGATTTTCCATGTTCACCGGGCTTGTCGAATCCACTGGAAAGGTTGTTACTCTTGAGTCGAAGGGCGAGCAGGCGCGGCTCATCCTGGAAATCCCGTTTGCTGAAGAGCTGGCACTCGGAGACTCCGTTGCGATCAATGGCTGCTGCCTGACGGTGGCAGATTTCACCCCTGCCGGAGTCGCCTTCGACCTGTTGGCCCAAACCTTGCGCGTGACCTCCCTCGGAAATCTCTCCGCCGGATCCATCGTCAACCTGGAGCGTGCGATGATGGTCGGCGACCGCTTTGGCGGTCATTTTGTGCAAGGTCATGTCGATGGCACCGGGGTCATCCAAAGACTTGAGGCATCCGGGCAGGATCACATCGTCGGGGTCGCGTTGCCACCGCAGATTCATCGACTTTGCATCGACAAGGGTTCGATCACCCTCGATGGCATTTCTCTGACCATCGCTGAATTGTCGGAAAACGGAGTGCTCTTCTGGATCACCCCCCACACCTGGGCGCATACCAACCTCCATCGCGCCGAGATCGGTCAAACCATGAATCTGGAGACTGACATGCTGGCGAAATACGTGGACAAGCTTCTCGCCTCCCGCGGCCTTTCCTCCTGAGCGCATCCAGACCCGCTTGGGGAAAAAACGGCGATCAAGCCGCCAGTCGGTCCGCTGATGCTGGACAAAGCCCCGTGGCTCTGGCATTCATCCGCCCCTATGTTGTCTGAGTTAGCGAAAGCCTATGAACCCCAAGCCGTTGAAGCCAAATGGTACGCAGCCTGGATCGCCGGAAAATGCTTTGAAGCCGATCCTTCCTCTACGAAGGACGGGTATTCGATCGTCATTCCACCGCCGAATGTCACTGGAATTTTGCATCTCGGGCACGTCCTCAACAATGCCCTCCAAGACATCCTCGCCCGTCGTGCCCGCCAGAACGGCAAGGAGGTCCTCTGGCTTCCCGGCACCGACCACGCCGGCATCGCCACCCAGGCGAAGGTCGAGCGCGAGGTCCGCGAGAAGGAAGGTGTGAGCCGCCGCGATCTGGGTCGCGAGGAGTTTCTCAAGCGCGTCTGGGATTATAAAGACAAGCACGCACACATCATCGTGAACCAGCTCAAGCGGCTCGGTTGCTCGTGCGATTGGAGCCGTGAGCGCTTTACGATGGATGAGCCCTACACCGAGTGGGTCAGCCATGTCTTCGTCGAGCTTTTCAAAAAAGGCCTCATCTACCGTGGTAAGCGCATGGTCAACTGGTGTCCGGTATCCCTAACAGCTCTTTCCGATGAGGAGGTCATCATGACGCCGCAGCGCTCGAAGCTCTATTTCATGAAATACGAGCTCACCGACGCTCCCGGCGAGTTTCTTGAAATTTCCACCACCCGTCCTGAAACACTCATGGGTGACGTGGCGGTGGCAGTGAACCCCAAGGACCCGCGCTTCGCCAAATACGTCGGACGTATGGTCTTCCGGCCCTTTCCCCACGCCCCGATTCCCATCATCGCGGACGATCACGTGGACATCGAGTTCGGCACCGGTGCTCTTAAAATCACCCCGGCCCATGACAAGGCGGACTTTGAAATCGGCATCCGCCACAACCTCGAAATCATCGACGTCCTCACGCCGGAAGGTCACGTCCATTGCCCCGAGTGCCCCGACCTGCACGGCCTGGACCGCATCGTCGCCCGCAAGCGTGCTGCGGCGAAACTTGAGGAAATGGGACTGCTCCTCAAGGTCGAGGAATACGAGAACAACGTCGGCTACTCGGAGCGCGGCAATGTCCCGATCGAGCCCAGGATCTCCATGCAGTGGTTTCTCAAATACCCCTGCATCCAGCAAGCCGCGGACGCTGTCGCAAACGGCGACATCAAATTCCGCCCGGAGCGCTGGGCGAAAACCTATGCCCACTGGATGGAAAATCTCCAAGACTGGTGCATCTCCCGGCAACTCTGGTGGGGTCACCAAATTCCCGTCTGGTACCGCAAGGACAAACTCGCAGACCTCAAAAATGCGGAGGCCCTCGGCATGGCCGACTTCTCCGCCGGCGACATCCACGTCGGAATCACCCCCCCTTCCGATCCGGAAAACTGGACCCGTGACGAAGATGTCATGGACACCTGGTTTTCCTCCTGGCTCTGGCCCTTCGCCACCATGGCGGATGTGAACTCACCCACCCCCACCTTGAAAAAATTCTACCCGACCGATGACCTCGTCACCGGTCCAGACATCATCTTTTTCTGGGTCGCACGCATGATCATGGCCGGCTACGAGTTCACCGGCGAACTCCCCTTCAAAAATGTCTATTTCACCTCGATCATCCGCGACCTGAAAGGTCGGAAAATGTCGAAATCCCTCGGAAACTCGCCCGACCCCATCGACCTGATGGAGAAATACGGCGCGGATGGCCTGCGCTTCGGCCTCCTTCGCACCGCCCCCGTCGGGAGCGACCTGCGCTTCGACGAGGTCTCCATCGAGGAAGGTCGTAACTTCGCCAACAAACTCTACAACGCCTGCCGCCTCCGGCAGATGGGTGGCGAGCCATTCCAAGCGCTCGATAGCCTGGACGGCCTCAACCCGTTCCACCTCAACGCCATGGCCAAGCTCGACGAGCTCAGCAGCGACCTTGAGCGTCTCTACGCCGACTACCGCTTCGGAGAAATCGCCCACCGCCTCTACGAATTCCTGTGGAACGACTTCTGCGACAAGTTCCTCGAGGCTCTCAAGCTCGACCTCCGCGACACCGCCCTGCCCGATGTGAAGGCGCGCACCCTCGGCGTCTTCGACATCATCATGGGCCGCTACCTGCAGCTCCTCTCCCCCTACATGCCCCACGTCACCGAAGAACTCTCGCAGCGCATGGGCTACGTCGCGGATGGCGAGTTTCTCATGCAAAAAGTGCTCCCGGCAGCCCCCTTGCTCGCCTCCATCTCAGCGCAAAAAATCGCCGCCGCCCAAGCCCTCGCCCACGAGATCTACGAGTCCGCCGGCCGCCTGCGCAACCTCAAGGCGGAATACAAAATGGGCTCCCGCAAGGACATCAAATTCGTCATCAAGGCGGCTCCTGAGTGGCTCGCCGCCGAGACCCGGACCCTCGCCCTGCTCGTCGGTGCCAGCGAAATTTCCATCGACCCGTCTTACGACGCCCCCAAAGGCACTCCTGCCGCCGTTACCGGCATCGGCGAGGTTTACATGCCGCTGGAAGGATTGATCGACGTGGAGGCCGAGCGACTCCGCCTGGCCAAGGAGATTTCCAACATCGAGATCGAGGTCAGGAAATGCGAAGGCAAGCTTGGTAACGCCAGCTTTGTCGATCGCGCCCCCCCTGAAGTGGTGGTCCAGGAAAAGGCACGGCTCGAAGATTGGAAGGCAAAACTCCAGCAACTCCGCGAACTTCTAGCAGCGCTGGCATGACCGCTTGCCAAGAAGGGGTCTGTCATTACACTTCTGCTGCGGGCCGACTCCCGCCTGTATGACGAAGCTCGAAAAAATCCCAGGAATCGGCAAGGTCGCTCTCGAACTCCTCGATGCGGCGGGCTTTCCTGACGCCGAGTCACTTGCCAACGCTGGCGCGGATGACCTCGCCCGCGAGCTGGACCGCGCGAACAAGATTCTCCAGATTTCCAAGCGCCCGTTCTCACGCGGCAACATCGAAAAATGGATCCGTTCCGCCCGCGAGCTCACCGCCAGCACCGGCAGCACCGGCAGCACCATCGCACCCATACCCGCTGAGACACCGCAGGAGGCACAAGCTGCCATCAACCACGAGCTATCCCCACAGGTCGCCTCGATGCTCGCGGTCGCCCCCTTCGCCATCCCGCTGCCAGCCCGCCTCCTCGTCGCCCAGCAATTGGCCGTCGGAGATATTCCCGCTGCCATTTTGCTCAACCGCTATTCCGGTGATCTCGATGTGAGGGTTGATCAGCGCGTCCCCGCGCCCAAGGCCGTCGTGCGGCAGTCCATCGGCTCCAGCAATGTCATCATTGCCGATACCAGCGCGAGCCGCCTCGAAATCGACAGCTCCCGTATCAAGTCCACCGACGTTTTTCTGGGCGGCATCCAGCGGAATGTCACCACCCAGGCGGATGCCGACAATGACCGCGTCGCCCTGATCCGTGGACCTCGCCTAGAGACCAATCTCGGCCGCGATCCTCAGTCGCGTGCCTACATCCGCGGCGTGCTTCACAGCCACCCTGTCTCCATCGCGATCGGAGCAGTCATCACCCTGCTTGTGATGGCGCTGTTGCCCTTAGGGATTCTCTCGGCAGCCCTCTTGCTACTCTCGCAGGAGATTCCCGCCCACTTCAGCTGGGTTCCCAAGTGGCTCCTCGTCTTCCCGGTCAGCCTGCCCGTGCTCGGAATCGCTTACGCCATCTTGGGCGTAGGTTGCAGCTGCCGGATTTGCGGGCAGAAAATGTTTGTCCCGCGCATGTGCTTGAAAAACTCCAAGGCGCATCACATCCGCGGACTCGGCTACATCATCCCCGTCAGTATCCATCTCCTTCTTTTCAAGTGGTTCCGCTGCACCTATTGCGGCACACCGGTCCGTTTGAAAAAGTAGTCCACCTTTTCCCCGTTTCGTTCTGATGCGCTTCGTCTTGCTGGTCCTGTTTTCCGCTGCGGCACTGACCTCGTGTGGCCCCCTCGGCATCGGGAAGAAACCCGCGGAGAAAAAGCCCGATGAGCAACCCTTCGGCCCCACCGGCATCCCTCCTCAGCTTCGCCCGAAAAACCCAGACCCCGGAACTCCGGTGCTTCCGGGTGGCAACCAAGCCTCCACCTCCCGAGCTGCGGCACTCACCCCGGAGGAAGACATCGTCTATACCGACCCGGATGACCCGGACGCTCCACTCCCCGAGCTTTCATCCCTCCTTGCCAACGCCAAACGCGGCCCCTGGGAGGAAAGCGAGACCGTCGCCAAACAACGATCCGCGCGCGAGGGCAAGCCGCTCCTCATCTGGTTCACCGATTCCGAGAGCAGTCCCATGTGCAAGGCTCTGAGCCAGGAGCTCTTCTCAACCAACGACTTCGGCAACTGGGCCACGGAGAAGCTCGTCCGCCTCCGGGTGGACGCCGCTAACATCAAAATCAAAGACCCGAATGCAGACCTGAGCGACAGTGAAAGCTACCGGATCTCTGTGAAAAACTACTACGCAAGCCTCAAAAAACGCTACAAAGTCCTGGGCCTCCCCTCGTTGATCCTCCTCAACCCCAGCGGCGAAGTCATCGGCCGCTACCGCGGCTACAAACGCGGTGATGCCGATTTCCTCTGGGGCCAACTCAAGCACGGCGAGGCCGTCTCATCCACCGCCTATCAGACGTGGCGCAAGAGCTTGGAAAAAAAGGGCTATCGCGACTGGCAGGACCGCCGCGACCGCAAGGTGTTTGCCAAGCTCACATCCTACTCCAAGGGGCATCTCACCTTCATCGAGCCCGATGGGACACGCTCCCAAACCCTGGAGACCCACCTCTCCGACAACGACAAGGCATGGCTCGCGGAACAAAAGAAACTCCGCAACATCCCATAGTCCTGATCCCAGCCTCACTTCAGCCGATAGTGCCCCGTAAGCGGGAACGTGAACAACACGTTCTCTTCCCGTGCCCCGCCGCCGATGTTGTGAATGACCCACGGCACCCCCTCGGCCGTCTTCTTGTCACTGACGATCATGATATGAGGCAAATGGGGAGGCACCGTGCAGGTCACCAGATCCCCCGGAAGAAACCTGTTGGCATCCTTTTCCGGCGTGAGCAGCAGCGCATGGCCCTTGCGCTTGAACCAGGCCTGTAGATTCGGAACACGCCGATGATCGATGTTCCTGTCCGGCTTCGCGAGTCCCCAGTTCTTTGGATAGGCGCTGAAGTTCCTGGCCATGTCCTCATGCACGAGCTGTTGCAAATCCTTGCCCAAGCCATCCCGGAGCGCACGGATCACCACATCCGTGCACACCCCGCGCTCCGCTGGAACGTCCCCGCCCGGATACTTGAGCGTGGTATAGGAGGGATCATATCCCACGGTCACGCCGATCTGCCTGCGGGCGGAATCAACAATCTGCCGGCCCGTTTGCGCCTGCGACGAAGAGACTGCTAACAGAAAAATCAAGAAGAGCTTCAGCATGGGACGGTGACCGTAGTCAGCGGGGATGATCGATGAACTCCGCCCTTGCGGCAAGGACTTCTTGCGCTGCCATGAGTCACCCTGACTCGGCCAAAGCGTCCCAAGTGCGACATGTCTGCCGGGAAATCTCCCACAACTCTTCACTTGCGAGGACTGGATGTGATTCGTAATTCATTGATTTTCAATGATAAATAGATCTTTTTTCGCTTTTGTACGGATTTTGCAAGTGAACGTATGAACTCAATACCACCTATGAACATCATCCAAAGATACCAACCTGCCCGCACCTGGGTCCACGAAATCAACCGCCTGATCGATCGCAGTCTGGCTGATGCCAGCTTCCTGACTCACTCCCGTGAATCGTTTCACGAGTCTCCGGAAGCTTGGATCATCCGTCTCGATCTACCGGGCTACAACAAAGCCGACATGGGCCTTACGGTGACAGATCGGTTGCTTCAACTCAGCGCCGAGACCCCGCCGGAGCAAGGGTTCGGCGGCAAGGTCGAGCGCCAGTGGAAGCTGGGTGAGGATGTCGATACCGCCGCCATCTCCGCCAAACTTGAAAACGGGGTCCTTGAGATCACCGTGCCCAAGCGGCCAACCGTGATCCCTGAACCGACGACCATCCAGATCCAATAACCCGTAACAACCTAACAAAAAAACAAACAAGCAACCGATGAATACCTGCCAATATCCAACAGACAACGCCTTGTCCCGGGAAAACCCTGAGACCATCCATCGCCCGCAGTACCGGGTGACGGAAAATGATCAAGGCACCCAAGTCCAGATCGCCTTGCCCGGAGTGAAAAGGGACGATCTCAAGCTCACCCTGCTTCAGGGAAGTTTGCAAATCGAAGCGCGGCGTGATCAAGAGACGCCGCAGGACTGGAAGACGCATGGTGACGTGCGGCCCATCACCCACTACGGACTCAGCCTCCGGCTTGCATCCCGTCTTGATGGCACCCAGACGACTGCGGCGCTTGATGCCGGCATCCTGACCTTGCAAGTTCCCCTCCGTGAAGAGGCCAAGCCACGGCAAATTCATGTGAACTGAGGCGTCATATCCCGCCAATCCCCGGGCGGCATCCTCCGCGCATCCGCACGGATGGTGCCGCTCGTTGGCATTTCTAACGCCGCCGGGACTGCTCCTCGATGAAGATCTCCGCCAGCCGGAAACACCGCCGGGAGAGATCTTTGGCATCTTGATCGCCGATCAGCGCGACCCCCTCCTCACTCACCTCCGCCAGATAGATTTTCCAGGCCATCTTGGTGAGCAGTTCAGGGTCGATTCTGGGCCTCACCGGCGCCGGCTGCGGCGCGTGGGTTTTCGGCCGCGGCTCGTGCGGGAAATCGGCGGACCTGGCCTCCGGAGATGGCAAGGGGGAGGGCTCTTCATGAGTGACCTCCGCCGCAGATTGCGGCGCTTCGTGGGACTTGCCCTTGCCCTTGCGTCGGCGGCGTTTGCGCTTGGCGGACTCCGACTGCGAGACCGGAGCTCCAGCCGCCTCGACTTCCGGCTCCGGCCAGTCGTCGCCGGCTTGGCCGCCATCCGCTGGCGATTCATCGCTCGCGGGTGAGGATGCGGGAAAAGGAATGCTTGCTTGATCCGCCGCAGCGGGCTCTTCGGGTGAAATCACCGCCACAGCCTTCTTCGCCCGCGGACTCGCGGCCCGGCGGGCGCGTGCTGGCGTTGGTGGGGCTGGCTCGGAGGAAATCTCGGGGGTGGGTGCAATGTCGTCGGTCATGTCGCTGCACAGGATCAAGCCCGCTGGATGCCACGACGTCGAGCACTTTCGCCCCCATCCGGCCGGTCTTGGGGATTCCATGGCGGCAGACCTCTGGCTTGTTGATCCGGCGTCCGCGGCGCTGGCGGGTGGGGCTGGTGCCGCCTGGCCCCGGGGTAACGG
>CALMKO010000030.1 GCA_937867415.1 uncultured Verrucomicrobiota bacterium | reverse complement strand
TGCCAGCGTGTTGATCCGCGAAATGGGATCAAACAAAAATCCCCATGCCACCAGGAATGACACCACCACCCCCGCTTGGATCTGCCCTTGAAGAGCGGCCCAGGCACCAAAAGCGACCATCAGGATGATCCCTGATTCAGCGATGAAGGAAACCCCCGGCCAAACCAAGGCCTGCCCGCGCATCACCGTCATGGTCTTTTCACCGACCTTGCGCGAGGCCCTGTCGAAAGCATCCAGCGCCTCCGGCTCCACCGTGTATGCCTTGATCTGGCGAATGCCGGAGAGATTATCGTGCAGAATCGCATTGAGCGCCGAACTTGCTTCCGAGGACTCACGCCACATCGGTTCCGAGCGACGGCTCCACCATGTGGTGATCATCGCGATGAATGGCAGTGGAAGCAAGGTCACCAAGGTAAGCTGCCACGAGTGCCAAAACATATATCCCAATACGATGAGAAACTGGAGAACCGCTGCGATCGCCTGGTCCACTCCCTCGATGATCACCCGGTTGGTGGTGGGGACATCGTTCGACACTCGCGACATGATCTCACCCGAGGAATTCGAGTCAAACCACTTCACCGGCAAACGCTGGAGCTTGTCATACAACTCAACTCGGATCAAATGGGTGAGCTTGAGTTCCAGGGAGTTGTTATAGTATGTGCGTAGGGTGAAAATCGCCTGCCGCAGTAAAATCGCGCCGATGCCGACGGCGGCGGTCGGGATGATGAGGTCTGGTCGCTTTTTGGCAATGATCACGTCGATGAATTGCATCGTGATCCCCGGCAAAACCAGAACCAGCACGGTGCAGGCCACGGCCATCACGAGGGAGAGCCCGCTTTGCCAGGGAAATCGAAACGTATGACGGAGAATCCGTAAAAGAGTGGCCATGTTTCCCGGAATTGGGACGGGGAAACGATGGCGTGGCAAGCAGGAAGTCCGCTGAAACAGCTGCGCCTTCCAAGGCTACAGACGGCGCTCGTTCAAGGTCCCACCCGGAGCAGCAACACCTTGTCGCGTGGAATCCAGTTTTCGTTGATCCCTTCTTTGAGGATCAGCCACTGGTCATCGACTTTTGTGAGGACTCCTCTGACGGAGCCAGGGGCCACGAATCCCGTGTTGATCCGCGTCTGTCCTGGATAGCTCGGAAGGGAACTCGCCGAAGGATCGACCGTGATCACGCAGTTTTCTCCAATCGGATACTCCGTTTTCGGCAGGCGTAGATCAGGCGTCCGGGCTTGCGCGTGAAGCGAGGCAAACGCACTGGATGCGAAGGGGGCGATCAAGACTGCGCCAAAAACGCAGGCTGTTAGAATGAGGGGGGATGTTTTCATGGACTGGTTGATTTTGGGGGGGGAGTAGCCGACGGTGCCGGCTGGATCATGGCTCACGCCATTGGAGGAAACCTTAGCCGGAAGCCGCCGCATTGCGAGGCTTTAAGTGAAGAATGTTGTTCACGGATCAAGGTCTTCCGGTCATCCTGAAGGTCGGCATTTACCTTGGATTTTGCACGGGAAAATCAGAAGTGCCGCCGGCCGGACTCGAACCGGCACGACCGTGAGATCAACAGATTTTAAGTCTGGCGTGTCTACCATTCCACCACGGCGGCATTTCAAACGGCTGCTGTCGTAAACAACCGTCGGGCGACAGTAATACGCAATCCTGCCTTGGCGTCTAGTCTTGCCTGCATCCCGGCGAAGATTTTTCAAATGACCCTACAGGAGTGTTTCTGTTAGGTCTTGGGGCTGCGGTGAATCAACGTCCATCCGCCTTGAATGGCATCGCAAGGAATCTCCCGAGCCACAGCGACACGGTGGCAAAGTCCCGATGTTTTACTCGTGTAGCTCCGGAATGCGAGCGGTAGCTTGCATTGGCAACGTGGGTTGCGCGTCTCTCCGGCCCGGTTGCGAACCATCATGCCCGCAAAAAAAAGCCGGGCGGGATTGCTCCCGTCCGGCTTCTTGATTGGGGCTTGCGGGCAAGTCGCCCGCAGCCTCTGGATTAGTTGTCCTGACCTGGGCTCCAGTCTTCGGAGGCGGCGGCGGAAGCGAGGTTGAACGCCTGCTCCAAGCCCACCATCTCGGAGGATGGACGGAGGCTTTCGAAGCTGGCGCTTTCCTTCTTCAACTGGTCGTCCGTGTAACCGACGGCCTTGATGGAAAGACCGATGCGGCGCTCGACCTTGTCCACCTTGATCACGCGGGCTTCGATTTCCTCGCCGACCTTGATGATGTCTTTGACCTTCTCCACGTGGTCCTCGCTGAGTTGCGAAATGTGGATGAGGCCGTCAATGTCACCATCAAGACTGATGAATGCACCGAACGAGGCGATCTTGGCGACGGTTCCCTTGACGAGGTCGCCGACCTTGAAACGGCTGTCGATCATGCTCCATGGGTCGCCTTCGGTCTGCTTGATGCCGAGGGAGACACGCTGGTTCGCCTTGTCGATGGCCAGCACGATGGCTTCCACTTCGTCGTTCTTCTTCAGAACTTCGGATGGGTGGTTGATCTTGCGGGTCCAGGACATGTCGGAGACGTGAATCATACCGTCGATGCCTTCTTCCAATTCCACGAACGCACCGTAAGCGGTGAGATTGCGGACCGGTCCGTTGATCGTCGCGCCGATCGGGTAGCGAAGTTCGATTTCATCCCATGGGTTGGAATCGAGCTGACGCACGCCGAGCGAGATTTTCTGCTCCTCGATGCTGATGCCGAGGACGACGGCTTTGATCTCTTGGCCGATTTCGAGGACATCGCTCGGGCGAGTGATGCGCTTGACCCAGCTGAGTTCGGAAACGTGGACGAGGCCTTCGACACCCTTTTCGATCTCGATGAAAGCGCCGTAGGGAAGAAGCTTCGTAACGCGACCCTTGACGTTGTGGCCGATGGGGTACTTGCGCTCGATGTCTTCCCATGGGTTTTCCGAGGTCTGCTTGAGACCGAGGGAAACGCGCTCCTTTTCCTTGTCCACATCGAGGATGACGACATCCACGGATTGGCCGATGTGAAGGAGTTCGGAAGGGTGGTTGATGCGGCCCCACGACATGTCGGTGATGTGGAGGAGTCCGTCCATGCCAGCAAGATCGACGAAGGCACCGAAGTCGGTGATGTTCTTGATCGCACCGGTGACCTTGTCGCCGATTTTGACGGACTGGAGGAAGGTCTGGCGCTGCTCGGAGCGCTCTGCTTCGATGACTTCGCGGCGGGAAAGAACGATGTTCTTGCGCTCGTCGTTGACTTTGACGATTTTGAACTCGTAAACGTTGCCGACGTATTCGTTGAGATCCTTGGGTGGGATGATGTCCACTTGCGAGCCCGGAAGGAAGGCTTCCACGCCGACGTTGACGGTGAGTCCGCCTTTGACGACCGACTTGACCTTGCCACGGACGAGACCGCCGTCTTGGAAGACTTTGACGATTTTCTCCCAGTTCTGTTTGTGGGCAGCCTTTTCTTTCGAGAGAACGACCATGCCTTCGTCGTTTTCAAGTTTCTCGAGGAGAACCTCGATTTCGTCGCCGATTTCGATTTCTTCGTCCTCGAACTCGTTTGATGGAATCGCTCCCTCGGATTTGTAGCCGATGTCGACAAGCACGACTTGAGGGCGGATTTCGAGAATCGTTCCTTTGACAATCGATCCTTCGCGGAATTCGCGGAATTTGGAGTCGATCAGGTCGTTAAGTGCCTGGTTGGTGGGTTCCGCACATGCGTAAGCCATAATGGTATCTGGTTTGGGGTTGTGTTAGTTGGTTACGTTTTCTTCCTGAAATTGCCCCGAGAAGTAAAACTGACAGACACCGGGGCGCCAACCGTCTGTCAGTAGAAAGAAAAACGAACGCCGAAACTAGCCGCCGCGGTGACTATGGCAAGGCCAAAGCCGCTGAATTTCTGGAAAATCGGTGAAAATTCGACCTGATCGACACAGAACGCCGCCGATTCTCAGAATTCGGAGGCCCGGTGCGTTGCTCGGCGACCTGCCGTGTTGCCCGGGATGCCGGACCAGATGTGGGCAAGCTCGCCATGGTTCGAGCCGATTTCATGGGCCTGCGGATCACACCAATCCTTGAAGTATTGGACCAATGACGTGGGCGGGCCGCCCGCATTCTCACAAGTCGCCGCGGGAGAGCCCTTGTCCGGGACCATTCCCTTCGCACTCACGGAGAGAGGCGAGGTCTCATTGGCGGAAGCCGGTTTGAGAGCTTTATCCACACCGGATGGGACGGGATCAATGATGATTCCAACAGAAACCAACTCTCCCGGCACCCAATTTGCGACCTTCGTTTTGCGGTCACCACGGCTCGTGCTGCATCGATTTCCACCGAAGTCGGCCCCGTGCTGCCGAGGATCGCAAAGCCCGCGCCGCTGTCGTTGCAGAGTGCGCGGACCTCTCCGTCGGTGAGCAATTTCCGATAGCCGTCCGGCAGGTCCAGAGCCATTTCAAGCGAGCCTTCGGTAACTGCGGCGGTAGGAGAAATCCGCAACACAAACGAGACGCGGTCCTGCCATGCGGCGGTTTCCAGGCCGCTGTGGGATGGATCACAGGCGATGCCACCGTGTCCCGTCACCTGGCACGACAAGGAGACCGGCGGTCTGGGCGCGGTGGGACCGAACGCTGGGTGGTGGTAGTTCAGCACATTGCGTGAGGTTTGAATGCGGAAATTGGGATCACGCAGGCCGTCGAGCCAAGTCATGAATTCATAGTCCCTGACATTCGCGAGTACCTCCCCGGCGGGCTTGCCGGCCGCGTTGCTGTGAAGGACCAGTCCGAGAGCGATCACTCAGGAAAAGACTTTGGTCATCCAGTTGATGGAAGATGTGGAAATCATTCGGAACGGAGGATGGCGACATAGCCGCCGCCAGCAGAGAGTTTCACGCTGAGAGGATTGGTATTGCTGACGCCGGGCGATCTGCCGGTTTGAAATTCATCCGGCTTCGCTCCATCAGCCACCCACACGCAGTTATATTTTTTCGCCCCAAGGAATGGGAGTTTGAGTTTATCAAGCGCCACCGCTTCGTTCTCATTGCCGTTGATGATTCCGACGAACCAGTCCTTGCCCTTGCGGCGGGCGAAGGCGGCGATGCTGCCGGGTTTGCTAGCTGCGAGCACGACGGTTTCGTCCCAAGTGGGTGGGATCGACTGATAGATCGTGCGTTCGAGCGAACCTACGGGAACTGCGCTGGCTGTTAGCTCGGGGCCGCTGGCCCAGTGTTGCACGGGTGAGCAAAAGACGATGCCGAGCGCGAGCTGGTGCGTCCAAGTGGACTTGCCGCGCATCTCGGTTTTTTCTCCTGCGGCGAAGACTCCGGGCGTGTAGTCGCAGTAACCTGATAGACCGCAAAGGAAGGCGACGATGGTGGCATCCGCAGGGGCGGCACCGGCTTCCATGCCGAGCACCGGTTCCTGGGTGATGGCGTTCGGCCAGGTGCGCGCTTGGCCGGTCGGTTTGACGGCTCCGTGAAAGTTGACGACGAGTTGTCGCTCGGCGCACATGCGATAGACGACGGGCATGTAGCTCAGTGTCTTGGTGCCCTCGCCGATCAGCGGGTTGCCCCAGAGAAAGTCGATCTTGATGCCGGCGAGGCCGGCGTCTCGGCACTTGTCGAGGAAGGCGCGGAGGTTCGCATAGTTGTCCGCAGGGTCCGGGACGCGGTCGCCATCGGCGGTGTCTTTCCAGGCGACGAGTTTCACGTTTTTCGATTTCGCATAGGCGGCGAGTTCGGTGAGCGTCTTCCATTTGTCCGGCCACATTTCCCAGCCGTCATCGACGGTGTTGTATTCGAATCCGAGTTGCGCGGCCATGTCGATGAAGCGCTTCTGATGTTCCACGGTGACGCCGCCGCGGGCGCGGGCGTGGGGATCGAGCCAGCTCCAGGCCGAGCGGCCGGGTTTGATCCAGGGCGTTTTCGATCCTTGTGGATAGAGCTTCGGATCGGGGGCAGGGGATAGATGGGTGACAAGCTGCCGGCCCTGCATCACGGAGTTGAGATCGCTGCCGACCATGGCGACGCGCCACGCAGTAGGTGAACCGCCGGGGACAGTCCACTCGGTGTCATATTTGAACTGCGCGGCGATGGTTTCGCCGGAGTTGAATCTGAAACTCAGGCCGGAGTGATTCCATGGATCCGCTTCGGTGATCCCGACGTAGCCATCGCCGCCGGGGAGTTCACCTAACAGCGGACCGACGACTTCCTTGTCGACCGGCAGTGCGCCGATGTCTGCGGCTTGTGCCCGGTCCGAATAGTCGCCGTGGGTGTTGGTGCGGAACCAGATTTTGGTTTTGGAGGGGAGTTTCCAAGCTGTGGCCTCGCCGCTGATTTTGCGGGCGGCATTGCCAGGAATGATATATCGAAATCCGAGGCCGCCATCGAAGGCGCGGAGTTGGATCACAAGTGGCTCGCCCTCGCGCTCGGCGGTGATGGTGACTCGTTTGTCATGGCTTTTCAGCAGGCTTTCATCGCCATTGAGATGGTATTGCTCCTTGTGCTCGGTGATTGCGACATATTTGAGATCCTTGATGCCGGAGCCGAGGTCCACGCCATCGACAGTGACGCCGAGGCGGGCGTCTTCCAGCACGGTTTTCCCGGCGAGCTGGATTTGATAGAAGAGTTCCTGGTTCCTGATGGATACCTTGGCGCTCACGCGCTGGTCCGGGCTGGCGAGGGTGACGGAATCCGCGGCGGAGGCGGAAAGAGACATGCCCGCCAGCAAGGCGAGCGTGAGGAGTTGTTGGTGTGTCGGTGTCATGAGAAGGTTGGTGTGATTGGTCTGCTGTGTAATTCAGTTTGGCGGAGGCTTGGCGGAAGATGTCGAGGCTTTGTGGGGCGAGTTGTCCGTCCTGAGTGATTTCGAGGCATGTTTTTGGATCTGCACTTACGGTGCCGCGCCTGCTTTGCGATAGATCCTAACAGCATCGAGGCCGAGACGGTCACCGCGGTGAAGGACGACGCGGAGTTTTTGTTTGCCTGGAGTGAGGCGCATCACGTCGCTGGCGCGGAAGGTCAGCATCGAGCCCTGTGGAAGGTCGCGGTAGTGGTTGGTGAGGTGCACCGCGTTGTCGTTGATCCAATACTGGCCGGTGCCCAGCACATCGAAAGCGGGTGCCAGCACATCCAGATCGTCCGCAGATACCTCCAACATCGCGAGTTCCTGCGCGGCGCTTGTGAGGTGGAGATCGTCCTTGAAACAACCGCGCCCGGGGGGCGTGACGCCCTTCCAGTTGACGTCATTGCCGTGATAGACTGAGAACGAATCGATTTGCACATAGGGGCCGCCTGTCACCACGCCGGTCAGTTCGTGCCATCCGGGTTTCAGGCCGTTGATATCGACGCCGACAGCGTGCGAGCGCGGTCCGGAACCCATGTCGGTTTTCTTGAGAAACTCGCCATTGAGGGAAAAGTCGATGACCCCGATGCCATTGCCCTTGAGCACGATGCCGGTGCCATTGAAGCGCACCTTGAATGTGGCTCCCATGACTTGGCTCCAGGTGACATCGAGCTGGTATTCATTCCAATCGCGCGGTTGCGACTGCCAGTGGCCGGGCGAATAAGTGATGTAGGCCAGCGGGTTCTTTTCATCGCTGGCATTGTCGTTGAAGGTGGTGAGCTTGGTGTAGCGGATGCGCGGATCGTTGTTGTTGATCATCTCGGTGATCTGGAAGCCATCGACGACCATCGTGCGGCCGCTGCGTTTCACGCCGGCAAGCACGTGGTTGCCGGGTGCGAGTCCGCTCACCGAAAGCACCTTCGCGCGGCTGTCTTTGCCTTCGGATAGATCGACTTTGCGGAAGGCTTTTCCATCCACGAAAAATTCCACCACGCCTTGGTCCCGGCCGAGGCTGGAGAACACATCGATGTGGGTGCCTTGGAACGGGATGGAAAACCGGTCGCCATCCGCCGTCGCGACGTGCCTGTCGTTTTCGTAATCGCCGAGGCCCTCGGTGCGTTTCAATGCCCAGGAAGCTCCCTCGTAGCGGATCGCGGGGTGAGTGTTGTTGGTCCAGCAGCGTTCGCCGGCGCTGGTCACCTCCATGGCGATGACCGTGTTGATGGGATTCCATTCCGATTGCGCGCCGAGCGTGAGGGTGAGTCCGTCGGCGGATTGTTCCAGCGCCACCGGAGTGCCACCCGGCAGCAGGCGGGCGCGGGCGAATTGCTTGCCATCGGCTGGCGGCGGCAGTTTCAACTGCTTGCCCTCCGGGGCTTTAAGCACGTGCAGGTATTCGCGGGTGTCGTCCACCGAGCGAGTCGCGACGCCCCATTTCAACTGGCCGATTGGCGTGCCATGGGCGGTGGGGTAGGACTGGCTGGGATAGGTCTTGCGGATCGACTCGCTGACCGCGCCGATGAGTCGGCCGGCCTTGCCCATTTCCTCCATCACGCCGTGTTCCCATCCTCCGCCGACGTAGGGGCCGGTGGCCCACAGCATGCCGCCGCCCGCGGTGCAACTGCCGGCCGCGAGCACGGCGAAACGATAAATGCCCTCGCCGGTGTAACACATGCCTTGTTTGCTTTCCACAGGCTGTGAGGCGATCCACCAATTCGAAATGATATGCGCGATCGGGTGACTACTCGCCTGTCCCCAGTTCATCGGGTCGGTGCCGCGGTGGCTCAGCCACTCACCGACCGGGATATCATTGGCATAAAGGTTGCCATAGTTGTTTTGCACCAGAACCATGTCCGGATTCCGCAGCCGGATTGCGCGGCCGATGCGGCGGAAATCCAGCCGCATGTTGCCATCCGGATCGTTTTCATCGAAATACATGCCATCGATGCGATCGCCGTAGCGGTCGGTCATCTCGCCATACAGAGCGGCGACGTAATCCGACCAATCCGGCATCTGGAACACCGGCTGGAAGGGATGCGTGTAAAAATACACGCGGATTCCCTTGGCGCGCAGGGCGTCGATCATGTCGCCCAACATGTCGCGTTTCGGCGAGCGCTGGCCGCCGGCCGTGCGGTCGGTCACTGCGCTCGGATAGAGCGGAAAGTGGTTGGCGTGCCAGGCCGTGAAAAACACGCAGTCCACGCCCATGGTTTCCATGTCATCCGCGAAGCCCGGCGCGTCGAATTCATCGGCCAGTTGATCGATGGTGCCCGGCCTGCTGCCATCCTTGCGGATCGGCGTGGCACCGCCGCCATTGTCCCAGACGTAGTGGACGAAAAACCCGTGTTTCATGCGCCGGAACATCTCGCGGTTTGAGGGTGAGTCGTCCTCGACTGTCAGAATGCCGGGTCCGGAAAATTGCGGGGCTTCGTGGTCGGCCTTGCCGGCAGCGACACTGCCGGGAGCGCCCCAGCGGCCGGCCGCTTGTTTTTCTCCGGCGAGCCAGAGCGCCCGCACGTGGGTGTTAGGACCGTGGATGCGCGCACCCTCGGCAACTTGCAGGCGGACTTTCGGGTCGAGGGTGGCGGCCGACAGATCGAGCTGCCCGGCCTTCACCGTGATGACGCCGCTGAGCGCGGCCTGGCCCCGCACGGTCATGCGACCCGTGCCTTCCTTGCACATCCCGCAGGTCGCGCCGTCCTGGCGGATGCCGCCTTCTAACAACAGGTCCGTCTCGCCGGGGCCATCGCCGACATCGAACACGGCGACGGTGGATTCCTGGGGTTTTACAACCACCGTTTGCGGCCACGTCACCGTCGGTCTAGCTGGAATGGTCACCGTGGTGAACCACGCCTTCACATCGGCACCCGGCACCGGTTTTCCATCATCAAACACCAGCGCGGACGCAGGATGGATTCCGGCTGCGGCGATGAGAAGCGTCGCCAATACATAACATTTCATGGTTTTGTGATGATGGAATTTCATTACCGTGCTGTTCACTGTCCGTGCAGTGTTGCTTGCACTTCGAGTTCGGCGAGTGCGGCGGCTTGGCCGTCGGGAGTTTGGATAAAGGTGATTCGCAGATAGCGGCCTCGGGCATCGGTGCTGGCAGCCGGGTCCTCGCGCACGGCGCTGGGATTCGCCGATTGGGATTGGTCGGTGACGAGTTTCCAGTCGCTGCTGCCGTCGGCGGAAATCTCGATTTTGTAGCGCCAGTTGCCGGGAGTTGGGAAGGTGAGCTTGGTGCGGTTCACCACGCCGATGCGTTCGAGATCGATGCGCAGCCAGGCGGCAGTGTCATTGGCGGCGGCCTGCCAGAACGTGGCCGGGTTGTTGTCGTTGGCCAGGCGACCGCTGTGGTTGGCGGCTTCGCTGCTGGCGCGGGTCGGGTTTTCGACACCCAGCGTGACCAGCGCATGACTCGCCTCCGCTCCGGTCAACTGCGTGTAGGCCCTCAGTTTCACGGCCGGGGTTTTGCCTGGGACAAACTCGGGGCCACCCTTGGAAACCAGCTCCACCGTCGCGTCCTTCAAGCCTGGAGAAGTGGCGCGGATGAGGGTTTTACCGGCGTAATGGGAGCGGAAGGCCATGGCGGCCTTGCCATCGCGGATGGCGATGTCGGAGTCCGCTGTGAACGTGATGCTGGGCCCGGTGGGAAATTCGCCGGGGCCGGACTCGATGCTCAGCGTGACCGGCGGGCACTGGCTGGTTTCCTTGCCGTCCTTGTCGAGCACAGTCACGACGAGTTGCACGTCGTCGGTGCCGTCGGTGGAGTTAAGGGTGGTCTTATCGGCGGCGAGTTGCAGCGTGGCGGGTGCGCCGTCGCCCGGCCATGCGGGTGGCGGGACTTGGCGGTATGCGTTGCGATACCAATACCAGGAACGTTTCGGCAGGCGGAAGAAATCGACGATGCCCATGCCGCCGGTGGGTCGGCCGAACTGGCTGCCATGATCGAAACCGCACCAGATCGCCTCGCCGCTGCGCCATGGTTTGCGCCACGAACCGATGTGATTGGGATCAGCACCGGGTGTTAGAGATAACTCCCCCCAGCCGGGTTCGTATTTGCCGGGGCGGTCCACGACGGTGGAGCCGTATTCGCTCACGACGCTCGGGATGCCCGGGTTTTGATATTCCGGGAGCCGTGCGCCGTCGCCATTGTAGCCGGCGATGTCACCGAGTTTGTCGATTTCCCCGCGCTGGCAGCCGCCGATGGCAGCCGGGCGCGTTGGGTCGAGTTCGCGGGTATCGGCGACCACATCGGCGAGCAGCTTGCGGAGTTTCGGCAGCACCGATTCGTCGCTGAAAAATGGTTCGTTGCTCATGCTCCAGGCGATGATGCTGGGGTGGTTGCGGTGGATGCGGATCATCGCGGCCAAGCTGGCTTTCACGCTGGCCTCGAACTCCGCCTCGTCGGCCGGATTGACCGGATAGGCGCTGGCATTCCAATAACCGTCGCCCTTGAATCCGCCGGTGCCCCAGAGGCAGTTTTCCGACCAGAACAACATCCCCACCTCGTCGCAGGCCCGCGAGAACGCAGGAGCGTGCGGGTAGTGCGAGCCGCGAATGAGATCAAAGCCGGCTTCCTTCATGATGCGCATGTCGCGGAAGAAAGCGTTGTCCGCCGCGGCATCGCCCCAACCCGCGTGGTCCTGGTGGACGTTCGCGCCTAACAGATAGCGGTGTTTGCCGTTGAGGAAAAATCCTTGGTCGGCGGTGAACTTGAACCAGCGGAAACCCAGCGGTGAGATGAAATCATCCACCGGCTGGCCTTCGTCCAGCACGGTGGTTTTCACCGTGTAGAGGTTCGGCTGTTCCGGCGACCAGAGTTTCGGTTTGGAAATGGACGCGCTGGTCTGATCGAAGATGTGGGTGGCTCCGGGGGCGACTTTTTGGGCGGTCGTCATTTCTGCGACGATCTTGCCATCGGCATCGGCTACTTGGGATGTGAGGCTGGTGATTTTCGCTTTGTCGGAGTGGTTCGACACCTCGGTTTTGACATTCACCGTGGCGGACTCCTCGGACACCTGCGGCGTGGTGACGAAGGTCCCATACCAAACGACGTGCAGCGGATCGGTGACGACGATGCGCACGTTGCGATAGATGCCGCCGGAAAACACATGCTCGCCGGCCCGCGGCGCGATGCGTGGATTCCAGAGATTGTTCACCCGCACCGCCACGACGTTGGAGCCGGGTTTCAGCGCGTCGGTGATATCGAACGTGAACCCGGTGTAACCGCCCTTGTGTTCGCCAGCGCGCTGGCCATTGACGAACAACTCGGTGACTTGGAATGCTCCGTCGAATTCGATGTTGACGCGTTTGCCCGCCCAAGTCGCCGGGACCTCGATCGTATTGCGATACCAGCCGTAGCCGATATAGAATTTTTCGGTTCCGAAATAGGGCATCGAGAACGAATGCGGCAGGTTGGTGGGGTCCCAGTTGGCATCATCGAATTTCGTGGCTTCGGCTCCCGGAACATCGCCGAGATGGAATTTCCAGCCACGGTTGAAATTCTGGGTTTGGCGGAGGTCGGCGGCAGATCCGAAGGTGGCCAAGCAGAAAAGCAGAGCCAGAATGCAGGTGTAAATGTTATGTGTTCGTTTCATGATTTCGGGAATGATCCGGGACGTCAATTTACAGCGCGGTTTTAATCACCGAAGCAGGGTTGGGGTCACCCACTGTGGTTTCGAGTTGAAGGGATTTTCCTTCGACGAGTTTGGGATCGACTTTCATGGTCACCTCGGTCGCCGCATAGGGTGCCAACTCGGGCACTGGCGCGGTGACGGTGACGGGTTGTTGTCCTTCGCCGCTCAGGGTGATTTTCACGGTGCTCGGCGCGGATGCCTTGATGCCGAAATTTTCGACGATGACGCTCAGGGAGCCGGGGGACGTGAGACGTGGTGGTTGCGGAGAAAGGATGGCAACAGAGCCCGGATGGCCGGGGGCGCGAACGTGGCCGAGCACCAGCTCGCCCTGCTTGGTTTTTCCGAGCAGTTTCGCCACCGGATCGGACGGGAGGAACTCCCCGCCCATGGAATCGAAGGTGAGGATCAGATTTCCGTCGCTCATGGTGGTCGCGACGGCCTTGGCTCCTTTGCCGTGGTTCACGGCTTGCGGCGGACCGAAGCGCAGCGTATCCGCATCGACCGTGGCGGGATCGAAGCCGGGATCGGCCAGCAGTTTCACGCGCACTTTGGAATCATCGCTTGCGGGCAGGATTTCCATGCGCCGCTCGACGACCAGCGGCAACGAGACAATCTTCGAGCTATGGCCGTCGGCCGTGTGGTCCATATCCTTCGGCGCATCCATCACCGCGAGGTAGAAATGGGTGGCGCGCCCGTGCTGGTCCTGAAGCACGTTCGGGCGCTCGAATTTGTGCCACCCCTCGATCTTGCCATCCGGATGGCGCACCACGTTCACATCGTAGGCTTTGCCCTCGTCCCAATTCCAATTCACGCCATCGGGCGAGCGCAGGTAGAAGGCGACGCGGCCCCAAAAGTCATTGATGACGAGATGATATTGCACCTCGTCGCGCCAGACGATCGGATCCTCGAAATGAGCGGGGATTTTCGGATACATCGATTCCCGGGTGATTTTGCGGAAGGGCTTGAGTCCGTCCTCGCTGATCCACACCGTGCCGAGGCGTGAAACCATCAACACGCTGCCATCCTCGCGAGGCGTGAAGGTGTTATTGCTCATGTTGATGTTCGGGCCCAAATCGGTCTCCTGGGTGCCGCGATGATCGTATTGGATTTTGCGTTTTGTCCAGGGACCGGTGATGGAGGGCGCGTGGTAGCCACCATCGATCACATACAATACATAAGAGTCGTCCTTGGCCCGGTAGCACATCACATTGTGGCCGGATCCGATATCTTTCTTGAAGGTGAAAGGCCCGGTTGGTGAGGTGGAGGTGGCATACACCACATGGGAATCCGTCCACGCGTTGAACCCGCGCGGATCGTCCTCGCGCCAGCGCACGGCATACATGTGGTAAGTGCCGTCGGTGGCAGGATGCACGCTCATGCACCAGTAGTGCCATGCGGGATCTTCGAGACCATTTTCCACCACGCGCGGCTGGACGTTTTTGCCGCCCCACGCGGCGGTGCGCGGACCGTCGCCCACGGGAATGGGCAGGATGCGGTCGATGAACGCGCCACCGGGCACGATGTCGCCGGGCACCTTGTAGGCCGACGGCGCGTGCTGCGATCCGACCGGACCATAGCCGTCATCGGCAAGGCAAACCAAGGGAATGGCGAGCGAGACAAGAAGTGCGGTTTTCGTAGTCATGTTGGAATCGGTTAGCGCGGTGAGGTGAATTGATAGCTCCCGGAGCCGACCTCAAAGATGGATTTGCCATGTTCCTGGCGCAAGAACTTCACGCCGACCGCCTGAGTGGCCGGTTTTTCGGACTCCAGGGCGTCTTCCGGTTTTGGCGTTGGGATGTGAACTTCGGCGATGGTGTTGGGCGGGATGGTGACAGCCAGTTGGAATTGTCCGCCGTCGAGTTTCCATGATGAGGCGATCCGGCCGCGGATCGAGAGGTATTCGCCATTGGCCCCCTTGAGATCACCGACTGGTTCGGGCGCGATGGTGAAACGGGCGAATCCCGGCGCGAGCGGCTCCGGGCGGATCCCGGCGAGCGATCCGAGGAACCATTGCTGGATATGGCCGAGCATGCAGTGGTTCATGGATGCTCCGGTATTGGCGTCCCAGGCCTCCGGCATCGCCGTCCAGCCGTTGTTGATGATGAACCCGTAGCTGCCCATTTCGGTGCGGGTGGAAATGTCATAGAGCACATCGTGGCGACCGGAGTTCCCGAGCGCCTCGATGAGATAGGGGAAACCCACGTCACCGGCGGTCTGCTGGTTGTTGCGGGCGCGGATGTCGGCGATGATCCGGTCGAGCACGGCTTGGTCGTGGCCTTGTGGCACCATGCCGAGCACCAGGGCCATGCTGTTAGCGCACTGCGGGCTGCCGGAGTTTTTGTATTCGTCCTTGCCGTTGAAAAACTTCTTGTTGAAGGCATCGCGGATCTGGCCGGCGAGTTCGGCGAACTGCTTTTGCTCGTTGGTTTTTCCGAGCAGACCGGCGGTATCGGAAACGATCTTCGCGCAGCGGTAAAATGTGGCCATCGCACTCAGTTCGACCGGCGTGAATTGCGACGGGCCTTTGGTCACGCCGCTGTAATCATACCAGTCGCCCAGGCCGGGTTTCGGCACGAGATCGGTGGCGGTGTCGCGCATGTATTGGACGTAGCCACGCATCGAATCGTAGTTGGTGGCGAGCACGGAGGCGTTGCCATACCAGCGGTGAAGCTGCCATGGGACGATGACTGCGGCAGCCCCCCATTCCGGCGTGTAGGCAAACCCGTCGCCAAAGGCGGGATAGGAAGGCGCTATCGTCGGCACCATGCCATCCGGGCGTTGCGAATCCTTGCAGTCGCGAGCCACCTTGGCATAGAGACGGGAAAGATCATATCTTCCGGCGATTGACGGTCCCATCAGATAGGAAACTTCGAGCCAGCCGAGTTTTTCGCGATGCGGGCAATCGGTGAGAACGTGCGAGAGGTTCGAGCGCACGGCCCAGTCGATATTCTCGTCGATGGCATTGAGGAGCGGATTCGAGCTTTCGAAACGCCCGACCGATTCCGCCGCGCTGCGCACGTGGACGGAGACCAGTTCCTCGACGACCGGCAGCTTGTTGGGATTGGCCTGGCCAGCGGGCACCGCTCCCTCGACCTGGATGTATTGGAAACCGCCGTAATTGAATTGAGGCTCCCAGCTTTCGGGAGCACCGCCACGCAGCGTGTATTCCCAGTAATTCGGGTGGCCGACGCCGGCTGGGTTCACCAATCCGCGTCCGTCATTGCGGCGATCCGAACTACCGTGGCGTTGTTCGGCGGGAGAGAGCTTGATTTTTTGTCCCGCCTGGCCGCGCACTTTGAGGCGAGGAATGGCGGATGAATTCTGCCCGAGGTCGTAAACGAAAATCCCCGGCTCCGGTTCATCGATGCGGATCGGCTTGAAGACATCGTGCTTTTTCACCGGCGGAGAGAAAGCGGCCCGCAATTCGCCGCCGGGACCCTCGGTTTCCACGGCTTGTTGCCAGGCGGCATCATCGAAGCCGGGCATGCGCCAACCGTCGGGCATGGCACGGGCGTCGTAGTCCTCGCCGCCGAGGATGGCGCTGTGGGTGATCGGGCCGGGGGCGGTGCGCCAGTCGCCATTGCTGGAAACAACCTGCTCCGTGCCATCCTGATAGAGCAGATGCGCTTGCAGGATGAGCTTCAGCGGGCGTTTGGCATCCACGCCGTGAATGCGGCGGTCGCCCTCGGTGTTGTAGAACCCCTTGCCGAGCATCACGCCGAGGGCGTTGGAACCAGTTTGCAGTTGTGATGTGATATCATGGCTGAAGTAAAACAAGGTCTTCTCATAAACCGTCCATGCCGGATCGAGGAAATGGTCGCCGACCTTTTCGCCATTCAAAAACAAATCATGATGGCCGAGACCGCAGACATGCACGACCGCGCGGCGCAGCGGTTTGTCGATGGTGAATTCCTTGCGGAACAAGGGCAGGGTCGGCGGGCTGGCGGCGGGACGGCCCCACGGAGCCATGCCAAAGCCGCCGAGTTCACGCGCCGCCATCCATCCGCTGTCGTCGAACGCCAGCGTAGTCCAGCCGTCACCCGCGCTGTCCGCGCATTTCCATGTGGAATCCACCGGCACAGCTAGCTCGTTGCCATTGTCCAGGGTCGCCACCAGTTTCCCGACCAATCCGGCCGGGCCGGGCACCGGGTTTTCCGCCTCGATGGCAATCACGTTTTCCCCGGCTTGCAACATCTCCGCGACATCGAAACGGTGCAGCCTTTCCCACGCCGAAGCTTCGCCGGCTTTGCGCCCGTTCACGTGGACAGCCAATTGGTTGTCGGCGGTGGCTGTCAGAATCGCGCTGGTTGCCCTTGTGCCGGCCGGAAGTACGAGCCTCTTGCGGAAATAGCGTTTGCCGGCCGGCGCGTTTTCCGCCGGATTTTCCTCCGGAAACCAAACCCACGGGCAGTCATCGACCGGCACACCCGCGTGCGGCTTCTCCCCGATCCATTTTGCCTGCCAGTCGGCGGCATACAACATGCCCATGCCCCAGCGGGCGGGCTTGCTCCATGCCGAAGCCTTGTCGTCTTTGTCCCAGATTTGCACCTTCCAGAAACACTCCTGATTGGCGGCGAGCGGTTTGCCGGAGTAGGCGATCTGGTTTTGCTCCGGCGACGTCACTTTTCCGGAGTCCCAGAGATCTCCCTCGTCGCGTTGCAGGCGCTCCAGGGATGATGCGACCAGGATTCGGTAGGCGCTTTGCTGTTGGGCACGGACGTTGGATTCAATCAGCCAACCGAGGCGCGGTTGGGCGGCATCCACGGCCACTGGATCAGATTGGTATTCGCAGCGCAGTTCAATCGGACCGACGGCGGCGTGGCAGGGAATGGCAACGTTTGGCAGCAGGAGCGCAAAAAGGATCGTTCGCAAAGCAGGCGGTTTCATCATGGTAGTATCCTTCACTTCAACTCCGGCGGAAACACATGGAATTCGTTGATGTTGATCGCACTGGCCGCCTGAAGGATGTTGAGGCGGACGTGGCGCGCCTTGGCGGAGGAGACCGGGATGTTCTTGTCGGTGCCGATGGTGGTGCCGCGGGCGACTTCCTTCCATGTGTCGCCTTGTTTTACCGCGATGGTGAACTCGCGGGTTTCCGGCCAATCGATTTCCGAAACGAGGAACGAACCGATTTCCGTTTCCTCGCCGAGGTCGATTTCCAGCCAACCGGAGCGGGCGGCGTAATCCGAAGCCCAGCGGGTTTTCGGATCGCCGTCGTTGGCGAGTTTTGCATCGTAGCCGTCTTGGTTGAACTGGCTGGAAGCGGTGATCGGCTTGCCTTGGCCGAGTGAGACCGGCGGGGTGAACGGCTTCCATTCCGGGTGCTTGCCGAGCCAGTTGACGATGTCTTTTTCGCGGGAGCTGGGTGTGACTTTGAGGGAAACGAGTTTGCCGCCTTTGAGAGAGGCTTCGACGATGGTTTTGCCGGGCGCGTGGAGTTTGAAATCAACATCCCACTCGGCAGGCCATGCGGGGAAGAGGTGGAGTTTGCCGCTAGAGCCGGGTTCGGGCGCGAGCAACATTTCCTGGATGCCGGTCATGCCGGAGCCGCCCCAGTTGTGATCGGGGATCCAGTCGTGGCCGGGGCCGAAGAAGGCGGTGAAGCGGGCCTGCGGATTGGGGTTGGCCATTTTGTAGATGGCGCGTTGTTTGGCTTTCTCCGGCGAGCCGACGCTGGCCATGTTGGCGAGGTTGGCCATCCAGGAGAAGTCTTCCTTGCAGAGTAGGGCACGGTCTTGCGGGATGGTGTCCCAGGTGTCGCGCGCGAGTTGGATCGTCTCGGGCCGGGTGACCCCTGCCTGGCGATAGGGCCACATGGCATACATTTCGTTCGGCTCGGATTTGTTATAGGATTGGGTGTAAGTGCGGGCGACGAGGATCGACTTGCGCCCCTCGCGAATGCCGGTGGGAACCTCGGGCAAGGTGGGCTGCATGCGTTTCACGCGGCTGCGAATATTGGCAGGGAGATCCGGCAGACGCAGCAAGCCGACTGTTAGGGCGCGCAGTCCGCTGACGACTTCGACCGGGTTGGTGGCATCGCCGGCGTATTCGAGGCTGTTGCTTGGATAAATGAGGAGCTTGCCATCCGGGCCGAGTTCATGGCCGCTGCGTTTCTTGGTTTCGGCGCGGTAGAACGAGTCGTAGAAATCGAGCACGCCGACGATCCATGGCAGGTCTTTTTCCCAGGAAATGCCAAAGTTTTCCTGAGCTTGAACGGCCATCCACGCGTGTTCGAGGCCCATCGAGAAATGATAGTTCAGGTGGGCCGCGCCGCAGAGACCGGTCGATGTGGCGGCGACGGAGCAGAGGCCCCAGGCATCGAGCGGTTCTGGCCAGACCACGCCTTGCGCGCCGACGGTTTTGGCGCGGGCGGCGGCGGCCGGCGAGCGGTCGCGATAGTAATGGAGCGATGGCAGGAAGAGATCGACGTCGCCATTGGCGAGGTTCGGCCAGCCGAGCCAGCGCTGGTTTTGCGACATGAAATAACAACCGAGCCAACGGCGCGCATCCGGGCTGGCATTCGGGCCGAGATAGTCCGGGCGGTCCTTGGGCGTGTTGTGGGTGATGCGGCCCTCGCCGACGTCGGTGGTGAAAATGCCGCCGTTGAAGAGCAGCGGAAATTCGCCGCCACGGTTGCATGCAAGCATGTAGCGGAAGAGTTGGTAGTTTTGTCCGATGAGGTGGCCGGTGTCGCCGGGAGCCGCATTCGGGTTGATGCGGACGTGCGAGCGGGACCAGAACTCTTTCCAGCGTGCGAGTTCATCGGCCTTTGCCCTGCTGATGGCGGCAGGGTCCAACATGGCATCAGCTTGTTTTCGCCATGCGGTGGGGTTGCCATCGCGTTCGGCTCGAAGGGCGATGGCGATGCGATGTTGGGTGAGAGATTGGGTGCGGCCAGTCCACGCCTTGCCGTCCCAAAGTTGCCAGCGCACCGGTTCGGCGACGGGATTGCTGATGCCACCGGCGACGGCGATGGCTCCACCGAAGACGCGCTTGGCGATGGGATCCCACATGGCCTCCGGCGGGATGCTTTGACCACGGGCGATGCCGAGGGTGTCGCGTGGGTGATCGGCATTCCGATGATGCCAGACGAAGCCCTTGGTGTCTGCGGCGATTTGGTCCGCTTCCACCGTCAAGTTGCCACCGAGGTCGAGCGTCACGCCATCGCGCTTTTGATCGCGCCAGGTGGCGTAGGAGACATCCAGTGGTATCGGGTTTCCAGCGGCGGACTGGAAAATCAAGTTGTCAGCGGCGAACCAGAGCGCGGATTGGAACGAACCCTGCGAGATGGTGATCGTGCCGGTGGCGGGATCGAGTTCCTGTTTGAAACCGGAGCCGCTGCCGAGCGTGATGCCGATCGGAGTGATCCGCACGCAGCCGAGTTTATTGAGGTTGCCCTGGCTGTTGAATGCGCCGCTGTGACCGAGATAAAGCCAGATACTGCCGTTCTGCACCCAGACATTCGCCCCCGCGCCAAGGCGGCCGGAGAGCGGCATGGAGTCTAGCGATTCCTTGGACGGAGTGGTCCAGGTGACCTTGTCGGTGGCAGCGTGAAGTGTGGCGGTGGCGAAGAGGAGTGGTATGAGAAATTTCATGAAATCCTGGATGCGTGTGGCTTACTTGAATTTCCGCAGGGTCACCGGGCCTAACAGACCTGCGGGCAGCAGCGGGTGGCCGCCGCCGATTTGATTGGAGCTGGACCAGGAGCTGCGCTTCTCCGGCGACATTTGGGCATCGCCGACGAGGCGGTTGTTCCAGGCGTTGGTGACTTTGATGCGCAGTTCGTTGCTGCCCGGGCGCAGGGCTGAGGTGATATCGAGTTGATAGGGGGATTTCCAAAGCGTGGGAAACTCCTTGCCGTTGACCGTGACGGTGGCGAGTGCCTCGACTTGGCCGAGGTCGAGATGGATCGGCGATTTCACGTCGGAGAGACTGAACTTCGTCGCGTAAGTGGCGCTGCCGGAGTGGAATTTGATGTCTTGCTCCGGGTGGTCGGTCCACGAGATGAGCTTGTCGAAGGTGACGCTGCGCGATGGAAACTCGACCTTCCACGGACCGGGGACTTCGGGCGGTGATGGTAGCACGATGCGTCCGCCATCCGTCGCCGTGGCAGTGGCAGGTTTGCCGTTGAAGAGATACTCAATCTTGAGTTGTTTCACGTGGCCGTAGGCGGGATCACCGCCGAGCACATCCGGGTTGGCGGAGATTTCCAAGCGCCCATCGCGCATGGCGGCGCGGACGTGTTCGGTCACATCGCCGGCCCCGGCACCGCTGAGCGCTTCGTAGGCGGCGCGGGTGATTTCGAGTGTGCCGGGCTGGCGGACCGGGTTGCGCGCGATGGCGGGCACGGCTTTGGCAGGCGCTTGGTCGGAGAACACGACGAACACCGAGCCGCTGGGATCGAGATCCAGCTCCACGACAGCGCGCTGCTGGGCCTGCAAACTGGTGATCGTTTCGATGCGCCCGCTATCGGCATGCCAGAGGCTCGCGTGCGGGCGGTGGTCGCGGAAGGAAACGGTGACTTTGCGTGCGGATGCAGTGGGATTGCTCAGGAAATAGATGTCCGAGGTGGGCGTGCGGCGGTGTTTCCAGCCGATGCCATCCGGAGCCTCGACGGCGGGCGGCGTGTTGAGGCGGGCGAGAACCGGCGCGAGGTCATCGACGGCAGTGATTTTTCCGGATTCCCAAAGTTGGGCGGCGAGTTGTTTCACCTGCTCGTCGGCGGCCGGTTGCTTTTGCTGGCTGGGCGAGCGTTCGGGAGATTTGCCAACCACGGTGACGCCGGCGGCGACGAACTCGGATATTTTTGTCAGCACTTCCGGCCGCATCGTCGGGTAGTCGGGCAAGACTAACACATGATAACTCGTGCCTTCGGGCAGGACGAGCTTGCGGTCCTTCACTTGGAAGCGGTTGAGGATGACGTCCGAGTTGACGAAGTCCCAATCGTAGCCGGCGGGAATTTCCGGTTGGCGCATGCCTTTCATCTTCGGCGCGTCCTCGCCGATGAAGTAGGCGACGTCCGCCACCGGGTATCCCTCGCGCAGCAGCACGGTCGAGCGGCGCAGGTAGTCGATCCAGGCTTTCGACTCGGCAAACCATGTATTGTGGCGGTTGAACTCGGTGCCGAACCACGCCGCCATGCCCGGGTGTTTCTTGTCGTCCGGTTGGTGGATGTTCACGTGTAACACGAACTGGGTGACGCCCTCGCAAAACGACTCGTCGCCCTGGGCCTTGAGGTCGCGCGGGGTGTTGCGCATGTTCGGGCCGCCGGTGTAGGCCTCGCTCCAAACATCGCGAAGTCCGTAGATGTGGGCTGCCGATGAGGCGGCGCGGATCTCGCCGTTCTTCACAGTTTGCCCGACCCAGAACTCGCCGCCGACCTCATCCGACTGGCCGCCGTAGTAGAGAAAATCCGACGGGAATCCCCAGTGGCCATAGTTTTCCAACCATAACTTGAGGCCATTCTGATGGCATAACTCGCGCAGCCCGCCGACGTAATCGCGGGCGATCTTTTCGGCGACGAAGCGGCGGAGATCCCACAGGAAACGATCCGATGCGGCGGAGGATTGCACCACGCGGCCGGTCAGCACAGGCAGGAACTGCAACGGATCGTAGCCGTAGTGTTCTTGGAAATCTTTCTCGAAACCATCGGTCCAATTCTGTGGGCCGGTCTCATAGCTGTCCGCGATGACATGCGTGAACGACTTGCGCTCGGCGGGTGTGGTGCGGCGCAAAACTTCGCCGATGTAGGCATCGAAGTGCGCCTTGAGGGCAGCGCGGTTCATTTTATCCACTTCGAGTCCGGTGGTCGCCGGGGTGGCGGGCACGTTGGTCACACCGGTCGGCCGCATGCCGCTGCGCTGGATGATCCATTCGCCGGCGGGCACGTCCCATTCGAGTGTGCCGTCGTCGGTCACTTTGGGGGTGAGATTGATCACGTTGTTAGAAGCGAGTGCCAGCGGCGTTTCCTCCGGTTCCTGCGAGAGCGGCCACGAGTAGTAATCATGCGGTGGCACCGGCCCTTGGTACATCTTGAGCATGGACTTGTCCGCCCAGGAATCGATGCGCGCGGCGGGAGAAAGCAGCACTTCGCCGAGGCATTGGTCGGCGGAGAAATCGAGCGGGAAGCTTCCCCAACCTACCGGCTGGGTGCCGTTTGGCGTGGCTGGGTTCTGGCGGATATCGAGACGGAAATAACGCGCGGTCACCGCGGGAAACGTCACTGTCACCGGGGCCAGCGCCACCGGCCCGACGCCGAGCATTTGGTTGTGGCGCAGGGCCTCGAACTTTTTGACGAGGCGGAACTCCTTGCCGTCCTCGGAGACATATAGCTCGGCCAAGGCTCCCATCGCGCGTGCCGGATGCAGCGTCAGGCTGCGGGCAGTGAAGGGCTCGGGCGACTCGAAATGAACGGCGTTCTTTTCCCGCGCGCGGATCGGCATGGCGGAGGCGTCGCCCTGCGGTGCGGGATAAGCGAGCACGGCGACCTGTTGGAACACACCCTCGGGAGCGGGGAGTGTTTCACGGAACTTCTTCGGGCCGGTGACGCGGATCTCGGTGTGGGCGAGGTAGCGCATCGATTGTTCGGGTTTCACCCAGGGTCCGCCGGACTGGCTCCAGCCCGGGCCGTTGAATAGTCCGATGTTCACTCCGGTGCGGGTGCCTTCGCGCACGGCGTGGATGATCAGGTTCCACCATGCGTTCGTTAGATCAGCGGGAGCCTGCGGATTGTGCGGTTGACCACTCTGTCCGCCGATGATCCCGATGTAGGCACCGCCGATGCCGACATCGCGCATGGCTTCCAGATCCTTGGTGATGCCTTCCTTGCTGACGTAGCCGTCGAGCCAATACCAATAACAGCGTGGGCGGCTGTCAGCAGGCGGTTGGGCGAAGGAGGATTCGAGAGCGGCATCGATCGCATGGAGCGGGCCTACTGCGAGCGCAAGAGAGATCGGAATAAGGAGGCGGGAAAGAAGCGTTCGAGGGCGGAGCATGGTTGGTGGAATGAATCAGGGAAATGTGATGGAAGATACGAAATAATCAGGTAGGATTTTCATGTCATTGCGATCTAACAAAATGGCCTGCGGAGGCGCTTACAAAAGCATCGGGCGGGCGCACGAAAACCCATATCGTGCCCCGCCCTTCATGATTGCCCCTCCAGAGGCAAAGTGTTTAAGAAATGCCGAGTGATCAGTGATCAGAAAGATAGAAAGAAGGGAGTGGAACCCGTTGCTTTCGCTCTGACCGAAACACCGGCAGCACTTACGCGCGGCGACGGCGCAGGAGAGCCAGCAGGCCAAGGCCACCAAGCAAAGCCGTCGAGGTCTCTGGGATGGTTTGGATGCTGAGGTTGTCGTAAAGGCCATTGACAATACCCGTTGCCTCCATATTGATAAAGCCGTCATTAGTGCCGAAGGTCAGGCCGGTGTATGTCTGCTGAAGCACATTATTAACATAAAACTTCACCACCGAGTTGCCGCTGCTATCGAACGCGGAGCCCGTTCCCGCAGCGTTGGAAATCACATAGGTGAACAAGTCTCCATTGGTGAAGGGGATTGTAGTCCCAATTTGAGTCCCTGCAGCATATCCGGTTTGGCCATTTGTTGAGAAAAAAGAGGAAAACTTGTTTCCCGTGGAATCGTAGTCGGCAAGCGCGCTATTACCCAAGGCAAAGGATACACCTTCACCAGAAGTTTCATTGCTGCCTACCGTCAAAGTGAAATCAATCTTCAAAGCTTGACCTGAGCTGATCGCATTCGTTGCAAAGTTATGGTTCAAGCCCACTTTCGAGTTGTCAGCCCCTTCCAGGTACAGGGCACCTAGGTATCCATGAATCGAATAATAAAAACCACCAGAGGCTGAAGGGTGACTGCTGGAACCGGAATAGGTAACCGTTGCCAACGTGCCGCCCTGATCTGAGCTTAGGAAATCATTAAATAATCCGGGGCCGATATTGTCAAAAGGACGCCCCCCGTTGGTATTGAAGTTATCGGTGAGCAGCACGGCGGCGTTGGCACTCGTGCTGGCCAATAGGATTGCCAGCGAGGTAGAGGTGAATAGTCTTTTTGATTTCATGGGATTTGTATCTTGGTTTTATTCTGGTTTTATTCTGGTTTTTTTGGGGAGCTTAGGGAGCGGTGGCGCGGACTTGAATGAAGAGTTTGGCTGCGGCGAGTGGCTTGGCACCGCTGAGGGTTACGGTGACGGTCTCTACATGATTGACAGGGCCGGAAATCGATTCGGTGATGCCGGTGTCTTGAGTCCACGATTCCGCAGTCAACAGGGTGGAAGTCCACACCGAGTAGGAATGTCCGGTATCGTCGCGGCGGGTGTAGGTGAACTGGCCGGTGGTCTTGTTGAGCTGGCTGGTGATGGGGGTGACGGATGCACCGCTGTTCGGAATGAGCGCGAAGGCGAACTCTTCGCCATTGGTCAGGCCGTCGCCGTCGGGATCGGCGCTTTCACCGATAATGGAGACGTTGGTTTCGCCCGGGAAGTAGGTGTTGATCCAGTTTTGATAGGGGGTGGCGGTGACGGTGTATTCGAGTAGCCCGTCGCCTTCGGTGAAAGTCCACTTGGCACCGGTGAGTTCGAGTGTCCAGGTGCCGGAGGGGGCTTCGGTGAAGGAGCCGAGGTTGCTGGTGACCGTGAAGTTGGTTCCGAAGGTCAGCGAGCCCGGGTTGCTGAAGCTGGATGCGTTGATGAGCGGCCATGTATTTCCATCTGCCAAGGAGGCGGCGGAGAGGTCGAGGTCCAGGGTGCCGTTGAAGGCGAGCGAGGCATCGGAATCGCCGGTGATCGAGTTGACGGTGCCGGCCGTGGTTGGGCGGAAACGCAGGCTGCCGCCGGCATCGGAGACTTGCAGGGTGCCTTCGTTGACGAAGGTATTGTCGGTGCCGGTGCGTGGGGCGGCGAGGATCATGAGGCCCGGTCCGTTTTTGGTGAGCGGGCCGTTTTTCAGGCTGCCGATGATTTCCAGGGTCGAGCCGGTTTCCACGACGAAGCCGTTGACGAGGGTGTTGAAATCGACCTGTTGGGCGCTGATGGTAGAAACGCCGCCGCCGGTGACGGTGCAGGCGTCGCCTTGCAGCGACCAACTGCCGTAGGTGAAGAAGGGGTCCACTCCGCTGCTGGCGAGTTCACCACCGGCGAGGGTGAGATTGAGCAAGGCTGAGTGGCTGTTGATACTGAGTATGGCGCCGGATTGCACGGTGGTGGAGCTGGGGCCATACCAGTTGTAGTCGCCACCGTTGCCACCCAGGGTTTGCAGGATTTGCAAGGTACCCGCTTGGACGACCACCGGGCCAGGGGCGATGGGACTGGTGAGCGTGAGTATCCCGTTACCCGCTTTGTTCAGTCCAGAGCTTCCCACAAGGGATGCGTCGATGGTGGCGACCCATGGCCCGCCGGTATCACCGACGGTGATGCTGGGTGTGCCGGTGGTGGTGGCCAAGGACAAGGAGGCCGGACCGTTGAGCGTGTAGTCGGCGTTGTTGAAAACGAGGTTGCCGATGGTGCGGGTGGCGTCCACCGAGACGATCAAGCCGTCGCTGCCGGTGAAATTCGCGGTTCGGTCCGTGCCGGCGGCGGGTTTGTTGTCGAGCCAGTTGGCGGCGTCCGTCCAATTTCCGGGATTGGCAGCGGTCCAAGTGCCGTTCTGTTCGACGATCGCGGAGGATGGCGTGCCGGTGATGTCGATTTCCGCGTAGCGGGTGCCAACATTGTCCTGAGCGCCGAAGGTGAAACGAACGGCGGCCACGTTGCTGGCACCCATGTTGGTAATGGTGGCCTTGCCGAAACCGGAGCTGCCGTTATCTCCCCGGAGGAAGTCCACGTTGGTGATCGGGATGAAGGTGGTGGGAGCGGCGACCGTCGCGTAGCTGACTGCGTAGTTTTGTCCATCGCGCCCGCCGTTGGGGGTGTTGATGTCCTCGTCCAGGTAGTGGTGGGAGGTGGTGACGATGGAGGTCAGGTCATAGCCGGCGGTGTTGGTGGTGAGGTTGAGGTTGAAAGTGATCGTGCCGCCCTGGATGACTGGTTCACCACGCTTGTCGCCGTCGTAGAGGTCCGCAGCGGTCGGGGTGGGATTGATGCTGGAGTAGTTGTAGCTGGGATTGAACACGATCGCGTCGGTGATCGAGGCGAGCGAGGTCTGGAGGAGGTCGGTGGATGCCACGTTGAAGGGGCCTATAGGATTACCTTCACCGGCTGACTCGGTGCTCACATCGGCGGCGATGGCGGCGGAAGCCGTGAGCGCGATGGCGGAGAGGAATAGAGACGGACGTAGGAAGCGACGGGATAATGAGGGTTTCATGGGGCTGGTGGATTTCAGGGGATTTGCTGGAGCAATTCCGCGCCGGGTCTGGATGAGACACGGGCGAAATCAGGAACCGCAATGGGCGCGGCTTCTAGGTTCGGCCAAGAATCTGACTCAAGCCTGCGGATGTGCCTAGCTGCCAAAACGGGCAGGTAGGGTGAGAGCCGGGGTGGCGAATGTGCGTGGAAGATCACTTCTGCCAACCTCCCTCCGACCGGTTTACCCTTCTAAGTCAATTGGATCATTTTGACCGCGAAGACGCCAAGGTGGATTGGATGTCGGGATCACCGCATGATTCTTGGCTATCTTGGCGTCTTCGCGGAAATTTTTAGGGGTAAAAGGTCGATATGCCGCTTACCATTTTCCGATCCAAGTTTCCCGCATTGACAGGCTAATTACCCGTCACCTTGGCCACCGCCTGGGCCCGCGAGCGGACCTGGAGCTTTTGATAAATGTGGCGGATGTGGAAATGGACGGTGTGGCCGCTGACCGCGAGCTGGTCGGCGATTTCCTTATAGAGAAAGCCTTTGACGAGGAGGTCCAGCACCT
The DNA here is from genome assembly GCA_937867415.1 of uncultured Verrucomicrobiota bacterium. Taxonomy (GTDB): domain Bacteria; phylum Verrucomicrobiota; class Verrucomicrobiia; order Verrucomicrobiales; family Akkermansiaceae; genus Luteolibacter. The sequence continues at coordinate 4,854 of CALMKO010000030.1, read as the reverse complement.
CCCGCTCACGGGTGGTGAGCTCGAACTCGGTCGCTTTCGGGTCTTCGGCGGGTGCGGGTTTCTTGAATGCCTGGACGACGAGGCGGGCGATCTTCGCGGACATCGGCGAGCCTCCAGCCATCACGTCGCGGGCGGCGGCGACCAGTTCGTCCGCTTTCACCGGTTTCTGCAGGTAGCCGCAGGCACCGGCCTCCAGCGAGCTGAAAACGGCGTCGGTGTTGTCGTAAACCGTGAGCATCACGAACAACGCCTCGGGCAGCAATTTCGACAACTCACGGACGCAGGTGACGCCGTCCATGCCGGGCAGGTTGATGTCCATGAACACGACCCGCGGCTCGAGCTCCGGCAGTTTAGCGAGTGCCTGCTCGGCATTGGCACAGGCGGCAACGCAGTCGATACCCTTCGTGGTGGAGAGAATCTCTTGCAGGGAATCGCGCAGGCCGCCCTGGTCTTCGACCAAGGCAACGCGCATGGGTTCGCTGGAGGCGGGATGGGTCATGGAATTCAGGGTTTGGGCGGCGGGTTCGGCAAGGGCAGGGTCAGGAGGATCCGGGTTCCGGTGCCAGTTTCCGATGCAAGGAAATCACAGGAGCCGCCGATGTCGAGCGCGCGCGACTTCATATTCTGTAGCCCGTTGCCCGGCTTCATGGTTTCCGGCTTCGGCAGGCCGCGGCCATTGTCGGCAATCTCGACGAGGAGCTGCCGGCCTTCGACGGCGATGCGCAGGGTGACGACGCTGGCGGCGGCGTGGGCGACGATGTTGTGCAGGGCCTCCTTGACGATCATGAGCAGGTGATGGCGGAAGGTCGAGCCGAGCTGCACGGCGGGCATCCGCTCGGTGTTGGTGAAGTCGCAACGGATCTCGGCGAGGCCGAGATACTCGCTGGCCAAGCCGTGAATGTAGCGGGCGAGGCTTTCGAGATTGTCGTTGGCAGGATCGACCGCCCAGACGACCGAGTCGAGTTGGCGGGTGAGATCGCGCGTGGTGGTGTAGATTTTCCCGAGTTGGTCGCGGGCGCGCTCCGGCTCGGCGAGCGCGCGTTCGGCGAGCTCGGTGAGGAAGCCGATGCGGGCGAGGTTCGCGCCAAGGTCATCGTGCAGGTCGCGTGCGATGCGGGCGCGCTCTTCGGCCAGCGCGGCGCGGGATTTCATTTCGGCGAGTTGGCGGGCGGCGCGGCGGCGTGTCCAAGTGCGCTCCAGCCACATCGCGACGCCCAGGATGACGATGGCCAGTGCGCCCTGAAACCAGCGGTTTTCCCAAAAATACTGACGGCTGGTGATGGGTAGTCTGAAAACAGTGGCGTCCCATTGGTGATCGCTGTGCAGGGCCTGGGCCTCGAAAATCGTGGTTTTCCCGGGCGGCGGGCAAGGCATGTCGAGAGTCATCAGCCGGGACATCTGCCATGCTTCCAGATCGCCGCGCAGCCGCCAACGGAAGGAATTTCCCGGCGGCATACCGCTCTGCGGGATGCGCAGCCGCAGCGAGAGGCGGCGCACACCGGGCGGGAGATCAAGCCCGCCATGGATTGGGATTTCCCGGCCATCGGCGAGCGCCTCGATCACTTCCGGCGTGCGCGATGCATAGGCTTCCACCTCGGCGAGCTGTGGCGAAGGCTGGACTTTGCTGTCCGATGACAGGCGCAGATAACGCCCACGGAAAACGCCCCTGCCCTGCGCGGCCTGGACGATGTCGGCGGTGCCTGCCGGCGGGTAGCTGCCATCGGCGCGGATCATGCCTTCCCATGTGGGGGGCGCGCCGGTTTCCGGATCCGCATCATACAGCCGGATCAGGATTCGGGAAAAACGATCGATGTATCCATCGCCGCGGGTGCGCAGGGCGAGATGATTGAACGCGGCGATGCGTCCCAGATCGATCTCGAAATAGAAGTTCGGGTTCGGGGTTTCATCGCGGGGATGGACGATGGTCGCGGGCAGTCCATCGGTGAGCGCGCCCGGTTGCATGTCCTGAAACAAGGGGTGGGACGCCTTGGCCGGACAGTGCAAGGCGATGTTCGTGGACTCGCGGGCGTGTTCCTCGACGCGGAATTCCGTGAGCACGAAATCATGCGGACTCCCCCAGCTCATCCAGGGCGGAGCGCCGGGGTGGCTGAACACGGGAAATACATCCAACCGGAAACCAGTGGCCCGGCCTTCCGGCGAAAGCGCGGCGATGCGGTAGGTGTCGTCTGGGATTTCTCCCGTCATGATATCCGGAAGCATGGCGGCGCGCAAATGCCCTTGCTCCGTGCGCTGCAAGGTGGCGACCTCCGCCGTGAAGCGCCGGATTTCCAAGGGTTTCCAATTTCCGTCCAGCGAGGGTTCCGCATCCGTGGTGTAGGACAGGGAAAACTCGGCGATCGAGAGGTTTGGTTTCCCGGAGAGGAAATACAGCGTGACATCCAACTCCGTGGCCTCCACCTGACGGGCGCTGCGAAAAATGATCGCCTGTGGTTTTTCCAGATTCGGCGCGACCGACCATCCTTCCGGCCCGATCGGAATGCCATCGATCACCCGTGCCAGTTCGTCCGGATCGCGGCTGTGAAACGTGGCCTCCGCGGATTTCAATGGGATGGGTTCCGCGCGGAGTTCCAACCCCGTTGCAAGCGCGAGGATGAAAATGCAGGGCAGGAATCTACGGAGCGGAGCGGTCATCAGGATTTGGAGGACACGAGGCGAGGTGCCGCAGCGATACACGAGTGAGGTCGTTCGGTCACGCTTCATCTAAGGTGAAAGTGTGAGAGTCAGGAAAGCGCGTGGCTTCCGCGCCCCGCCGGAGCGGCGGGAAATCGAAGCACTTCCCAGAAAGCTGCCTCTGGATGGAGAGCTCTCGCTCCCCATCTTTTGCAATTTGTGGAGTCGCAAGGTCGTGCGGGCGGCGCTTCGCTCGACAGGCTCTCAGGGAGATGGCGCTGTTCCGTTGAAAACGATCCATGGTGAGCCACTGCGACGACCGGTTGCGGAGCGCTGAAGTTTGGTTTTTGGCCTTGGATTGGATATTGCCAGATGTGGGGGATGCGGGGGAATGTGAAACATGCCCTTGATGCCCCAGCCATTACCCGATGCACCGCCTCCGCCGCCGTCGGAAGCTGAGGTGCTGTCACAAAGAAAATGGACCTGGCTCAAAGGCGTGGGCGTTGGGTCGATTCTGCTCGTCGTGGTGGGATTGATGATGCCTCTAACCCTTCGGAGCCGAAAAAAATCTGACCAAACTGAAGCGGTGAGCAACGCGCGCCAAATCGGCTTGGCGCTGTATGAGTTTGAGCAGGAATACGGAAGATATCCGAATGCTGGCACGATCCCGTTGGTGCGGGCGAAGACGTTGACGGACTTGGATTTCGGAACGACTTCGTCCAATGAGTTTTTCCGGCAGTTGATCGCAAGCGGAATCACAAGCTCCGAAAAGATGTTCTATGCAAAAATCACCGGAGTGAAGAGGCCGGATGACGTGATCACCAAGGGTCAGGCGCTCAAGAAAGGAGAATGCGGTTTTGCCTATCTGGCCGGGCTTTCTGCTGCTGGGAATCCGTCCCGCCCGCTTGTCGTCACGCCTTTGATTCCAGGGACCGATCGATTTGATCTCAAGAGATTCGATGGCAAGGCGATCATTCTCAGGATGGACAACAGCGTGACTTCGATGAGTATCGGAAAGGATGGCACAGTCATGCTGTTAGGAAAAAATCTGCTGGACCCAACGAACCCGGTTTGGGGGGCGAGTGACCGGTTTGTGATCGCTTGGCCGGATTGAATTCTCGGTTCTACGTCCGCCACATCGTGATGTTTGACTTCAGAGGCGGAGGGCGAGTTTTAAAAATGGGGCCGTTCTTGAGTTCTTGGACTTGGCGACTTTTTCGGGCGGGCCTTGGGCGATGATCTGGCCGCCGGCGTCGCCCGCTTCCGGGCCGATGTCGAGGATCCAGTCAGCCTCGGCGGCGACTGCCATGTGGTGCTCGATGACGACGACGGTGTGGCCCTCGTCAACCAGCCGGTGGAGGACGTCGATGAGCCGCTTGATGTCCTCCAGGTGGAGCCCGACGGTGGGTTCCTCGATGAGGTAGAGGTTCTTGATTGGAAAGCTGAGATTTGAGATTTGAGATTTCAAAGATCGGCCTTTGATGAGCTCGGAGACGAGCTTGATGCGTTGGGCCTCACCACCGGAGAGGGTGGGGCTGGGTTGGCCGAGTTGGAGGTAGCCGAGGCCGGTATCGGCCATGAGCTTGAGAGGCGCGGAGATGCGGGGCTGGGATTCGAAGAAGGCGGATGCTTCATCGATGGTCATGGCAAGCACTTGGCCGATGTTTTTTTGCCGGAAGGTGACTTCCAGGGTGGCGGGGTTGTAGCGCTCGCCATTGCAGGACTCGCAGTGGACCCAGGTGCTGGGTAGGAAATCCATCTCCAACTTGACGCGGCCGTTGCCCTTGCAATCCGGGCAGCGTCCGCCGTCGGTATTGAAGGAGAAGCGGGAGGCGTCGAAGCCGCGGATCCGAGCGTCGGGGAGTTGGGCAAAAAGGGCGCGGATGTGATCGAAGACCTTGACGTAGGTGGCGGGGCAGGAACGCGAGGTCTTGCCGATGGGCGATTGATCGACTTCGTAACAGGCCTTGATCGATTTCTCGCCGCTGGTTTTTCCGAATGGGAGGTTCGATTTTTTGGTGCGGGTGGTCTTGGCTTGGTTGTGGAAAAGTGCGGCGATGCAGGAATGCATCAACGAGGATTTGCCGGACCCGGAAATGCCGGTGAGCACGGTGAGACGGCCGAGGGGGATGGCGACGTCGATGTGTTTGAGGTTGTTTGCATGGCAGTCTGCGACTGTCTCTTATACACATCTGACGCTGCCGACGATCTACTCTGTGTAGA
>CALMKO010000029.1 GCA_937867415.1 uncultured Verrucomicrobiota bacterium | reverse complement strand
GCCTACCGCGCTTGGGTTGCTTGTAGGGGCGTCTTTGTGAGCGCATGAACGAAGAGGAAAACGCTTCTTCAGTCGCATCGGCGGTCATAGACACGCCGCTACAGGCTTTTCCATTTGCCTACCGCGCTTGAGCTGCTTGTCGGGGCGTCTCTGTGAGCGCCCGAGCGAAGGAACAAAGAGGTTCTATGGGAACAATCTCGCCTCGATTCTGTGAAGGAAGTTCGTCTCGGCAGGGGTGATGCCGTCCGACCCCAACGCTCTGGAAAGCCAGGTCAAAGCCGCAGCCTGTTCCCCATTTTGCTCGATGACGGCCAGACGGGACTCCAGGAACAGGTTCGTCTGTGATTCGCAAGTGGAAGCCTCGCGAGCGGCTGCGAACGCCTTGGAAATCCAAAGATCCCTGGGCTCGGCAGATTCCCAACCCAGGATGTTCACCGCATGATTGATCAGATCATCCTCCTCTTCCGACAAGTGGTGGTCCTGATACACGACCAGGAAGAGCAACTCAATCAAGACCTCGCGCGACTGCTGTTTCATCGCCGTGGAACTTACGGAGAGAAACGCACAACGCAACAAGTCATTACGCGGGCGACCGCATCATTCGGGTTCTTACCGGTTCTGAAGCGCGGTAAATCGTCCCCGCAGCTTCAGCACCCCTTGATTCACTGCGCTGCGGACGCCAGCCCAACTCGTTGCCGGAGTCGCCTCGCGCTTATGCCCGAGCCGATGATCCATGAGTGCGAGCAGGCGCTCACCCGTGAGCGAGTCCACAACCTCGCCCTCAAACGAAACATTCGAGATGAAATTAGCCAGAGCCGCCGAACCCAAGTTCCCGGTCAAGGTCGCAACAGGCGCGGTATGGATCGTTTTCACGGGCCTGCCGGATTCCTTGCCCTCGATCACATCGGTGAGATTGGTGCGGATTCGCATGGTCGTGGGCCCGGGGACGCTGACAACCCTCAAGGAAGTCACGGCGGAATCGCTCAATGACCCCGCAAGGTAGGAAGCCAGCTGGGCGCTCACCGCCGGACTGACCTCAGGGTCGGCAACCACGGTGCTCACCGGATCGATGATGACACTGTCATACTTCTTGAGATCCACGCCCGGTTTCACATAGGACGACACCGCGTCCGCCGTCCCATAACCCGCATTCAGCTGCGCATAGTTCGAGAAGAACCCTGATGGCGACTTCCCTCCCGGAGCACACGAGGAAATGCAGATGACCGAAAGCGAGGAGAGGATCAGACCAAGGCGGGTTGTGGTTTTCATGAAATGACGGGATTGGAAAACAGGATGCGCACTGCGGGATTGCAGGACACGGGGTTTCTGCCACATGCATACCACTAGGTCAAGGATGTGCTACCCGATTTCCAGCCCTTGACGATCCAGCCGAGCTTCCACCCATGGAGAAATCTCCAGCAGCGTCCTGGGCAAGTGCCTTTCCGGCAGTGAGCGCACCGGGGCTCAGCCGATGCCGTGCTTTTTGAGAAAGGGCACCAGCTCATCCACCCCGAAATCAGCAAGCACATGACCATGCCAATCCATCGTCGGAGCCTTGGACTGCCCCGAAAGGTTGACCATTTCCTGCATCGCCTCGCGATCCCCCGAGACTACGAGCGTCCGCACCTCGATCCGGTGCTTTTTCAAATAAGCCACAACCTCGTCGCACCAGGGGCAACCGCGTTTGATGTAGAGAACAGGTAAATTCATTCCGAAGGGACTCACGGGTTGCTGACCGCGAGCGCTGGGGCAGACTGTTGAGGAGCCGGAGCCGCGGGTGCAACCATTAATGCCACTGCAGGCTTCGATTCCTCAGCAGGCGCGAGCGGTGCGGCCCGGGCGATGAGCTTGACCCCGCAGAGCAGGGAGCTGAAACAAACCATGGTGCAGGCGCAGGTCAGGCCGGTGTTCCACCCCAACATGATCCAACGTTTGGGCAGCGTGAATCGAAGCATCAGGGCGAAGGCGACCATGAGAAGGCCCGCTACGATGGCGATGCCCGGAAGGATCGGCACCAACGAAGCGGGAAGATCTTCCCCGAACAAGCGCCCCGCCGCCCCCACTCCACCCGCCGAACCGATGCAGAGGGTGATGAGGGATACCAGCGACAGGCGTGGCTTCAGGTAATTCAGCTGTTTGGACGGGTTCGAGCGATCCAGCAGATCCTGGACGGTTTTGACGCCGAAGCATTTCATCAAGCGGCGTGACTCGAAGGATTTCGCCTTTTTATACTGGACCCGGCGGTGGGCGCTGAGCTGCTGGATGCGAAGCCGGGCGTAAGTCGCGAGCGCTTCCTGCCGCTTCCCCTGACTGGACGAAAGCGCGCTGGCCCATGTCCCCGGGTCGAGGCGGTTCTCGAGGATTTCCTGGCCGACCTGGGTCGTCACTTCAGCATCTACAGTTGGCTCATAGGTCATGAGTTTTTCGATCGGGCGGGCTTGGGTTCTCGCTTGCATGGTAGTGATGACGTTGAGAATTTGTTAGTTTCTGCGGCGGCGGAGCACGACAAGACACGTGGTGACGATCAATCCAAGTCCCACGCCTGGCTCAGGAATCGCCGCGAGCGGAGCTTCCATGGTGGTAACCATGGCGCTCGTCAGGGTCGGGGCCAGGGTGCGGTTGATCAAGGAAGACGCCACCGTGGGGGCAATGCCGTCCACCGTGCTATCAACCACGTTAGCTCTGAAATAGTTCGCGATGCTGGTGGCTCTCCCACCCAGAGCGATGGCGTTGATGACATCGACTCCCGAGGCGATGGCAGCGTCTCCCGCTGCACGGACTGCGGCGGTGGTGCGGTTGTTAGGCACCGTGGTGGCCACCACGTCGATGATCTGCAAATTGCTCTCGAACCCGTTGGAAGCGCCCCCCGTTTCCGTGCCGAACGAACGAGTGGCTGCGGCGAGGGCAGGCGCCACCGCCGAGGCTCCGGAGGAAACCGGTCTCACGACAGATTGGGTCAGCGCCGCGAAATTCGCAGCCTCCGTGGCATTTCCAATGGACATCCAAGGAATCCCGACCCGTTGAAGCGATGCTCCTCCATAGAACTGGAGCGAGACGGCGATGCGGCCGTATTGGCCGGATTGAATCGAATTCAAGACCTCCGCACTGGTGAATGACGAGGCGTAGGCGCTCATCAAGGTACTGAACTGCGTCTGGTTCGATCCGGAGCGGCTAATGTCAACAAGAAGGACCAGTTCCGTATCCACCCTCTCAGCGCGGGCTTGTGGTGCGAATCCCATCAACAAGGCGCACAGCAGCACCCTTGCCCTGCGTGGCAGGAAAGAAGGCTGACTCGGGGACATTGGGGATGCAGTTTTCATGGAGGCGAATCGTTACGAACTGATAAAAGATTAAGATGGGTTAATGGTCAATATTATTTTAAACTTTTCCAAAATATTTTTGAACATTCTTAAAGATTGGAAATCTAATCGACTTTCAGATGATGATTTTTTTCAAAAACGTCCGATCGAGCGAAGGTGGCGAGAAATCCGCGCGCGCGATCGAATCCGCTTCTGCAAGCTCACGATTTGCGCCTTTGGCGGCAGAACAGCCCGAGACAAACAGCGAGCATGAACCCGGTCGCCGCGTGAGGCTCGGGAACCGCCGTGATCGAACTTCCCAGCTGACTGTTGAGAACGGTGTTCAGTGATCCGCTGAATACAGGAGAAGTCGTCGAGGAAGGCACCACTCCAGGGAGAGTGGTCCCGATCACATGGGCTGAATAATAGGCGGCGATGTCCGCAGCTTTGTTTCCGAGTGCGAGGACATTGATGAGATCGACCCCCGAAAGGAGCGCCCCGTTCCGCGCAGCGAGATCAGCCGCCGCATTTCCCGGGGAGGGCTCAACCGCCGCAGCGATGTCGATGATCTGAAGCGTGCTCTCGAAACCGTTGGAAACGCCGCCGGTCTCTGTGCCAAAACTGTTCCTGGCAGCCGTGATGGCCTGCCCCACCCCGGCTTTTCCCGTGCCGTTTGGCTTGTTCAGTGAGGTGGCGAGACTTGTGAATTGAGCTGCATCCGCCGCATTGGCAACCGACATCCAAGGAATACCGACTTGCTGGAAACCCGCCCCGCCGTAAAGCATCAGGGAGACCGCAATCCGGCCGTGGGTTCCCGCTTGGATGGATGCCAGGACCTGCGAGCTCGACATGGCGGAGGAGTAACCCGCCAGCAGCGAGTCGAACTGGGATTTGCTGACTCCTGAGTTACTGACATCCACCAGCAAGACCAACTCCCGGTCCACCGCCACGGCCCGGGTGGATTGTGGCAAAGCGAGCAGCACCCACAGCAAGATCAGCCGCAAAAAACCACCCCAGAAGGAGAATCTTGACTGCTCGGTGATTGCTGGATGACTCATGGAGATGACTTTCTACGGCTTTATTAATGATAAATTTTAAAGAAACGTCAATTATTTTTGAACATTTTCGCGCTTACGGATTCAGAAGGCGTCAAAAACGGCTGAAATTTTAGATTTGATCCCGAAATCCATAAATTTAATATTGCTTTATGATTAAGTAAACACGATCATTTGTTCATGATTAATCCGAAGAGTGCATCTCAAACACCGCTTTCATCGAGGATCGCGTTGCTGACAGGCCTGCTACTTGCGGGAGCGTTCGGCCTGGTGGCTACGATTGTGCTGCCGGTTGGCAACTTCAAAAAGACCAACCATCGGGCAGCCGTGATCGCCGGGAATGCGGGTGAAGCAGCGTCAGTCATTCGAGCCGATTCCTTTTCGGGGACCACCCCGGCGCCCTCGGCAGCGGATCTGGTGAAATTTTGTTCGGAAAATGTGACTGAAAAGCGCAGTTTTGTAATTTTCCAGCGAGGAAGCTGCGTGATCATCGATGAGCCCTGCCAAAATCCGCTGGCAGAAGCGCGGAAAAAACTCGCCACGTGCGCCGAGTCCGACGCCCGATTCATTTCCGAGCCGACCACCGAGGGCGACCTGATCGTCACTTTTAAGGAGCCCGTTTTCCAGCGGTTCAATGCAGCCGACCTCAAGAACCTGGCGGCATGGGTTGAGCATTCCGCAGCGGCCCTACTCACCCCCACTGAAGCGGTGGCGGCGGGTGGCGACTGGTCCCCGCCTCAGAACGCGCGCTTCGGTTTGCTGGCCCGGCGACGCTTGCTGGAAGACTCGGCAGAACCCATCCCCGTGAGAATCATCCGCGCCAAGAACCGCGAAGTGTCTTCTGGCACCCCGACAAATTGAGGAAAATCGACCGAGGGAACGCTTGAAATCCTCCCCTAGCACCAGCGGAGGTAAGCGCCATCGGACTCAAGGTCTAAGCCCAAAATCTCCGGGTGCTTGCCCCCTCTCGGTGTGTAATATTTACCAATGGCCGAACTTGCACGCAATCCCTTGTCCGATGTCGTAGGGTTTTGGAGATTCATGAACTCATTTCGTGCCTGTTTGATCATCGTCACCCTGTCCTGCATGGCCACCGCTGCGGGGAGAGCCCGCGTTCTCATCCTGAGCGGCGCGAACAACCACGACTGGAAACAAACCACCCCCGCCATCCGCGCCGCTCTGGAGGAGACCGGGCGCTTTGAGGTGGATGTTGAGGAAAACGTCGGAGCCATGAAACCCGAGGCCTTCGCCCCCTATGCGGCGATCCTCGGCAATTATAACACCTACGGCGAAGGCGCTCCTCAGGAAACCTGGTCTGCCGAAACGAGAAAGGCGTTCCTGGACCACATCGCCAAGGGCCGCGGGCTGGTCATCATTCATGCCGGCAGCTCGGTTTTTTACGATTGGCCGGAATTTCAGAAGCTCGCCTGCGGGACGTGGAAAGACGGCACCGGCCACGGCCAGATCCATGTGAATCAAGTCACCTTCACTTCGCAGGAGTCCCCCATCACCCGAGGCCTCGCGCCCTTCTGGATCCGGGATGAATTCTGGCAGAAAATCCTCGTCGCACCCGGTGCCAAAGCCCTGGCCAGCGTTACACCGGACCCGGCATTCGCGGGCAGCGGCATCCCGGAGAACATCCTCTTCACCGCCGAGTCCGGCGGCGGCCGCGGCTTTGCGCTCTTCCTCGGCCATGACACCACCACCATGAAAAACACCGCTTGGAAGACCCTGCTGCAGCGTGGCACCGAGTGGGCTGCCACCGGCGAGGTCACCCTCCCGCCCGCGACGGATTGGCCATCCACCAAAGAGGACGCCGAACGCATGGCGCGCTGAAATTTTACCTAACAAACCACAACAAAACTTATGAAAATCGGCTGCTTCGCCCTCATCCAACCCTTCTCGCCCATGCGGCGGCAATTCGAACTCATCCGCGAGCTCGGCTTCGACTACGCGGATCTGACCGACAACCACGACGGTGCCACGCTCGGCACGGAATACGGGTTTTCCGCATCCTTCAGCCTGGACTCCCACCCGGCGACCATCCTCGACATGGTCAGCGAATTCGACCTCACACTCACCAGCGTCTGCGCCCACGCAAACTTGTTAGACCCGACTTCGCCCGACCGCTACGCCACGGCGGAAATCATCAAGGCGATCAAGCTCGCGCATTTCCTCGGCGTCAAACAAGTCATCACCACCGAGGGCGACCCCAAGACCGACTTCGGCCATCATCTCAGCGATGAGCAACGGCTCTTCAGCATCCGCGAGAAACTCCACGAGCCGATCCGCTGGGCGGAAACCTTCGGCATCGAGCTTTTGTTAGAGCCCCACGGCATCCTCACCGACACCGTGGACGGCATGTCCCGCATCCTCGAAGCACTCGGCCATGAGGACACCGTGGGTATCAATCTGGACACCGGCAACTCCTGGCTCGGCGGTGGCGATCCGCTGGAGTTCGTGAAAACCTTCGGTCCGCGCATCAAGCACGTACACTGGAAAGACATGCCGGAAGAATGGCTGCCCAAGCGAGGCACCCAGTTCGGCTGCGGCATGGGGCTCATCCCCCTCGGTGCAGGCATCGTCGGCATTGAAGCCATCGTCAAGGAGTTGCTCGCCACCGGCTTCGATGGACCCACCACCTTGGAAATCGCCGGCGAAGAAGCCGTCAAAGTCTCCGCCGAACGCCTCCGCCAATGGGCGGTCTGAAAATTCTCAATTCTCAAATCTCAAATCTCAAATCTCAAATCTCAAATCTCATGACTACCCGTCGCCGTTTTCTCACCACATCCAGCGCTGCCTTCGCCGCGCCATTCATTCTTTCCTCCCGTCGCGCGGCAGCGGCGGAGGCATCCGGTCGCACCATCCGCCTCGGCCACATTGGCGTGGGCGGGCAAGGATCCGGATTGTTGAATAATTTCCTGTCCGTGCCCGGAGCCAAGTCGGTCGCCATTGCCGATCCCTTCCGCCAGCGCCGCGAGGCTGCCGGACAGAAGGTGAAGGAAATCCAAGGCCACGATCCCAAGCTCTTCAACGACTTCCGCGAGATGCTGGCCGATCCTGAAATCGACGCCGTCATCATTGCCACGCCAGATCACTGGCATGTCCCCATCGGCCTCGCTGCCGTCCGTGCCGGCAAGGATGTCTATGTCGAGAAACCGCTCGGTCACACGCTGGCCCAGAACAAGGCGATGCTCGACGCTTGCGTGAAACACGATCGCATTTTCCAATACGGCACCCAGCAGCGCAGCCAGGAAATTCTCCGCCGCGGCATCGAACTCGTGATCAACGGAGCCATCGGCGATATCGAACGCATCGATATCTGGGCCCCCAAAGGAAGTGGCGGCGGATCGCTGGAGGAAATCCCCGTGCCGGAAGGTCTCGACTACGATCTCTACCTCGGCCCGGCACCCATGAAACCCTGCACCAAGGACCGCATCACCGGTTCAGGTTCGTGGTATTGCTCGGACTACGCCATCGGCTTCATCGCCGGTTGGGGTGCGCATCCGTTAGATATCTCCATTTGGGGGCTCGACTATGATCAGCAAGGACCCTTCAAGATCCGCGGGACCGGAACCGTCGAGACCCCCGATGCGTTGTTCAACACGATCAGCTCATGGGACGTCCACATGGAGTTTGCTGGCGGAATCAAGTCGCATTTCATGAGCTCGAATATCGCGAAGCCATTGATTGATACTTACCGGCAGAATTGGTGTGACGACGGCACCACCTTCTTCGGCAGCAAGGGCTGGATCAGCCTCAGCCGCGGAGGTTACGCCGCCAGCAATATGGAGTGGTTCCGCTTACAACAAGGCCCGGATGCCAAGAGGGTTCCCTATCAGAATAACTATTACAAAGCCTTCGTGGATGCCGTGCGCGACCATACACCCTCCATCGGGCCCATCGGGGATGCCGTGCGCTCGGACGCGCTCAGCCACCTCTCGGTGCTCGCCATCCAATCCGGCAACGAGGTCGTTTGGGATCCGAAGGCTTACCGCATCGTCACCCCGCAAGCACTCAACGGGCGCATGAGCCACCCGGTGCGCGGCGATTGGAAGCAAAGCTGATCCATCCGCTTCGCCCGGGCGCATGTCAGGTCGATGAAAAAGCGCGTAAGCTCTCCTTCATCGGCACGTCATGCGCTTCGGCGGTGCGGAGACCGCCGCTCCTTGGGGCATCTGGCAGTAACGAAAGACAAGAAATCAAGATTTGCGCCGCCAAAAGGTGTTTGTCTCTGAATTCCGTTTTACTCGTTCATTAACCAAGCTCCGAGTGATGCGCCGGTTTAGCCGTTGAGAATTCAACAAGCCATGCTTTCTTTCAGCGATCCCCTCACCATCGCTCCACTCGCAAAACCCGTCCTTGAAGATCGTCGCTCCGCAGCGCCATCAATGACGAGAGACTTGAAGACGCACCTAGCCACCTCAACGCGCCGAAAGTCCAAACATTTGGAAGATGGATGCGGTGGACCGCATCGGATCGGGACTTCGGCAGAGTCGTAACTTCAATCTTGCGCCATGACGGAACAGGGTGGCGGAAATACCTTGTGTCACCCAACAGAAATGATTCCCTTTCTTTTGTGAAAAGAAATCTTAGCTGCGCTCTTTTTCTTTGCCTCGGCACCTCCGCATTCGCCGTGGAAGCCGCCTTCACCACCCCCGTAGGTTTCGCTACGCTTGGAGGTTCCCCAGCATTAGACGGCTTCGATTCCGGGGGGGTGCAACCGGGCATGAACCTGGTCGGTCTTCGCCTCCACCACAACGTCGTCACCCAAGGCCGCATTGGGTCCATTGGCAAAGACTTCGCCGAACTCTCCATTTTAAATGGCAAAGACAAGGTCCTATCCGAACTCCCGCTCACGGCTGGAAAGACCTACATCCTCGAAATCACAAGCGGCGACAAGGCCGGCGTGATTCAGGAAATCACCTGTTGGCAAGGTATCCGGCTCACCTTGTCCGATGATCTCGCCGCCAGTGGCGTGAAACCGGGCGATCGGTTCAGTCTTCGCCCGGCCGCCACCCTGAATTCGGTTTTCAATCCGCGGTTCACCGGACTTCTTTCCGGCGGGAATCCAGATCGTGCGGACATCGTCTTGATCCCGCAGGGCGCCACGTTCGGCGATTTCCGTCGCTGTTTCATCCTCCAACACCCGGATGGCAGCGCTGGCTGGGTGGACGCCGCCACCCTCGAGCCTGTCGGCGATGTGCCTTTGGTTCATGTGGACGGGCTAATCGTTCAGCGTAAGGGAAAAACCGCCGTAAAAATCACCACGACCGGCGAAATCAAGACCGGGCCGACCCGCCACGTTGTCAAGCCCGGCCTTAATCTCGTCGCGACCCCTTATCCCGCCTGCTCCGATCTCCAGTCGCTCGGTTTGGAAAACGACCTACAAAAAAGCGACAGCTCCGTGGAAGCGGATAAAGTCTGGGTGACGGATGGCATCTCCGGAGGATTTTCCACCTACTACCTCACCACGGGCAACCAATGGATCTGCGTCGGCAATGGAGAGCCTGTGACTGGGAAGTTACCCGTGGGCTCCGCTGTTCTCATCGAGCGCAAAGGCGCGGAGGCTTTATTCTGCCTCGGAGATTGATAGGAATCACCCACCCGCTTTTTCGGATCACTTGGCTGAAATCCGCTCAGTGTCCGGGTTGGTGTTCCAGGTGCTCTTTCAAACCGGCGAATTCAAACTGTCAGCAGATCAAGTTAGATCGTCAGGGGCGGGGATTGAGCGCCCCCCCGAAAGTCCGGCCACTGATGGGCTCAACCATGCGATGGTGATGAGATGCAGCACCTCACAAGTGCAATGACTTGTCGATGATCGACAGGAATTCCACGCGGTCCGCTTCGAGTTTTCCCGAGGCGACTTCGCGTGCGAGGGCGGCGACGATGTCCGCGTCGATGAAGCCGACTTGCTCGCCTGCGAGCCACTGGGCGTAGGTGCAGGCGAGGACCGCGAAACGGGCGTCGTTTGAGGGTTCCGCCTCGTCGTTGCGCATGAGGGAGATGGACGGGGCCTGGGCGGAGTTGATGAACCACTCGAGCGCGCCGAAGTCAAGGTCCGCACCGGATGGCTCGATCTCGATGGCGAGCGTGGTAGCCGCCTTGGCAGCGAGGCGACTGGAGCTACTGGCGGCCGGCTCGCCCGTGTCCGAGGTGGACCCGAGAAGCCGGTAGCGGAGAACGGTGGATGGATTCGGGCGGAACACCAACTTGGCCTCGCAATCCGCCTGCGCATTTCCCCGCAGGGAAACCAACAACAACGTTGCGGAAGGCTTCCAGGGGCACGCGATCATTTCCGTGGAAAGCGTCGCGAGGTGTGAGGTGATTCCGCTGTCGCGATTGTCAGGATGCCAATTCCCCGCGGGTCGCTTCGCAAGCGCGGTCACGCCGTTGAGCCGGAGTGGGAATGCGTTTAAAATCTCCTCAAGCCTGACCTGTTTGACGGCGGGCAGCTTTTCTTCGTCGAGGATGGATTTCCGGATCAGATCCAGGTTTCCCGAGCCGACTTGGATGGGGACTTGGAAGGTTGGAAAATCAGCGACCTTCACCGAGCCGCGGTGGGGAGACCACGGCGGAGTCGGCTTGAGGGGTGGTGGAGGCTCCGCCGCAGCGACAGGCGCTTGGGTGGGCGGTGATTTCTGGGCGAGTGGCGGGGCTTCATCGTCGGGCATCTGAAGCAGGATCAGGGTTGCCGCACTGAGTACGAGCACCGCCGCCGCAGGGATGAGCCGGGGCTTCATGATTTCACAGAAGGAGGCGAAGGCAGCTGGCCTTTCCAGGCGTAACTCTCCTTGGGATGCCCGCAGCACATTCTCACGCTGCTTGGGAAGCATGCTCACCGGGCGGATCGCAAGCCGCTTTTCCAGCAGGCCTTGCATCGCAGCGGAATCGTCGATGACCTGTTGAAGTGAAGGATCGGCGGCGGCAGCGCTTTCGACTGCGGCAGCTTCTTCCGCATCAAGCTCACCCAAGGCGTAGGCGCTGAGCCGGGGGTCTTCTGGATAGAGTCTCATGAATTCTTGGAATGGCTTGATTTAAGAAAGCAGATCGTCAGGCAGGGAGTCCCGCAGGCGCCTCAATCCGGCGTGGATCAGGAATCCGATGTTGCTGGTGCTGAGACTGGTGACCTGATGGATTTCCTGATAGGTCAGGCCTTGTTGGAACTTGAGGATGATCACTTCGCGTTGATTGGGTGTGAGATGACTCAAGAGGGAGCGCAGCTGGGCAAGCCGTTCCTGGAGATCGAGGCGTTCATCGGGTTGGAGGCCGGGACCGGCGACCTTTTGCCAGTGGATTTCTTCGAGAGGTTCCGTGCGCTTTTCTTTGCGCAGCACATCGAAAGCACGATTCCGGCAAACCGTAAAAAGCCAGGCCTTGAGCTGATCCTGGACCTTTGCGGGATCCTGACGACAGAGCCGCAGGAAGGTATCCTGAACCACGTCCCGGGCGCTGTCGATGTCATTGAGCAGGGTGAATGCATAGCCGATGAGTGGTGATTCGTAATCGTGCAGCGCCTGCTCGATGAACCGCTCGCGACTGGAGCTGCCGGAGGAATCATCAAGTTCTGGAGATGGCACTTCCAAAGTAACGGATGATCCACCGGAAACTTTAGAATGATTTTCCGGTATCTCTGGCATTTTATCGGATGAAGTAGCTGAGGTGTTCGAGTTCCAGCGCCAGATCCACGTTGTTGACGGTGACTTCCGGGCCTACCTCAAGCACGATCGGCGAGAAATTGAGCACGCCTTGAATGCCCGCCGCCACCAGTCGATTGACCACGGCCTGCGCAAACTCGACCGGCACGCAGAGGATGGCGAGCTTCACGGACTCCGATTTGATAAACGACTCCAACTCCGAGTCAGCGAACACCGGAATGGTTACCCCACGGGCACGGGTGGCTTCCGGATTCGCATCGAACGCGGCGATGACCTCGAAGCCTTCTTTTTCAAATCCGTGGTAGCGCAGCAAGGCCGAGCCCAGATTACCGGCCCCGACCAGGATGACCGGCTGGAGGTGCTCCCGTCCCAGAGCTTCACGAATCGTCGCGGCCAGGATCTCCACCGGATAGCCAAGACCCCGTGTGCCGAATTGACCGAAGTAAGCCAAGTCCTTGCGCAGCTGCGCGGGCTTCACTCCGGCCGCACGCGCGAGGGTGGTGGAACTTACGGTGTCCAATTCGTTGGAGCTCAACTTCTGAAGGCAGCGGTAATAGATCGACAACCGATAGATTGCCTTCTTCGGGATGTCGATCTTACCAATTTTTTCAACAGGTTCCAAAATGGAGTCGGGAGCAGGGGTTAGAGATCGGCGGGTTTTTGAAGAAGGGCCGCCACGCGGTTGAGCAGGACACCCGCGCCGCCGCCGTCAACTACCCGGTGGTCGAAGGTGAGGAGCAGGTCCGCCTCGGTCGCCGGGACGAACGCCTCGATCTGCGCGCTCCACACCGGCCGCTTCGCCCCGGCACCGATCCCGAGGATCAAGGTTTCGTTAGGCAGCGGAATCGGCGTTCCGGTGGTGAGGCCGAAGGTTCCGAAATTCGTCACGGTGGCGATGCCGCCGCTGCAATCCTGTTCCGTCAGGCGGCGCCGGCGCGCGCGATCCACCAGATCATCATACTCGGCGACGAGTTCCGCCAGAGGCTTCTGGTCCACCTTTCGCACCACCGGAACAAGCACCCCGTCTTCCACCTGGACGGCCACGCCGATGTCGAAGGACCGGGGGTGCACGACCTTGTCACCGATGAGGTATCCGGCGGTGGCTGGGCTTTCCGTGAGGGCTAGCGCGAAGGCCCGGAGCAGATAGAGTGTCAGGCCCGGCTTGGGATTCTGCCCGCGGCGGTGATCGAGCGCCCGGTCCAGAAGCAGCGGCAGGCCCACCGTCGCCAGCGGGCGGGTCCAACTGCGGCGCATGGCGTCCGCCACGGCCAGACGCATGGGAGACGCCGGGGAACTCGGCCAGGCATCGAGATAGTCGAGGAAGCGCTCCAGGTCCTCCACCGTGACCCGGCCACCCGCGCCGGTGCCGACGATGGCAGAGATGTCTGCCTCGCGGATTCCGAGATCATCCATGCGCGCCCTCATCCTCGGGGAAATGTAATGAGCACCCAGAACTCCGGTGGGCACGGGCAGACCTTTGACGCTTGGCACCACGGCGGGTGCTTCTTCGTAAGCGTCATCATCCAGGGCGAAGTGCAGGTTCGCCTCCGCCTGCGTCGGGTTGGAGGCCTGCTGCGAGGCGATCCGCTTGGTTTCGATCGATTCGAGCGATTCCACGCCGGTTCGCGCCACTTCCGCATCTGTCACCTCAAGCAGGCCTAACAACGTTCCGACGGAATAGGAAACGCCTTCCTGGGCCCGCAATTCCGAGACGACTCCATCGCAGAGCGTGGTCACCCCCATCACCGCCTTGTTGGTTTCCACCTCGATGATTTCCTGGTCCGTGCGGACAGCATCCCCCACGGCGATGCCGAGGCGGATGACGGTGGCCTCGGCGATGGACTCGCCGAGCTGTGGCATTAAAATGGGGACGGTTGGCATTTTGGTGAAAGCTGAAATGCGGGGATGACTAGAAGGAGAGCAGTTTCCGGAGAGCTTCGCAAATGGACTCGGGAGTCGGCCGGTGCGCCGCCCAGAGCTTGGGGTGATATGGGACGGGAGTGTCACGGGCATTCAAGCGCTGTGGCGGGGCATCCAGCAGGTGGAAGCCTTCTTCCGATACCCGTGCAATCACCTCTGCCGTGACGCCGCCCCAGGGAAACGCCTCACCGACCGCAAGCAAGCGCCCGGTCCGGGCGACCGAGGCAAGAATCGTGTCGAGATCGAGGGGCTTGACCGAGCGCAGGTCCACCACTTCGATTTCCCAGCCATCCTGCGCGAGGCGGTCCGCCGCACGCACGGCCTCGTGGACCATGGCGCTGTAGGCCACCACCGTGGCGTGCTTGCCGGGGCGGGTGATGCGGGCCTGACCGATCGGGAGGTGATCACCGTTAATGGACTTGGCCTTGAGCCAGCGGTAGAGGAACTTGTGCTCACAGAAAATGACCGGATCATCCAGCGCCACCCCATCTAACAACATGTGATAGGCGTCTGAAACCGTGGCCGGTGTGAGAACGACCAGGCCCGGGTATTGAGCGTAGATTCCTTCCATGCTCTGGCTGTGGAAAGGCCCGGAGCCGGGAGTTCCGCCCGAGGGCAGGCGCACGGTGATCGGGATCGGCACCCCAGTCCGGTAGAAATGGGTAGCCGCTTGATTAACGAGTTGGTTGAACGCCAGCGACGAGAAGTCCGCGAACTGCATCTCGACGATCGGCCGCATCCCTTCGATCGCCGCACCGACAGCCATGCCGATCATCGCGTCTTCCGAGATGGGCGCGTCGAACACGCGGTTGGGAAACTGCTCGGCGAGTCCCTTGGTGGCCTTGAACGCACCGCCGAAGGTCGCGATGTCCTGGCCATAGAGAAACACACGGTCATCCTCGCGCAGGAGCTTTTCCTGCGCTTCACGAATCGCATCGATATAGGTCACACTCACGGAAAGATGGGTTGGGGAATGGGAAACCGGGTGGCGAGGGCGGTCCAGTCCTCCTGATAGGGATCCGGCACGGCTTCTTGCTGGGCTTGGGCGACCGCGCGCTGGACGTCATCGCCGAATTCATCCTGCCACGCGAAAATTTCATCCACCGTGGCCAGTTGGTTTTCGACCAACTGCCGCATCGCCACCTCGATGCAGTCACGCCCGTAGTGGCCGTTGCGGATTTCCGAAGGGACGTAGGATCCATCGTCATGCTCGCCATGGCCGGAGAGTCGCAGCAAGCGGGCTACCACCATTTGCGGTCCGCCGCCCTCGCGCGCGCGCTTGACCGCCTCACCGATGACGGAGGCGCAGGCTAACAGGTCCGTTCCATCGACCGAGAATCCTCCGACGCCGTAGCCCTTGGCCTTTTCCACCAGGTCCTTACAGGCGAACTGGCGGTGATTGGGCGTGGAGTAGGCGAACTGGTTGTTGCCGATGACGATGACCAGCGGCAGGCCTTCGATGGCTGCCAGATTCAAGCCCTCGTGGAAGGCACCGGTGGAAGTGGCGCCATCACCGATGCAGGTGGCCCCGACGCGCCCGGCAAGCGTCCCTTGCAGGCGCTTTGCAAAGAGCATTCCAGCCACGACGGGGACCTGGGCGCCGAGGTGGGAAATCATCGCTGGCATGCCCATGCTCGGGCGACCGCGGTGGATGTTCCCGTCCCGTCCGCGCATGGGGCCCTCCACCGAGCCGAGATAGGTCCGGGTGCAGTCGATCAAAGGCTCGCCAAAGGCAGTGCGGCCCGCTTGATCCCGGATCAAGGGGGCGAAGAAATCGGTGCCCTGGATGAGCGAGGTGCCGAGGCAGGCACTCACCGCTTCCTGACCACGTCCCAGATAAACTCCGCCGACGATTTTTCCGGCCTTGTAGAGGCTGGAAAGTTTGTTTTCCAAGATCCTGGCAAGCAGCATCGACCGGAATGCCGAGCGCAAAAAATCGCGGTTCATCACCGTTCCATCGGAGTAAGGTTTCATATCCAAGTGCGGCACGGCTCAAGCCTAAGACAGGGGATAGGCAACCTGCAACCGCTTTCCAGCAAAGTCATGATTCGCGGCGATTCCATGATACCAAGTCATTGTAAATAAGGCCATTACCTCCAAAAAGATCCAAAGCGCTACCCACCGTCACATCCACCGCGCCGCGTCCCGCGTGGTCCACGAGTAACAGATCTGCCATCGACGCCGCACCGCCGGCGTAGGTGACGGGACACTTCCCCCAGGAGCCAAGCAGCGTGACCAGGTCGGCATCGATTCCCCCGCACAGGCCTTCCACATCGGCAGCGTGGATCAGGAACTCGTCACAACTCGGGGCCAGCCGGTCGAGCGTTGCATGGGTGACGTGGAGATCGGTGAGCGTCTGCCACCGATTCATGGCCACCGTCCAGCCCTCGGCGGTGCGGCGGCATGACAAATCGATCACCAGTTTGTCCTTGCCGATTTTTCGCACCAGTGACTCCAGGACCGCGTCAAGAAAGCATCCTTGCGCGTCGAACAAAGCGGATGTGACGATGACGTGGCTGGCTCCGGCATCCAGCCAATCCGCCGCGTGATGTTCATCGATGCCCCCGCCGACTTGCAGGCCTCCGGGCCATGCGGCGAGTGCCTCGCGTGCGGCCAGATCATTTCCGGGTCCAAGTTTGATGACATGGCCACCGGTGAGAGCGTCCTTGCGGAACTGCTCTGCAAACCACGCCGGCGGGCGATCCGAAACAAAATTCTCGATCGGGCCAGCTCCCTCGTCGCGCAGGGTGCCGCCGACGATTTGTTTTACTTTACCTTGGTGCAGGTCGATGCAGGGGCGAAATCGAGTCATGGTTGAGGGATGGAATGTTTCAACGGGACAGACAAGCCGCATCCGCGATGCGCAAGCCGTCCATGGCGGCGCTGACGATGCCACCCGCGTAGCCCGCGCCTTCGCCGCAGGGGAAGAGTCCCTGGATTCCGGGATGTTCCAGCGTATCCTCGCGCCGCGGAATCCTAACAGGCGAGCTGGTGCGCGTTTCAAATCCTAACAACAAGGCCTCCTCGGAAATGTAGCCGTGCATCTGCCGTCCAAACAGCTTGAAACCCTCGCGCATCCGGCTGGTGATCCACGGCGGCAGCAACTCGTGGAGTGGCGCGGAATTGAGCCCGGGAAAGTAGCTCGTCTCCGGCAGCGTTGAGGAAATTTTTCCCGTTAGGAAGTCGGTGGCCCGCTGGCCCGGCGCGACCTGCCCCCCGCCCCCCGCCCGCTTGGCGGCGCGTTCGAGTTCTTTCTGGAACACCAGACCTGCGAGAACCCCGTGCTCCTTGACGAGGTTCTTGACGTCCTCAGGCTCGACCGTGGCCACCATGCCCGAGTTTGCAAACGGGGAATCACGGCGCGAGAGGCTCATGCCATTGACCACCACCTCGTCATTCTCCGTGGAAGCCGGGACGATCCAGCCACCCGGGCACATGCAGAACGAATGCACCCCCCGCCCGCGGATCTTGGTCGCCAGGCGGTAGCGGGCGGCGGGGAGCAGCCGTGGCCGCTCCTGACCCGGGTTCAGGTGGTATTGAGTGCGATCGATAAATGGCTGCGGATGCTCGATGCGGAAGCCCACGGCGAACGGCTTCGACTCTAACAAAATATTCCTCGCCGCAAGCAGCCGGTAGATATCACGGGCGGAATGACCGGTAGCGAGAATCACCGAGTCTGCCAGAATCTCCTCGCCGGCCCCGGTCAGCACGCCGCGGATGCGATTTCCGCTGGTGAGGAAATCCGTGACCTTCGTCTGGAAGCGGACTTCTCCCCCGGCGGCGATGATCGAGTTGCGGATCGCCTTGACCACGTTCGGCAGCAGATTGGAACCGATGTGTGGGTGCGCGTCGGTAAGGATTTGTTCCGGAGCTCCATGGGCCACGAGCACTTCGTAAACCTTGGCCACAGGCCCACGTTTGGTCGCGCGGGTGTAGAGCTTTCCATCCGAAAAGGTGCCCGCCCCTCCCTCGCCGAAGCAGTAGTTCGACTCCTCGATCACGCGACCTTCACGCAGCAGCGGTGCCAGATCAAAGCGGCGCGCGCTGGCATCCTTGCCACGCTCTAACAAGATAGGACGTTGGCCGTTTTCAAGCGTTCGCAACGCCGCAAACAGGCCGGCAGGTCCGCAGCCGACGATGATCACCGGCCTGGCACTCGCCGCGAGCGGCGGAACCGACCACCCGGGGGCGGCGTCAGGCGGCAGCGGGCCATCCAGCGCCACATCCAGCCGCAGCTGCACCTTCACCGCCCGCTGGCGCGCATCGATCGAGTGCTTGCGCAGCTTCAGCCCGCCGATCCGCGCGGCAGGGATGCCAAGCTTGACCGCCGCCGCATTTCGCCGCGCTTGATCGTCCTCCGACTGTTCAAGCGGGAGCACGACATCGACAGTCTCTATCAGAATATCCACCATTGAATCAGACACGGATGCTGCGTTTTTTACCCTCGTCATCGACACTGACGAAGGTCACACGGGTTGAGAAGATCGCACGCTGGCCGGCGCGTTCGTCGAAGACACTGACCTGATAGGCAACACTCGTGTTTCCCTCGCGCTCGCGGATGCAGGAGATCCTCAGCACCGTGCCGTCCCGCACGCTATGATGGAACTCCACGGTATCCATCGCCACCGTGACGAACTGGCAGTGCGGGTAGTCCAGGCTCGCAGCGATCCATGACGCCTCATCCACCCAGGCGAGCAGGCGGCCTCCGAAAAGAAATCCGTAGTGATTCAGATCGCTAGGAAGAACGAGACGGTGGGTTTCCATGGGTTCACCAGCGGCGGCGTTTGCTATCCTTACAAATGGCGGCATCGAGCGAGTAGGCACCAGCACCCGTGAGGATCATGGCGACCATCGGGATGAGATACATCACGGCCAGCTCCTTGGTCTCCACCAAGGTGGGCGACTTGAGGAACCAGGGTGCCGCCCCCAGCGCCCCGAAGGCAGCCACCGTCATGCACAACCCTAACACAAATGCGGCGGGGCGTGCCGCCAAGCCGATGATAAGCAGCGCGGCCGCCACCACTTCCGCGCCGATGCACGCCAGCAGGCTGGCCGAGGGAGGCATCAGGCTGAGGGGAAAAAGATCGGGCACATAAAAGAAGTCCTTGCGGGTGGCAAAGTTCTGGATCTTGGGAATCCCGTGGCCGATCAGCATCATCAAGCCGGTCATCACGCGGAGGGCGAGGATGCCCAACGAGGCGGTGGCATCGCGGG
Organism: uncultured Verrucomicrobiota bacterium; assembly: GCA_937867415.1. Taxonomy (GTDB): domain Bacteria; phylum Verrucomicrobiota; class Verrucomicrobiia; order Verrucomicrobiales; family Akkermansiaceae; genus Luteolibacter. The sequence continues at coordinate 14,877 of CALMKO010000029.1, read as the reverse complement.
TTCCGCAGTCGAAGAAGAATTTTTTCATGAGGGTGATCCTGAGGATTTCTTGAGGGAAATGGTGATTCGCTTCAAGCGCTCCTCGCCCTGCGGAGAGTGCGACGAGATTTCGGAGTCGTCGATCAGTGAGTTATGCACCAAGCGGCGATAGTAGGCGTTGAGGGGCCGCATTTGGAAAGCCTTGCCGGTGGCCTTGACCCGCTCGGCGATTCCACGCACCTCCTCGGCCAGTTGGTCCTCCTGCATGGAGCGGAAGTGGGCGCAGTCCACCTTGATGCGTTCCGCCTTGGGCTGGTGCCTGCGGAGGATGCGGTTGACCAGATATTGCAGGTCATCGAGGCGGTCTCCATCGTTGCCGATGAGGGTGGCGTTCTCGCTGGAATGAATTTGAAGGCAGGGTCCGTCGTGGGTTTCCTGAGGCTCGATGGTCGCTGTGAACCCGAGGTGCCCGAGCATCGTATCGAGGATCTTGCTTGCTGATTCCACCGTTGTCATGGAGGCAGTCTAGTCACAACCACGGCGTGGTCAATCATGTCCAATTCTTTTGTGCTGAAAAATCCCGACGATGGCGGTGGCGTGCTCCGCCAAGCGCCGTTTTTCCGCCGGGGTGAACTCATGAGCGGTGGTTTTTCCGATTCCGAGGGTTCCGATGACCTTACCGGTGAGCGGCTGGATCACCGGCACCGCGATCGAGCCGGAGACTCCGGTTTTCTGGGCGTCGGGTTTGGCAATGCCACCGAGGTCCTGTTGGAGATTACAAAGCTCGACCGGTTCCCTGCGCTCGGCGGCTGCGCCAGCGATGCCCTTGCCGAATGGGATGATGGAGACCTTTTCGAGCAGGAATTCGGGCAATCCGATCTGCGCGACTAGGTGCAGCTCATTTCCGGATTCCCCCGTCTGGTGGATCGTTCCCGTCTGGCAGCCAAACTCCTCAAGAATGGAAACAAGCATGTGAGTCAATGAATCAGGGATAGCCATGGGAGAGGGATTATCAGGTGAGCCCGCCAAGTCACACCCCTAATTTCCAAAAATTCACGCTTGGCAGAGCCGGGGAATAGCCGCAAACCCTTGGGGGTATGAAAAACCATGTCTGTTTAGTTTCTGCGCTCGCAATGGGTATTTGGATCGGTCATCACACTCCCGCGATGGCGAATGAATTACAAAAACCGACGGAAGAGATCTACGGCAAGATGCCAGACGGTCGAGAGGTGAAGATTTTCACCCTCACCAACAGCAATGGGCTCCGGGCAAGGGTGACCGAATACGGCGCCATCCTGGTCTCCATGGAGACCCCTGACAAATCAGGCAAAACCGCCGACCTGACCCATGGTTACGACACGCTCGCAGGCTGGCTGACCAATGATTCCTATCTGGGTGCCACGGTCGGGCGTTTCGGAAACCGGATCAAGGACGGAAAGTTCACCCTCGACGGAAAAGAATACTCACTCGCCACCAACAACGATCCGGGCGGCATCCCCTGCCACCTCCACGGCGGCGTCAAGGGATTCGACAAGGTGCTCTGGTCCGGAAAAATCACCCCGGAAAATGGGGTTGAGTTTACCTATATCTCCAAAGACGGAGAAGAGGGCTACCCGGGGACCCTCACGGTCAACGTCACCTATACGCTCACCGCGAACAATGAATTGAAGTGGGAAGCCAAGGCGACCACCGACGCTCCCACCATCGTCAACCTGGTCCATCACTCGTATTGGAATCTTTCGGGCGATCCCACGACTCTCATCAACGACCATGTTCTCACGCTGAATGCCGGGAAATATCTCCCGACGAACATCGGGCTGATCCCCACAGGGAAGATCGATCCGGTCGCCGGCACCCCGCTGGATTTCACCAAACCCACCGCAATCGGCGCGCGGATCGATGAGGATTTCGAGGCCCTCAAGTTCGGTGGCGGCTACGATCATGCCTGGGTGCTCGCGGATGGGAAAGGTGTCCGACTCGCCGCGCGTCTGGAGGATCCCAAATCAGGCCGCGTCATGGAAGTGCTCTCCGACCAGCCGGCCATTCAGTTCTACGGCGGCAATTTCCTGGATGGCACCACCACCGGCAAAGGCGGAGTCGCCTACGCCAAGCGCACCGCGCTGTGCCTTGAGACCGAGGGCTTCCCGGACGCGCCGAATCACCCGTCCTTCCCCTCAGCGGTCCTTCGCCCCGGTGAAACCTACCGCCACACGATGATTCATCAGTTCTCGACCAAGTAAAATTCAGCCACAAATAACCCAGCAGACCATGATATCAATGCCCTACCTAGCAGTTGCCGAAACCGGTGCCATGAGCACCTTGGATATGATTCTTTTCCTCGTCGCTGTCGTCGGCGTCATTGGATTTGGCATCCGCCAAGGCAACAAGGAAAGTAAAGACGAAGCCGAGTCGGGTGGCGCAGCGGGATACTTCCTCGCCGGCCGCGGACTCACCTGGTGGCTCGTTGGCTTTTCACTCATCGCCGCGAATATCTCTACGGAGCAATTTGTCGGAATGTCCGGCCAGGCTGCGGACTGGCTGGGAATGGCGATCGCGTCTTATGAATGGATGGCGGCGATCACCTTGGTCGTTGTGGCATTCGTGTTCCTCCCCAAGCTTCTCCGCTGTGGAATCTATACCATCCCGGAATTCCTGGAATACCGCTACGGGGTTGTCTCCCGCACGGTCATGGCCATTTCCACGCTGGTGATTCTCGTGGGCGTCCCCACCGCATCAGTCATTTACTCGGGAGCCAAGGTCGTATCGGTGTTTTTCGCAGGGCAGCACTTGTTCGGCTTGGATCTTGGATCGATCACGGTGGGCTGCTGGATCATCGGACTCTCCGCTGCCGCTTACGTTTTTGTAGGTGGCTTGAAAGCGTGCGCATGGACCGACCTGATCTGGGGTGCCGCGCTCATCGCTGGCGGAGCAGTCGTGATGTGGCTCGCTTTGGGCGCGATGAAAAAGGCCGACCCCAACGACCTCATCGCCACCAAGGTGGCAAACTCCTCGGCCACGGTCGCCGATCTTGAAAACGCAAGTGGCTGGAAGCGTTTCACCCTACTCAATGGCGGCAAAGATGGCGAAGCGGTGGCTGTAGAGGGCGAAAACATGGCCGGAGGCAAGCTGCACATGGTGCGTCCGAAAAGCGATCCAGCGATCCCTTGGACAGCCCTCGTTCTGGGGCTCTGGATCCCTAACTTTTTCTACTGGGGTCTCAATCAATACATCGTTCAACGGACCTTGGGCTCCAAATCTCTCGCGGAGGGCCAGAAAGGGATCGTATTCGCCGCAGCGCTCAAGTTGATCATCCCCTTCGTGGTGGTGATTCCCGGGATTCTGTGCTTTAATCTCTACAGCAAGGATCTCCACGCGGAAGCCATCAAGAAGAACAAGGTCACCTTCGGGGAGATGCAGAAGGGTGGCAACAAAGTCTATCCGATCACGGAGAATTTCGCGCTTACCAATCCAGCCCAAGCCCGCGAGGTGATGGCGCACAACGCGAAAATCGTCTCATCCACTGCCGAGATCGCAGCCACCGCGAGCCCGAAGGAGATGCTCGCCGCCAACACCCTGATGCTGGACGCGGCAAAGGCCGCCAAAATCCCTGAAGGCACCAAGCTCATCGGCTATGATTACGATGCGGCATTCCCGATGCTCTTGCGCAAACTGCTCACGCCGGGAATCACCTGGTTCGTGCTGGCCGCCATCTTTGGAGCCGTCGTCTCGTCCCTCGCCTCGATGCTAAACTCGGCATCGACCATTGCCACCATCGATATCTATCAGAAGCTGAAGCCGAAAAGCTCCCAGGATCAATTGGTGAATGTCGGCAAGTTTTTCACGGTCCTGTTTGTGCTGATTTCCTGCGTGATCGCCCCCAACCTCGGCAATCCCGGCTTCGGCGGCATCTTCACCTTCATCCAGGAATTCCAGGGCTTCATCAGCCCCGGAGTCCTGATGGTTTTCCTGTTCGGCTTCTTGGTGCCGCGCGCGCCGCGCTTCCTCGGCTGGCTGGGGATTCTGGTGAATGTCCTTCTCTACGGCTACCTCTATCTGTTCCAAGGAGACATTCCCTTCCTCAACCGCATGGCCATTTGCTTCGGGGTGGTTTTTGTGGTGATGATGGGCATCACCCTCGTCAAGCCGCTCGCTAAGCCAGTCGTGCTACCCACCACCGACCTGATCGCCCTCGAGTCCTCAAAAGTCGCCAAGTGGGGTGGAGTCGGAGTGGTCATCGCCACGCTGCTCCTCTATGTGGTCTTCTGGTAAAAGGCCGGCAAACGAAGAGGCCGCTGGGTAAGAGAGCTTCGCTCCCCCCCATCGGCCCCTCATCCGCTCGGACGAAGCTGGGTCCGCCCTTACTTGCGTGAGTTGTGAATCGTGCGCCGTTGCCAGAGGCAACGATCGCACTTCACGACTCTTCTGAAACACAAGGACCGTTCACTTGGCCGCTGCCACGACGTGATCCTTGGTGATGCCGAGTTCCTTGAACACCACATCCCCGGGAGCACTCATTCCGAAGCGGTCGATCCCCAGAGCCTTGCCCTCGGTACCAACATACTTCCACCAGAGGTCGGTGACGCCCGCCTCGATCGAGACGCGCTTGGTGCAAGCCTTCGGCAGCACGCTTTCACGATACGCAGCACTCTGACGCTCGAAGCGCTCGAAGCAGGGCATGGACACCACACGCACGCCATCGCCGAGCTCGCCGGCCGCAGCCATCGCGTGCTGCAACTCGGAACCGCTTGCCAGAAGAATGGTCGTCAAGGACCCCGTCTCCTTGCGGGCAATGTAGCCCCCGCGCAAAACTCCATCGCGACGCTCCTCAACGGAAAGCTCATTCATCAGCGGGATCGCCTGACGGGTCAAAATCAAAGCCGTAGGCCCGTCCGTGCGTAACATGGCCGCGACGAAGGCCCCGGCCGTCTCCTCGGCATCGCCCGGGCGGATGACGTCCAGGTTGGGGATCACCCTCAGGCCGCTGACCGTTTCCACCGGTTGGTGAGTCGGGCCGTCTTCACCGACACCTACGGAGTCATGGGTGAAAATGTAGGTAACGGGAAGATTGGAAAGAGCCGCAAGCCGGATCGACCCACGCAGATAATCCGCGAAGACCAGGAAAGTCGCACCGCTCGCACGGAACAGGCCGTCGTAGGCAATGCCATTGCAGATCGCGCCCATGGCGTGTTCGCGAATGCCGAACCAGATGTTGCGCCCAAGGGGATTTTTGGCAGAAAAATCACCGCCGTCCTTGAGGTAGTTCTTGGTGGATCCGAAAAGGTCCGCACTGCCGGTAAGGAACTGCGGAACCGCCTTGGCCACCGCATTGATCACCGTGGCCCCGGCGGAACGGGTCGCATCCTTGTAATCCGCCGCAAAGGCCGGGATATGGGCACTCAAATCACTTGGCACAGACTGTGCCACACTCGCAGTCAGTTCCGCAGCAAGCGCCGGATTCGCGGCAGACCAAGCATCATAGCTCGCCTGCCAGGCCTCGAAGGCCAGCTTCGACGCCGCCTTCTTTGCCGCAAAGAACTCAAGCGTTTGGGGAGAAACGTAGAAATGCTCATCCGCAGGGAGCCCCAGCCCGGCACGAGCACCTTCGATAAACTTCGCGCCGCCTTCACCATGGCCCTTGGCAGTTCCTGCGACTTCAGGAATCCCCTTGCCGATGAGAGTCTTGGCGATGATCACCTTGGGCCGGCCGTTTTTCGCAGCCTTGGCAGCGGCGATGGCGGCGGCGATCGCTTCCAGATCATGACCGTCGATGGTCACCGCATCCCAGCACTGCGACTGGAAATACTGCTCCGCATCCTCACCTTGGGTCACCTCCGCCATGGCGTCGAGCGTGACATCATTGGAATCATAAATCAGGATCAAGTTGTCCAAGCCGCTATGCCCCGCAAAGGCGATCGCCTCCTTCGCAACGCCCTCTTGAAGGCAGCCATCGCCCATGATGGCGAAGACGTGTTGATCGAAAATCGTGTGCTCCGGCGTATTGAAGCGCGCTGCGGCCCGTTTCCCCGAAAGGGCGTAACCCACCGCATTTCCAACGCCTTGACCGAGCGGGCCCGTTGTCGCCTCCACACCCGGCGTCTCGTGATATTCGGGGTGCCCCGGAGTGATCGAGTGCAGCGCCCGGAACTTTCTCACATCGTCACGCGAGACCGCATAACCCGCAAGATGCAACCAGCCGTAGAGAAACATCGATCCGTGGCCCGCGGAAAGCACGAAGCGGTCACGGTTCAACCACTTGGGCGCATCCGGGTAGTAGCTCATGGATTCCCCGAACAACACCGCGCCGATCTCAGCGCAGCCGAGCGGCAGGCCGAGGTGGCCGGAATTACAGGCATGGACGGCATCCATGGCGAGACCACGGGCTTCATTGGCGGCTTGGGCAAGTATTGTCGTATTCATGGAAAGGAGGGTTCCGCCATCATGATGCGAGGCGGAGTGCCGAACCCTAGAAATCCCCCCTCCCATTGACAAGTCGGCATTCGCGAAAATTCCCGGATCATCACGAATCCCCCTCATTTTCGGCATGATTCCGGCGCTTGAAAAAAAATTAGCGAAAAAACCTTGCAATACCCCGGCGGGTGAGTTTCTTTTCCGCCCGCTCCGCGACACACGACCCGTTCGTCTATCGGTTAGGACTCCAGGTTTTCATCCTGGCAAGAAGGGTTCGACTCCCTTACGGGTCGCCAATTAAATCAGCCTCCGCCCCGCGGGGGCTTTTTAGTTTATGTCCCGCTCGCACCTTCATTTTCGCCCAAAGTGACTGCCCACCAAAAAGCCCATGCCTTGCAGCTCCGCAAAGGCTCCCGCCCGATCGCCGCACTCACCGCCTACGATTACCCCAGCGCCCGCCTGCTCGACGACAGCGGCGTGGATCTCCTGCTGGTCGGCGATTCACTCGGCATGGTCGTACTCGGCTTTCCAGACACCACCCACGTCACCCTGGCGCACATGCTGCATCATGTGGCGGCTGTCGCCCGCGCCCAACCACGCGCCCTGATCGTCGGGGATCTTCCCATCCACACCTACGACACCCCCGCCCAGGCCCTCGCGACCGCACGAAGCCTCGTCGCCGCCGGAGCGGAGGCGGTGAAGCTCGAAGGCGGCATCCGCCAAGCGGAAAAAATCCGGGCGATCACCCAGGCAGGCATCCCGGTGATGGGCCACCTCGGGATGCTTCCCCAGCGCGTGCTCGAAGAAGGCGGCTACCATAAAAAAGGCAAAACCCCCGCGCAGATCGAAGCCATCCGCGAAGGTGCCGAGGCCATCATCGACGCCGGGGTTTTCGCAATCGTGTTCGAGTCCATCGTTCCCGAAACGGCGCGCCTGCTCTCCAACTCCATCTCCGTGCCCACCATCGGCATCGGCTGCGGGCTGCGGAATTGTGACGGAGAAATCGCGGTTCTTACCGATCTGTTAGGCTCATACCCATGGTTCGTGCCTCCCTTTGCCAAGCCGGAAGCAGACGTCGCCACAGTCACGCGCGACGCGGTGGCCCGCTACGTCGCCCGGGTCACCGCCTGCTAGCCCGCTGCGGGTGAATCGCCATGCTTCTCTACCTGCACATTCCTTTTTGTCATCGGGTCTGCCCCTACTGTTCATTTTACAAACACACGCCGGGCGACACCCCGATCGGAAAGTTCATCGACGCCCTCACCACCGAGGCGCGGTCCCGGATCCAGAGCCCGCCCCGCACCCTCTATCTCGGCGGCGGCACCCCGAGTATGCTTTCCCCGGGCCACCTCACGCGATTGTTCACGGCGCTCCACGGAATCATCGACTTCTCAAAACTCGCCGAAGTCACGCTCGAGGCCAATCCCGCGACCTTCGACCTCGGTAAAGCCCGCCTCTTCCGCGACCTTGGCGTCACCCGGGTCTCGCTCGGCATCCAGTCATTCACCCCCCACGTCCTGGAAACCCTCGGTCGCGAGCACAGCCCCGCCCAGGCCAGCGAAGCGGTGCACCTCCTCCGCCAGGCCGGCATGCCTTCCATCAACATCGACCTCATGTTCTCCATCCCCGGCCAGTCCAAGGCCGATTGGCAAGCCACTCTGGAACATGCCATTTCCCTGAAGCCCGACCACATCTCCGCCTACAATCTCACCTACGAGGAGGACACCGCCTTTTTCGACTCCCTGCGGCGTGGGGAAATGCGCGAGAACGAGGATCATGACGCCGAGTTTTTCCATCTTGCCGACGAGCTCCTCACAAGCAGTGGATTTCATCACTACGAGACCTCCAACTACGCCCGGGCCGGCCACCACTCCACCCACAATCAGGGCTACTGGCAGGGCGAGGACTACCTAGGCTTGGGGCCATCCGCCATCTCCACACTCGGCAACACCCGCTGGAAGAACCTCCCCGACACCGCCGGCTACGTCGCGCAGGTGGTGGCCATGGGACATGCCCTTGCCGAGTCAGAGACCCTCGACCCGGAAGCCCGCCGTCTGGAACGTATCGCGCTCGGGCTGCGCACCACCGAGGGTATCCCGCTCACTCTCCTCAGCCCGGAGTCCCGCCAGCATGCCAGCCACCTGGCCAACGAAGGACTCGCTTCCATCACCGGCGGGCGATTCATCCTCATCCACCACGGCAGGGCGCTCGTCGATCCCATCGCCGCGGAACTTGTCTGAGCCTGCGGCATGGCATCCCCCACCGCTCCTCATCTCCCCGGCGTGGGCGGCCGGACATTGAGTGCCTCGCGGGATTGACCCAGCGGGTGCAAGACGAGCCCCCTCCTAACAATTTCTAACAAATTACGAAAAGCCGCTTGAAATCCAGCTTCAACTGCGGATTTCTGGGTGAATGCCACTGCGCCTCAATGGGAAGGTGCCATGTCCAGGACGAACTCCAACATGGGGAACGGCTTTCCATTCAGCCTCGGCTCGAAGCGGTGGATCCCGGGGTGATAGACCCGGGTGGTGACGGGCTTGAGCGGATGGCGCCCGGTGATCTCCCACACCTCGCCAGCAGGAAGAATGCGGTTCCGCCCCTTGAAGACCTTGGGCGCGAGACTGCCGTTTGCCTTGCGGTGAAACAACGCGTAGTCGAACATCACCTTGACCGGGTGGCTGGACGTATTACGCACGAGGAGGCGGTACCCGAGAGAATCCCCCAATTTGACCAGGGATTCTGATAGCTGGAAACCGGTCAGTTCCAGAGCCTTGGCGGAGCCGTATCCATGAAGTTCCAGCGCTCCCGGATCGCCCGCCTTCAGCAAGGTGCGACAGGCGTGGCGGGCGAGCTTCTGGAGCGCTGGATCGTCGGGATGCAGCGAGGTCCAGCGCTTGAGGATGCCGATGACCAGAGCCGGGTGATGCTTGCTGAAGTCGTTAAGGTGGTTCGATACGGAAAGGCGGACGTAGTCGCTGGGGTCCTGATAGAGTTTTTCCAGAAGGTCCAGAGTCGGGTGAGGAGGGCTCAGCAGATGCGGCAGATTTCCTCCCCATGGCAGGAGCGGGCGGCTCCCCTCGGAAACCAAGCGCCGCACGTGGGGGTCCGGGTGGGCGCACCAGTCGTGCAAGCGCTTGAGCGTGCGCTTGGAGTCATGAAGCAGAAACGGCCGGATGGCAAACTCGCCGGTGAAGCGGGAGGTCATCTCGCTCAAGGCGGCCATGGATGCTTCAAAATCCGCCAAGCCGTGGGTGGCAACGATTTCCGTAAGAGGCCAAACAAGGAATCCACGCAGGCCGTGCTTGTCATCCGGATCCACAGCGAGCGCCTTGACCAGGACGGGAAACATCTCCGCAGGGCTCGGCGGGAGCTGGACGGCGATGCGTTGCGCGATGAGTTTCACCCGCTGCTTCAACTCCAGCGGCTGCAACTCGACATCTAACAACTTGCTGAAGCGCGGGATGGAGAACCTGGGTTCCGCGCGCTTGAGCGCCTTGGCGATGCGGCAGGCGTTGGGGAAGGACAGTTCGTTCTTAAAGGGCTCCATGGAAGCGGGGAGGAGGAACGGGACGAATGGCCCCTGCCCGTCATGCGATCTCGGTCGAGCCGAAATAGGGGACGAGCGCTTCCGGGATGCGGATGCTGCCGTCCGGCTGCTGGCACTGCTCTAACAATGCGACATAAAGTCTCGGCAGGGCTGTCCCCGAGCCGTTGAGCGTGTAGGGAAAACGGTTTTTCCCCTCAGCATCCTTGAAGCGGAGTTTCATGCGGCGGGCCTGGTAGTCGCCGAAGCAGGAGCAGCTGGACACTTCGAGATATTTGCCATGACCCGGGGCCCAGACTTCGATGTCATAGGTCTTGGCGGAAGAGAAACCGATGTCGCCGGTGCAGAGCTCGATGGTGCGGTAGTGGAGGCCGAGCTTCTGCAGGACCGACTCGGCGTGGGCGGTGAGCTGCTCAAGCACCTCGAAACCAAGGTCGGGATGGACGATTTGCACGAGCTCGACTTTATCGAACTGATGCATGCGGATGATGCCCTTGTTATCCCGGCCGGCAGAGCCAGCCTCGCGGCGGAAGCACGGGGTATAGGCCACCATTTGAATCGGCAGTTCCGCTTCAGCCAGCAGGGTGTCGCGATAGAGATTGGTGACCGGGACCTCGGCGGTGGGGGCGAGGAACAGGCTGTTGATGCCATTTTCATCGGCATCCGTGCCATACATGTCGTCCTCGAACTTGGGGAGCTGGCCGGTGCCTTCCATGCACTCGCGCTTAACGAGATGGGGCACGTTGACCTCCTCGTAGCCGTTGGCCGTCTGGGTATCTAGCAGGAAGTTGATGAGGGCACGTTCGAGGCGGGCACCATTTCCGCGATAGACGACGAACCCAGAGCCGGCGGTGCGGATGCCATCATCCCAATTGACCAGGCCATGCTTGAGGGCGAGCTCGACATGGTCCTTGGGGTCGGGGAGCGCGGGCTTGGATCCCCACTCGCGGACCACAGGGTTGGCGGTCTCGTCGCTGCCGATGGGGCAGGCTTCATGGGTGAGATTGGGGATGTTGAGAAGCAGCTCGGACTGGCGGCTGGCGGCCGTCTCCACGGCGGCGTCGAGCGCGGTGATCTGGTCGTTGATGCCACGGACCTCAGCCTCGATGGCGGCGGTGTCCTGTCCCTGCGCCTTGAGCATGCCAATTTGCTTGGAAATGGTTTTCCGGGAATTCTGAAGTAGCTGCTTGGAAGTCTCCGCAGCGCGGCGGGTCTCGTCGCAGGCGAGCACGTCGGCGACGAGTTTCCAGTGGTCACCGCCTCGTGTTTTCAGGCGGTCTTGAACGGCGGCGGAGTTTTCGCGGATAACGCGGATGTCGAGCATGGCGGCGAGACTCTCACGGGCAATGGGGTGGAGAATCAACGCGAATCTTCGCGAGGGCGGTAGATTAGTCGATCCTGGAAAGCTCGATTTTGCGATAATGAATCTCCGCGCCCTCGCTTTGGAGGCAGATGCCCCCCTCGGTGGCGCTCAGGCCTGTGCCTTCGTTCATGAGTTGGCCGTTGATCCAGACGGTGACCTTGTCGCCCTCGCAACGGATGCGGGCAAGGTTCCACTCGCCGGGTGGGTTCTCGTTGTGATCGCCTTTTTTCCACCAGCGGCGGCCTTGGGGCTGGGTGTTGGTGACGGTGAGTTTCTCGCCGATCATCCAGAAATCCCCGGCGTTTTCGTGGGCGAGTTGGACTTCGATGGATTTCGGCCAGGCAAACATCTCCCGGGGCTTGGACGCATGGATGAGGACACCGCTATTCCCCGGCTTGGAGGCCGCGGGCCAGCGCCACTCGACGGTAAGTTCGTAGTTTGAGTATTCCTTTTCCGTACGGATCACTCCGGGCGGGCGGCCTTTGCAAATGAGAACTCCGTCGCTGACGGACCAGACGGTATCTGGCTTCACGGCGGGGTCGATGATGTCGAAAGTCCAGCCTTGGAGGTCCTTGCCATTGAACAATTGGATGATTTCGGCAGCGTCCAGGGAGGCTCCAATCATGAAAAAACTGATCAATAATTTTCCGAGCATGGCCTCCTCTAGCAAGCCGGGGTTACTTTGACAAGGATATGAGGAATTTCTTTCGATGGAGATGGCTGCGGGCTGGGAGGTCGCAGCCCTCCCACCGCTAGAGGCGGGATCTCAATCACGCCGCTCGAATCCGACTCCTTCATTTTCCAAGCGGGCCATGAACCGCCGTATGGCGTGCGAGCGCCTGCCCGGTGGGTGACTTCGCGTCCCCCTGGATCAAGGCAGGCGGACCTTCTGCCACGAGATTCCCCCCGTGAGATCCCCCGCCAGGCCCGAGTTCGATCAACCAGTCGGCGGCGGCAATCACATCCAGTTGATGCTCCACCACCAGAACGCTGTGCCCCGCATCACGCAGCTGAAAAAATGCGGCTAACAATTTCTCCACATCGCCGAAGTGCAAGCCCGTCGTCGGCTCGTCAAAAAGATAAAACGTGTGTGGTGCCTGGGGTTTCGCCAGCTCCACCGCCAATTTCAAGCGTTGCGCCTCGCCACCGGACAGGGTGTTTGCCGCCTGGCCGAGCTCGAGGTAACCCAGGCCCAAATCCTCCAGCGTTTGCAAAATCCGATGGATCTTCGGTATCGGCCGAAAGAACTGCCGAGCCTCGCTCACCGACAAGGCCAGGACATCCGCGATCGACTTCCCTTTGTATGTCACCTCCAGCGTTTCGCGATTGAAACGTTTTCCTCCACAAGCGGGACAGACGACCCAGGCATCAGGGAGAAAATGCATTTCCACTTTCAAGCGCCCGTTTCCCTGGCATCGCTCACAACGCCCGCCCGCCGCATTGAAACTGAACCGCCCGGGACCATAACCTCTTTGTTTGGAAAGATTGAGCTTGGTGAACAAATCCCGCACCAAGTCGAAAACTCCCGTGAACGTAGCCGGATTGGAGCGTGGACTGCGGCCGATCGGCGATTGATCCGCCACCACCCATTTTTCGATCCGCTCCAAGCCGTCGATTCCATCATGCGCTCCCGGCACCTCACCTGAGCCATGGAAGTGCCGGGCCATGGCGCGACGCAAAATCGAATCCGCGAGGGTCGATTTCCCACTACCGCTCGGTCCGCTCAGACAAACCAGGCGGCCTAACGGAATCACGACGTCCAGGTTCTTCAAATTATGTTCCCGTGCCCCACGTATCACCAATCGCCCGCGCTCCTCATCTTGGGAGAAACCGGAAGCCTGAAAACCCTCAAACCTCTTCCGTAACCACTCGCCTGTGGGCGAGGCCAGGGTCGCTGGCACCCCAGCCCCGATCACCTCACCGCCCGCAGCGCCCGCTCCCGGCCCGAGATCGATCAACCAATCCGCCGCACGGATGATCTCCTCATCATGCTCCACCACGACCACGGTGTTTCCCAAATCTCGCAGCCTGAGTAGCGCGCGGATGAGGCGCCCCGTATCCGCCGCATGAAGCCCGATGCTCGGCTCGTCCAGGACATAGATCACCCCGGAAAGACCCGCACCCAGCTGGGTGGCCAGCCGGATCCGCTGCGCCTCCCCCCCTGAGAGCGTGCCGCTGGCTCGGTTCAAGCTGAGGTAGTCCAAGCCCACCTCCTCCAAAAACGCCAGCCGCTTTTCCACATCCGCCGCCAACCGCTTGCAAACCTCCGCCTTCGATGCCTCAGGCTGGAATCCCCGGATCCAGTGCAAGGCATCCGCCACCCCGAGCGCACAAAAATCCTGAATCCCCAGCCAGCACGACGCCTCCGGGGCTTTCAGCACGGATGGCTCGTTTTCGCTGAAAACCGGACACTCAACACCCGCAGCCCCCCCTCCTTGAATCTTCACCGCCAACCACTCCGGTTTAAGCCGCCTCCCCCCGCATGCCTGACACGGGCGGTGCGCCATGAATTTCGCCAACTTGCGGCGCGTGATCTCCGACTTCGCCTCGCGGTATCTCAGCAAGGTCTTCTCCGCATCCTCACCTTCCCCTAACAAGCCAGGATCACAAAACAACTCAGTCCCCAGACCCTCACAAGCCGGACAGGCACCTCGATGGGAATTGAAAGAAAAATGCTTGGGCGACAGCTCCTCCATCACCCAGCCAGTCCGCGGATTTCGATAGGATGTTTGAAATGCCATGTCTCGCCACCCATCCTCACCCGGCTCTTGAATGGCCGCCCGCGCCTCCGCCCCACACAAGCGCAACGCCGTCTCCACCGAGTCCGCAAGCCGCGACTCCACTCCCGGACGAATCACAAACCGATCCACCACAATCTCCACCGCCGTTGGTTGCCCGGGCCACTTTGCTCCCGCCTCCTCGATCTCCAACACCTCACCATCCAAGCGCACCCGGATGTATCCCTGGCGCTGCAAATCACCTAACAACCTTGCCGGATCCCCCAACTCCTCACGAGGGACCGGTGCCAACAGCACCACCTTGCTCCCCTCCTCCAGCGACACCAAAGCATTCACGATGTCCGCCGCGCTCATCCGCTCCAGCCGTTCCCCGGTCTCGGGATCATGCGGCACCCCGGCCGCCGCCCACAGGACACGCAGGTAGTCATGGATCTCCGTCGCCGTCGCCACCGTCGAGCGCGGATTCAGCCCGCCAGCACGCTGTTCAATGGCGATCGCCGGACTCAGCCCTTCGATGGAATCCACATCCGGTTTTTCTAACTGATCCAGAAACTGCCGCGCATAAACCGATAGCGATTCCACATACCGCCGCTGCCCTTCCGCATACAGGGTGTGAAAGGCCAGAGACGACTTTCCCGATCCGCTTGGCCCGGTGATGACCACGAGCTTCCCCCTCGGAACATCCACGTCGATGTTCTTCAAATGATGCTGCCGTGCGCCACGGATTCGAATCGCGTCCACCGCCCTAGCGAGACCTCTCGAGCATCAATAAGCGAGCGCGGAATCATCCGGGGCACTTTTTCCCCCCGCTCCCTTCTCATCCTTCGATGCCCATGCCCCCAACC
>CALMKO010000028.1 GCA_937867415.1 uncultured Verrucomicrobiota bacterium | reverse complement strand
GAAAAAAGCGGGAATCGCCTCTTCAGTCACTTGGGCGGTCATAGACACGCCCCTACAACGCCTTGAGGCGGTCCCAGAAAATCAGGCCAGCGGCTAAGCGATGATGGTGGTGTGTGGGAGCGGCGTTAAAGCCGGACCGAACACACAAAATGAAAGACAAACGAAGACGACACGACCCCGATTTCAAGGCCCGAGTGGCGCTTGAGGCGCTCAAGAGCGCTAAAACCATCCAGCAGGCTGTCGAACAGGACTGGCTGACAAACCTGTGTGCCGTGATGGACTGGCATTCGCGCAAGGCGCTTGGCGGGGCGCTTTCCAACACCATGGGAAGCGACCTTTGGCTGGAAGCCTTGGAGAAGGCGCTGAACTCCACCGGCAAGGTCTCCGAGATCTTCAACGCCGACCAGGGCTGCCAGTTCACCTCGGCGGAATGGACGGGCCGCCTGACGGATCTGGGAGTGAAAATCAGCATGGACGGCAAAGGGCGCTGGATGGACAAGGTCTTCATCGAGCGGCTCTGGAGGGGCGTGAAATAGGAGCGGATCTACCTGTTTGAACACGGCACGCAACCAGCCTTGCGCGAGAGTCTGGAGGAATGACTCGACCGCTACAACCACTGGCGGCCGCATGATTCCCCCTAGGCGTCCCTCGCCAATCCATCTTTGATCCAACCTCCATGATCTCCCATCAATCCGCCGCCCCCCGCACCATCGCTTAGTTAAGCCCCTGAGTGGTCGGATTTTCGGGGCCGCCTCACACCTCCGTGCATTCCGTGCATCCCGTGGTTTAACAATCTTCTAACCACAGAGTGCACGGAATACACGGAATGAAGAGGAGAATGGAATTGGTTAGAAAGCGCGGTGCTCCACCTCCGTGAATTCTGTGCATTCCGTGGTTAAATCATCTTCGGACCACGGAGCGCACGGATGAAGATGGATTTGGATCATGCGAGTTCGGGGCACATTTCATGTGGAGGCGTGCATTTGTCCCGCCCCTTTAGGGCTTGCGTTTGGTGAAGCGGTGGACCCAAGGCGGGGAAAAAGTGGGGTTGCCTTTCATTTTGTGTGTTCGGTTCGGTTTACAGGCCGATCCCACACACCACCATCATCGCTTAGCCAATGGCCTAATTATCCGGGTCCGCCTCAAGTGCGGTATTGAGGTTGAAATTGACGATGACTTCGCTGAGTCCGCCCGAGCCTGAGGCGAGGGGTTCGAGTTGATCGCTCGTGATTCCGGTTGCGGCAGTCGCGGATTCCGTTGCTTTGGTGACAGGTTTTGCGGCTTGGAAGGAAGCGTTGCCGGGCTTGAGTCAAAAACCGGAGTGGGGATTTTGAGATGGGTTCGTTTCGGGAGAAGGGTTTGCAAGCTTGTTGGAGCTTGTGCGTGAGACTGGCTCCGCTGGGTGTGGGGATGGATTCCGGATCTCGGGTGCCAGGGGGGCGATGGCGGAAGGATCTGGATGTTGTGGGTTGAGGGTGGGCTGTTCGACTGACAAGACCTGAGGCTGTCGCGTGGTGAGTGAGTGGCCCGCTTCGAAACGGGCTCCTTTTCCGGACGAGGGGCTGCGCTTGGCCGGGCTGGGAGCTGCTAGATCGACGATAGCCGGTGCATTTTTCGATAGTCTTGCCGCGCTTGAGGTGTAGGGCGCCGCCCAAGTCCGGCTGATTCCAAGTCCGGCATCGGTTGAGTGTTCCGAGAGCTGGCCGTCGGCGAGCGGCCCCATCGGGGTGATCGAGGAACTTATTCCGACATCGGGGAAATTTCCGTCTGCGGCAGCCACGGCAGGAGCTGCTACCATCTGCCGTTGTGCGGATTGTCTGGCGAGTTGAGTCTGTTCTTTCGATTGGATCGATCCGGGGATTTGGGATTTGGGTTTTGCCTCCATCGCATATCGGCCGGGTGTGGCGGGAGGATGGGATTTGATCGAATGGACAGGATTCACGTGATCTGCCGGACCCAAGAGCTTGATCACGGTGAGTGTTAGAACGAGGCAAGCAGCCAGGGCAGCCAGCGCGTTGCGGCTGTGGTTGCGACGTCCTTGTTTCTGAGTCTGGTGAGCGATTGCATTCGGCTTGCCGAGGACTTCATCGAGGATTTGGCGTTTTTCAGGAGGGAGCTTCCATGAAGTATCGGGTTCTGCGGGCTCGGCTTCGGTGAGCAATCCGTGGAGCGTTGTCATCCGTTGATGGAAGGCAAGGAGTGCGGGTTGTTGATGGCAGAGGCGTTCGAGTTCCGCGGCTTCGAAGTTGGAAGCCTCACCGAGTACCCAGGCAACGATGCGGGCCTCGATCGCTGCATCGCCGAAAGCGTCGGATGGATTTGGTGGCTGTTGGTTCATGGGAGCAGATGGAAATTAGGAGATGGGAGATGTGTGCCTGATCAGGGAGCTGATTGATCGACACCGAGTCGGCGGAGGGAGTCGGCGAGGTGCTTGAGCGCGTGGTGAAGTTTGTAACCGACATTGCTGATGCTGAGGCCGGTGCGTTGGCTGATTTGGTCGTATTTCAGGCCTTCTTGGTATTTGAGGGTGATCAGGATGCGGTCGTCATCCTGGAGTTCGGCGACTAACAACTGGAGGATTTCGATGGTTTCGAGTTTCTCGAGAGTGTGTTCAGGATCAGGAGAGTTGGCATCCCACTCGTGTGTGGCATCCATGGGAACTTCGTGGCGATGATCGCGAAGGTGGCTGAGGGCGAGGTTGCGGGTGCAGCGGAACAACCAAGCGCGGGGGTGGGTCACATGATCCCAGTGGGCGTGGAGCTTGAGGAAGGCGTCTTGGACGAGGTCTTCTGCGGTTTCGCGTTGCCTTACGAGGCCTTGGGCGTAACGGAGCAGCGGAGATTCCTCTGCTTCGAAGACCTGGCGGAGTGTGGGTTTGGACTCCATTTCCGCGGAAGCAGGAGGGGGGGGAGGCAAGGAATCCTGGCTCGATTCAACCATCTGGAAGGAGTTGGCGAAGTGGGTTTCCATATGAGGGTGACGGGCAACTTATGCTTTGCCTGTAAGGATGACACACCTGTCTGGAATTCCTTAGAAAATAATTTGAAAAGGTGGTCCAGTGTCAGGGTGGGCCTGTAATCTGAGATGATCAGCGGAGAGGTCGAAGTCAGGCTGATTTGCCGAGCTGACATCCCGCGACGGAGATCAACCGGCGGAAAAGGGGGCAGCGGGGCGACCTTGTAAGGGAAGTCCAGGTCTTCAAATTTGTCATCGCGGGAGGACGGTGTTCTATCGAAATCAAATTGTGCCCTTGAATCATTCCGGATATCGGTTATTCCACCGAGTATCGCCAAGCAGATTTTCAAATCACCTTTCACCAAATCATGATGAACAAACCACGCATCCTCGCCTTGAGCGGCAGTCTTCGCGCCGGGTCTTACAATCAGAAAGTCGCCACCATCGCTGCGGCAGTCGCTCGTTCGGCAGGTGCTGACGTTACGTTGATTTCACTGCGGGATTTCCGCCTGCCGCTGTTTGATGAGGACCTTGAGTCTGAGGAGGGCATGCCGGCGAGTGCGAGTGAATTGAAGAAGCTTTTCCTGGCGCACAACGGCTTGATCATCGCATCTCCCGAGTATAACAGCACGCTTACGGCCGCCTTGAAGAATGCGATCGACTGGGTGTCTCGTGCGACTTCACAGGATGAGGCGCCTTTATTGGCCTTGAAGGGGAAGTCTGCGGCGATTCTTTCTGCATCGCCGGGTGCCTACGGTGGCTCGCGGGGCTTGGCCCAGCTGAGGCCATTTCTGGTGAATATCGGGATCTATGTGATGCCTGAGCAAGTGACCATTCCGAATGCCTATGAAGCGTTTGATGCGGACGGGAATCTAGTGGCGGCCGCCCAAACAAAGGCGATAGAATCCTTGGTGGGTGGTCTTATCACAAAGCTGAAGATGTAGGGTGTGCGGTCAGCGCACAGGGGGATCGCTTTTCATGGGGCCGTTTTTGATCACGGTTGTGTGACCCGCAGTCGGATAAATCGTTTTCCACCCATGCCAAGCGGTGCGCTTGCCTTGATCGTCTGCCGGTCCGGGTGGGTATCGGGCAGGACGATCGTTTCTATCACATCCTGCTCGCTCCAGCTTCCGTCGGCTAGAGAATCGCTCCGTTCCACATGATAGGAAATCCCGGCCGCGCTGCGGGCGCGGGTGTAGGTGTATTCCATCACACCTTCCGAAATACTCAGCTGCCCCTCCCATTGGCTGGGAATTGCGGGGTTGAGGAAAAGCGCAAACTCTAACAGGTTGGCCAGGCCGTCGCCATCCGGGTCTGCGTAGGGTCCGGTGATGTCGGGATTGCTGACACCCGGCCAGTGGATCTCCTGCCAGTCCGGGAGCAGCGAAGGATTCGGCGCGACGGTGATCAAGAGATCGGAGGAAGCTTCCCCGGCTGCGTTGGCGGCGGTGAGGCGCAGCAGGTAATCGCCCGGGGTGTTGAAGGTGGCGGCGGTGGCTGCCTGGTTCGTGGAGGTGAAAACGGCGGCTGCGGGCCCGCTGAGCTGGCTCCATGTGGCCATGGAGGCATTCGTCACGCTGGGATTGATCTCAATGGCCTGGCCGCTGGTGGCAGCAAGTGCCTGGCCGGTGTGGATGCCGGGCAGCGGCGTGCCTGTGAACTCGAGAGTGAGGAGAGGCCGGTTGCTGGCGGTAGCAAAATCATCCGAGGCGAAGCGAACGAAGCGATTGGATGCACCGAGCGCCGTCACGGGCGAGACGATGATGAGACGGAGTTCCTCGCCAGCGAGCGCCGCTGCTTGGGCGGCGTTGACGAAAGTCGGACTGTTAGGAAAGGTTCTGCGCTGGTTGGTTCGAGTCGCATCGAAGCCTGGCATGGTGGAAAGCACGTTGCTATTGAAGTCCCCGCCCGGGGTGGACCAGAGGTTTTCCGGTGTGCTGAGTCCGTTGCGGGAGGTCCAGGTGACGCCGCTGCCTGCGCCGTTGCTCGTGTTGCTGGAACTTGATCCGGTGCCTTCGACCACCGTGCCGAGCAAGGGGCGCAATTCGAGTTCGTCCACGGTGCCGGGTCCTGGCTCGCCGCTGGTCCAGAGGTCGAGTGTGGCACTTGTGAGGGTGGTTCCTGCCGGGATGCCACTCAGGCCGAACGTCAGGACGCTGCGCAGGCCTTGGCCACCGCTGAGTTTGCCGACGAGCATTTGATCGCGTGTGCCGGAGTTCCAGGTGGTGGTGTCCCCGCGGATCATGGCGGCGATGTGCGAGTAGCCGTTTTCACCCTGGCGGTAGGTGATTTGGCCGTTGCCAACGAGGATGGTTCGGCGGGCGGTGCCGCTGCCGTTTTGATTCGTGGCGGTGCATTCGATCAGGTAGCTGCCGTTGGCCGTGAAATTCGCGGTGGTGCTTGGTGCCGTGGCGGTGCCGAAGGAGATTTCCCCCGGTCCGGAGACCATGGACCACGCGATGGTGGCAGGAAGTGTGGAATCGACGGTGGCCGTTAGATGCAGGGTGGTGTTCGAGTTCTCAAGCGTGGCGGCATCGATGGACGGGCTGGTGATGATGACTTCCGGGCGAAGTGCCGGGTTGGGCGCCGCGACGACTGTTAGGTCGGTCGATGTCGTGCCATTCGGATCCGTGGCGGTGAGTCGCAGGAGATAGTTTCCAGGGCGGCTGAAGGTGACGTTGGTGGATGCTTGGGCCGAGTTTTCAAAGGTCGCGCTGCCCGGGCCGCTGACCAGCCTCCACGAAGCGACCGGCGTGCCGCCCGAACCTGCGCTGATGTTGCCTGCAAGGGGTGCCGCCACCCCAGCGATGGCAGCGGGTGCGTTTCCGGGAGCCGCGGCGGGTAGCAGGGTGCCGGAGAGGTTGATGGTGAGAAGCGGGCGCTGCGCAATGAGACTGAAATCATCCGAGGCGAAGCGCATGAGTTGGTTGTTCGTGGCGGTGGCGGGAGAATGGATCAACAATCCCAAGGGCTGCCCGGAGTGGATGGCGGATTGTACGGAGGCGACGAACCCGGCGGAGGAGGGAAAGGTTTTCTGTTGATTTCCGGCGGCGGCGGTGAAGCCGGGGATGGTGGAAAGCACGGTGGCATGGAAGTCAGCGCCGGCGGTGGTCCAGTTGAGATTCCCGGTGGAATCCGTGCGGCGGGACCAGGTGACGCCGGTGCCCGCGCCGTTGGTGGAGTCGGTGGAACTGCTGCCGCTGCCTTCGGTGGGAATCGCGAGGAGACTGTGCAATTGGAGATCGCCCACGGTGCCGGCGGCGGCGGTGGAGAGATCGAGCGAGACGGAGGAGACCGCGTTGGCTGGCAGGCTGGCGGGGAGCGGGAATGCGAACACCGCGCGGAGGCGTGAAGTGGTGCGGCCGATGAGGAATTGATCACGCGCGCCGGAGTTCCAGGACGGGGTGTCCTCGCGAATCATGGCGCAGGTGTGCGAGTAGTTGTTTTCCCCTTCGCGGAAGGTGTAGGTGGGGGCAGGGCCTATCAGCACGCTGCGCCGGGCGATGGCCGTTCCGCTGTTGTTTGTCGCGGCCAGCTCCAACACATAGACTCCCGGTGCGGAGAATCCGGCGCTTGTTTGCAGCGCTGCGGCATCGCTGAAGCTCACGCTGGCGGGGCCGGAAACCATCGACCACTCGTGCACGTTGGCACCGACGACGGATCCGGTGAGTTCCAGCCGGGATGAGATTCCAGCGATGGAAACCGGGTCGGCCGCCGGGCTGGTGATGGCGACGGCGGGCAGCGGCGCGCTGATGATGGTGCCTTGATTGATGAAATTCGCCGGCAGCGTGCCGCCCCAGGTGCCGAGGTCGAGCGTGCCGTAGTTGGTGAAGGTGCCGCTGACGGATAGGACGTCGCTGCCGGTGACGCGGACGGTTCCGTAGTTGGTGAGATTGCCGATGATCACGCCGGCCGGAGTGAGCGTGCCGCCGGTTTCGATGGTCACGTTGCCGGTGATCGTGCCACGGTTTTCGAGGGTGGCGGCGGATTGCACCGTCAGGTTGCTGCCGGTGATGGATCCGGTGAGGATGAGCTTGCCCGCGCTCACCGTGGTGGCTCCGCGGTGGGTGTTGATGCCCGCCAAGGTCCAGGTGCCGGTGCCGACTTTTTGAATGGCGGTGACGGAGCTGGTGTTTTGCTCGCCGATGTTGCCCGCGAAAGTGGCGTCCGTATTTCGTCCGCCGACGCGCCAGGTGAGCACGTTCGTCGCGGTGGCCGCGCCGCGCAGGCGGGCGGCGGGGGTGCCTGAAAGCTCGCCGAGATCGAGGCGGATTCCGGCGGCGGGCACGGTGATGATGCCGTAGAGATTGGCATCATCGAGGTTCACCGCCGCAGCGCCGTAGCCGAAGGTGTTGGCAATACGGATGTCGCCGCGCATCTGGATGTTTCCTGTGAATTGCGACCAATCGCCGAAGAAGTCCGTGCGCACGTAGGGCCCGGAAACCGTAAAATTGCCGCTGCCTGTTAGGTTTCCGCGCAACGAGCAACGGCCGTCCGCATTGAGGAGGCCGGAAAAGCCTGCGGGCACGATCATGTTCCACGAAGCGTTGGCGGAGCTTTCGATATTGGCCATGGTCAGCGTGCCGTTTTGAAAGGTGACCGGTCCGCTGCCGAGTCCGTTGGCATTGGCGGCGGAGCTGCCGAGCGAGATCGTGCCGCCTGCGATCACGGTGCCGCCGGTGTAGTTGTTCGCGCGGGTGAATTGCAGGGTGCCCGGGCCGGTTTTGGTCAGTCGCCCGGGACCGGTCACCGTGCCGCCGATGGTCATGCCGCTTCTGGTTCCGACGACCTCCAGCGTGACGCCGCCCGCGCCGAAGGTTGCGCCGCGGTTGGTGAAGCCGCCACCTTGGTCGAGCATGCGCAGGGTGCAGGAGTCGAGGAGGAGATTGCTCGGGCTGACGCCTGCTGCACCGATGGGACTTGCTTCGCCCGCTTCGGCGAGTGTGGCCACTTCCAGCACCCCGCCTTGGATGTGGGTGATGCCGGTGAACTCGTTGGCGGTGAGGATGGTGAGGGTGCCGCTGCCGCTTTTGGTGAGGTTGCCGCTGCCGATGATGCGGCCCGGTCCGCCGAGGGTGTAGTTTGAGGTGCTGTTGACGGTGATGGATGCCGGGTTGAGGAAGGTGCTCAGATTGACGGAAGGGCTGGCCGCGCCGCTGTCGTTGAAGGTGACGGCGTCGCCCGGGACGAAGGTATCGGGATTTCCGGCGCGCAGCCAGTTGTTCGATTGGGCGAGGTCCCAATCGCTGTTTGCGCTGCCGGTCCAAGTGAGGCTGGAAGCGGCGCGGAGGTTGGGCACGACGAGAGTGATGGCCCCGGGCGGATTGGCGAGGGTGGCGGGCACTCCGGGTAGGCCGGCGAGCTTGAGATTTGCTAGGCTGCCGGTCAGCGAACCGCTGTAGGTGATGAGGGTGTAGGTGCCGGGGGCGAGCGAGGCGTTCAGGCGCTTGATGAAAATCGTGCTGCTGCCGGACAGGTTGAGATTTCCCGTGATCTGAATCCGGTCGTTCGCTTGGGTGGTGCCGGAGGGATCGTTTGATAGATCGAAGGCGTTCACCGCGCCATCGCGCTGGGTGAGCGTGCCTTGGATCGTAAGGGTTCCCGCCGCGCCCATGCCATTGCCGGGGGTGATGGCTGCGCCGTATTCCAGGGTGACGCCGTTGCCGAACTCGCCGGATCCGCCGATGCGACCGCCAGTGTGGCCACCGGCGAGTGCGCCGCCCCAGGTGCCACCGCGCACGGTCACCGGGCTTTGGGTGAGTTTGCCATTCACGAGCAACGCGCCGTCCCAGACGGTGGTCGGGCCGGAGAAGGGATGGCTGCCATTTACGGTCAGGCTACCAGCGCCCGCCTTGACCAGTGGCATGGTGCCGGAGAGCACGCCCGCGCCGCTGAAGGTATAGGGAAGCGGCGAATGCACGGTCACTGCAGAAGGCGTGAGCGTGTTGCCCAACTGGACGGGGGCGGCGGTGTTTCCCGTGAGGTCGAACAACACGCTCTGGCCTTGGAGGTATCTCAAGGTTGCGGTGTTCTTTTTCCAATTCGAGGTGCTGTTGACGTCCCAGGCATTCGAGGCAAGTCCGCCTTTCCAAACGAGATCGGAATCGACGATCGGTGGTGGCGGGACCGCTTCCATGCCGGTGCCGAGATAGTAGTCGGGCGACATGGCGCCGGTGCGTCCCTTGCAGGTGGCCCCCACACGATAGGCCGGGTTGTGCATGAGAGTGTAGAAACGGTTTTCCGCAGGGATCCTGGTGGCGTAAACGCGGATCTGCGTGCGGTCGCTGGAATCCAGCACGACCTCCTCGCGCCAGTCGCCTAACAGATCGCCGGAGAAGGGTGGGAAACCGCCGAAACCTTGGGTCACGCCTTCGTTGTAGATGGAGTAAAGCCGGGTTTCATTGTGATCGGCGTTGATCTTGTTGATCACGGGCGCCATCTGCCCGCTGCCCGCGCCGCTGAAGATTTCCCGTTGCAAATCGCGGTCCCACCAGATGCCGCGTGCGGGGAAGATCGATTTGTCTCCGATCAGCTCGCCCTTGGCGCTCCAGATGTTCGGCATGATCGACCACACCTCCGCGCCGCGGAAATTGGGGTCCACGTCACCGGCATCGCCGCGGCTGGGGTCGCCTGGAGTATCGAGATACCACTTGCGGATCGCCCGGCCGGTGGATCCGTCATAGATGAGAGCGCCGAGAGCCGCGTCCTGCTGGATGGCGTAACACTCGAAGCCCGGGCGGTCCGGATCGAGATCGGCGAAGCGAATGTGATCCCCGTGGCCGAGTCCGGTGGAGTAGAGGAATTGGCCGTTGTCGTCGAGGGCACCGCCGATGAAGACGATCTCGTCCTTCTGATCGTTATCGAGATCATAAACGAGCATGTTGTGGCCGGTGGCCATGTATTCCGTGGAGTTTGCAATCCAGCTCCAGCGCTCGGTGATGGCACCGTTTTTGAAATCCCAGGCATGGACGTGCAGGCGGTTGCCGCCGATGCCACGGCAGGTGATGAGACTCGGGTGGACGCCATCGAGAAAAGCGGTGGCCATATACATATAGAAAGGCCGCATGTTTGCCCCCCAATAGGTAAAATAATCCGGGCCGAGCGCCGGCTTGAAGGGGATGCGCGCCATTTCCACGCCGGTCATGCCGTTGACGATGGAGAGAAACTCCTGGCTGCTGGTGTCGGTGATGGTGACGCCGTTCGGGAATACGGTGCCGGCGGTGGTGCGGATGGCGACTTCCGCCTTGCCGTCGCCGTCGTAGTCCGCCGCGTTGAGGTAACCATCGCCGTCGTTGCTGGCGAGGAGATTGGGCCCGCTCAGGACCCGCCAGAGATGGGTGCCATCGAGTTTGTAACAATCGAAAGCAAAACGCCCGAGAGGCGCGGTGCCGCTGCCGAGGAAATCGAGCCGGCAGATCAGTTCGAACTCACCATCGCCATCGACATCGGCGGGATAGGTTTGGCTGAGCCCGTATTGGTTGGCGCCGACCGGCACTTTCGGGATGGTGAGGTATTGGCGGACCGGTGCGTTGGCCGGCAGGGTGAATCCGGTGCTGGCGCTTCCCTCCACCGCGTTGATGATGGGTCTGACGAAATAGGAATTCGCGCTGGCGAGCAGAGTGGAGCCGGAGCTGTCCAGGAAATCGGTGGTCTGAACGATCGGCGAGGCATTCAACTTGACGGGTGCGCCGCCGTTCGTGGAGCGATACAAGTTGAAGGCGCGATCGGCGGGTTCATGGCCCAGAAGCCGCCAACTCACATGGACCTGGGTGCTGGATGAGCGCAAGGCGATCAAGCCGCGACCGAGGGTTTCCACCTGCCGCTGTGCGTTTGCGGGAAGTAGGGATGAACTCAGGGCGAGGCACGCCAGAAGAGCTATTTTCTGGATCGAGGAAAGCATGGGTTTATGGGGGAATATGGCTTGGAGATTACCATCATCGGCGATTACTTCACCGAGTCCAGCAGAGAACCATGTCGGGGTGAGAGAGTCGCTGAATTGGGGTTCAAATGCAAACTTATCCTGCACGGCCGCCTTGCCGCGGATGGAGATGAATTCGAGCCCGGTGCTGGTTGTTTCAGGTGTGGTTACGGTGCCTGTGGTAGCATTCGGATTCTGGCCGGCGGCGAATGCGAGGAGGTGACCTGCCCAGCCGTCAGGATTGGCTGAGCGGGGAGGGGCATGTGATGAGAAAATATTCCACCAGGCCTATGGGGTCTCCGCAGCGGAGAAAGTCCATTCGCCTGGGCCGACTTCATAAACCTCGTGACCTGCGATGGATCCTCGGTGGGTGGCCCCTGCGACGGTGGATGCGGGTTTGCCATTGAGGGTGATGGGTCCTTTGACGGGCAGGTGGATCGTGCCTTGGGTGCCTGCCGGTGCGATCAGCTTGAAGTTGAAGCGGCCGGCTTTCCGCAGGATGGCTGCTTTGAGATCGCCCTTCACCGTGGGGATGGAAATATTGACCCGTTGCAAGTCGCCGGGTTGGGGTTTGACTTGATAGGTGGCGAATGCGGGCGATGTCGGGGTGATGCCGGCCATGTATTGATGCATAAGCGTAAGCGGGCCGCCGGTCCAGGCGTGGTTGAGCGTGCCATCCCGGGTGAACAATTCCCAGAGTGTGCTGGTTTCGCTTTCGACCATTTCCTTGTAGCGTCTTTGGAGGCGTTCGAACGCGGCTTCGGGTTCTCCCATCAGATAGAGCGATTCCAAGATATACTTTTCGATGTAAGGGCTGGCGTGGTTGGTATTGGCGAGCACGGTCTTGATGGCGGGGAATTTGTTGCGGTCCGCGATGCCGGAGACCACAGCCATACCTTGGGCGCGGTCATCGGTGGGTCCCTTGTAGGCGGGATCGTGGTAGGCGCTGCCATTCCAGAACTTGGTATTGGCGGCGGTGATGAGGGCTTCACGTTGTTTGCGGAAGCCAGCTGCTTCGTCGGGTTTTCCCAACTCATCGGCCATGCGGGCGGCACCTTCGAGGGCGAGGCAGAACCAGGCCTGGTCGAGCATGCGGATGTCCACATGATCGCCCCAGTCCGCCCAGTCCCAGCCGTTTTCTCCGGAGCGATGGACGATGAGTCCGTCCGCATCGGTCTGCCAAATGGATAGATAGGCCACGACATTTGGATAGAGATCCGTGATGGCTTTTTTGTCGCCGGTATAGAGATAGTAGGTCCAGAAGCCATACTGGCCGATGCTTGCGAGCATTTGCTGGGGAAGTTCCTTGTCCCAATTACCGGCGGGGATGGGAGAGAAGAAGGTTTTGCTCGGGCGCTGCCAGTTGGCGAGATTATACATGCACTTGCGAATGAGCGAATGGCTTTGGGTATCATAGGTGTGGAAGACCTGGGCGAGTTGGATCACGATGTCACCCCACCAGGCGGCGCGCTCGCGGTCCGGGCAGTCGAAGAAGGTGTCGCGCATGTTGATATAAAGCGTGCGTTCGCATTTTTCCCATAGCTTGTTGAGGAACTCGTTGTCGGATTGGAAGCTGCCGGTGAGTTCCGTGTCGAACCCGCTTTCCCGATATTGCAGGCCGAGGATGCGGACGTTTTCGGGGATTTCATAAATGACGGCGTGACCGCTCATCCATGCGGGAGTTTCGAATTCCTGCTCGCCCTCGCGGGTGATGTATTCCGCGAAGATTTCATTGGCTGGGTTGTCGGTGCGGATGCGGATCATCAGTCCGGCAGGTGCGGAGACTTTGAGCCAGGGTGTGATTTGCGCGTTGTAGGGGAGGCGGGCCGTGATTGCGGTGCGACCACCGGATTTCGGCAACTCGGTGGCATTGGTATAACTCTTGAGGCCGAAGTCTTTCCACTGCGGGATGCTGCGCCGCCACAGGCGGTTCCACGGCGCGGCGGGTGGCGCGCCGGCATCGGCGGGCGCGCTCCAGGCGGAGTCATCGAAGCCGGGTCGGACCCAGGTGGAAATGTCCTCGCGGGCATCGAAGCGGACGGAGCTTTCCGCGAGGCGGAAGTTGGGGGTGTTGGATGCTTGCCCGAATGCCGGATGGCGGAGGGTCTTCCAGGAAGTGTCGGAGAGGATGTGGGTTGCGCCTGCCTGCATCTCGAACAAGAAGCCGGGCTTGCCGCTGTTTTTGTGGGAGAATCCCTCTTTTCCGAAGAACCAGGCGAGCACGGCGATCTGGTTTTTGCCTTTTGTTAGATGCGGAGCGAGATCGATCCAGTCATAGTAGGTGTCTTCCGGGTTCGGGCCGCGTTTTACCGCGCCTTCGCGGATGATCAGTCGGCCATTTACCCACAGCCAGTATTTGGAATCCACGGCGATGCGGGTGGGTGCGCTGGTGGGGATCTCGGCGAGTTCGAAGGATTTTCTCCAGCAGGTCCAGAGGTTCTGGGAAGGGCCGGATGCGTTCGGTGCCACGGCGGTCCATGGGGCGGTGCCGCGCGGTCCGATCACCTTGACCGGTGGCAGGCCCGAGGCGGCGTGCGCGTCCGTTCCACCTGTCCATGCGGCATTGGTCTCGAGGATGACGGGTGGATGGTCCTTGAGCAGCACTTGGAAGCGGGCGATCAGTCCGGCGGCGTTGATGGCGCCTTGCGCAGGGTCGTTTTCCGCGTGGATGACAATCGCGTTGCGGCCAGGGCGCAGGAGTTTTGAGATCTCGACGTTGGCCGGGTGCTGCCATGAGTCACCGCTTCCTGCGGCGGTCCCGTTGATGGTGAGGCTGAAGCGGTTGTCTGCGGCGATCTTTCCGGTGGCGCGGGTGATGGTGGCTTCCGGCGGGAGGTCGAGTGTGGCGTGGAAGCTGCGTTTCCCGGCGGGCGCGTTGGTGGTCGGGTTCACGCCCGGTTCGTCCGCCCAGATCCACGATGCGCCATCGAGCGAGACTTCCGGCGTGGCCGGAGGAAGCAGCCAGCGGGCCTGCCATGGTTCGGTGGACGGGCTTTCGGCACGGGCTGTTGGCGCGGCTCCGGTGATGGCGCAAGCCATGGTGAGGCAGCCGAGGAGATGCTTGATCTTGCGGGTCAATCGGGAAGTTAGAATCATGATCAGAGTGATGGTTTTGATTTCCGCCAATCAGCGGGATGTGTGACTATTTGGAGCGAGGTTTGGCAGTCCCGCCATAGCGCTGGTATTCGGCGTTGAGCGCGGTGGCCCCGCCGATGCCGGGGTGGATAAAGACGCGGTATGCCAATTGGAAGGATTTTCCGGCCTCAAGGGTGATGGGTTCGGCGTAAATCGGGCCGGATTTGATCGCGCCGAATTTCCCGTCGAAATAAAGATACCACGGGGTAGGGTGGCGGAAGCTTGCGGGATGCTCGAAGATTGTCACGCCAGCCGTGGTCTTGGTGGTCTCGTCCACGGTGCCGCTGAGGTCCATCCAGTTGGCGGTTTTGCCGGAGCCCATGATCGGGCCGCTGTGGGTGAAGCCGTTGGAGTCCAGCGCCACGCGGTCGGTCATGGTGGCGGCGGAACGGAATGCGAGACCGGCGTATCCACCCCAGGCCGGGCCGCCGGCGGATTGTGGGGGCGTGCGGTCGAGCACGACTTTCTCGCTGGCGGCGGTGAAGGTGTGATTGAAATCGATGCGATAGGCACCGCTGGCGTCGGGCGGCGAGATGTGGAGGGTGCGCAGTTCACCGAGGACTTCCGGCGCATCCGGAAGGTGATAGGAGATCCGCAGTTTCACTTCGGCGGATGAATCGGCGTTCTTCGTGACCTTGGAATGGGTGACTTCGGTGACGCCCTCGGATTTTCCCGTCGTCCGGTCGCTCTCCCAGTAGTTTTTGCCATTGATATATTTCCAGGAAAACCAAAGCCCGAGATGCCATGGGTGATCGTCGGGCCGCAGCCAGGTGAGATCATGTCCATCCAAGGTGCGGAGCGGGTGGAAGAATGGCTTGGGATCTTCTTTGCCGAAGTTGAACTGCCAGACGAGTTTGCCGTCCTTTTCCAGGGCGAGCGATTGCTGCGGGACTTCCTTGAGAGCCAGTTGTGCGGAGGCCAGTGGCAACGCACAGAGGGCGGCGGTGATCGAAGGGATGAGTGCGGTTTTCACAAAAATGTTGGAGTCATGGCGTACCCCGGATGAGCGAAATTTCGCGGTAAACATTGAAGCCTACAGGGCTGTTGGCGAAGTCGAGTCGAACGGCGGAGACTCCTTGGGCCTTGACCGGGACGCGGAGTTGGGTCGCCCCATTGCTGGCGGTGACGGTGGCATCGCCGATTCGTATCCAATCGTCTGGTTTGTCCGCCTTGGTGATCCAAATGCTGTAGGCTTGGCTGGCACGGCTGTCAGCATGACCTGCGAAGCTGCGGATTTCTTCGAGTGGAAGGCCGCCGGGATTTTTGGAGAGATCGAGCCGGAACAAGAGACTATTCCCTTGGCCGTAGGCGCGGAAGGTTTTGCCATCGTCGGCAGAGGCTGCGGAGTTGGAGCCGTTGCGCGTGGTGCCGTTGCGGATGGCGTCGGCATCGGTGCTGCCGCCACTTGCCTCCATCGTGCCGGTTTCGGAGACCGTGGCGATGGTCAACAGGCGCTCGGCCGGCGGGATGTCCGCCTCGAAGGCATCCTCGGAGGAGGCATTGGCGAACGACTCGGCGACAAGAACCCCGGCGAGTGCGGATTGTTCCTGTTTCCAGTCCGCCGCCATCACTCGCACCGGACCTAACAAGCCGGAGGAAACTGGTTTCGAGTCGCGGTTGAAATAGTTCCATGTGGTGAAGGTGTAGCGTTTGGACGAAGGGCGGTTCCGGCCATTTACGAACCAATCGGGGAAGCGCTTCAGGTAGCCGCCGTGGCCCATGTGGCCGGGCTGCCATTCGCAATCCGGCGCTTCCTGTTCGTCGCCGATCAGACGGTTGGCCCAGACATTGGTGACGGCGATTTCGAGGCGGTTGCCTTTGGGTTTCAGCAGGCCGGGGGGGAGATCCACGCCCCATGGAGCGCACCATACGACGCCGAGGTCCTGCCCATTCAGGCGGACCCGTGCGAGATGGTGAACGGTGCCGAGTTCGAGAAATGACGCCGCCTTTCCCGTTTGCGGGACATCGAAGAGGGTCCGGTAAACGGCGGTGCCGCTGTAGTAACGGATGCCGGGCTCGGGGCGCGATGTCCAGTCGTCCAACTTCGTGAACTCGACTGCTTTCTCAGGTCCGCCCCAAGCGGGATCGAAGCTTACTTGCCATGTGCCAGAGATGACGGCGGCTTCCTGATGTGTTGGAGAATTTCGGCGGGTGGGTTCGGGTTTTGCACCTGTCTTGCGAAAGACCACGAAGCAGCTTTGGGCGGGGGCAAAGTCGAGCGTGAGACGGGTGGTGGTTTCGGAAACCTGGAAATCGGTTAGAGGGCGCATCGTGGCGGTGACGGGATCCCATAACTCCGGAGTCATCCCTGCGACTTGGAAGGTGCAGACGGCGGAGCCCGTGCCTTGGCTGGTGTTGGCGATGAAAAACACATGGGATGGGCCATCGCTGCGATGGATGCCTTGGATTTTTAATCCGGTGGCATTCACTCCCGAGATACCAGGAGCCGGTGCGGGGTTTCCCCACTGCAAGAGCGCTTGGCAGCGAGCGAGATACGCGAGCCATGCCTTGCCCGGTTCCCACCACGTCTGGGTGCGGCCGAAGTGGGTGCCCCACTGACCCATCGTCATGCCCGGGCGGATCTTGTCATTCCATGGCTGGTGGGGATTGGTGTGCAGGATGAAGCGATTGATGCCTGCACAGAATGCGCCGTCGCCGGCTTGCTTGAGTGCGGCAGGTGTCTCGATCCATGGGCTCCGGCCGGGGCTCCCGGTGAAGGCCTCCGCTTCCAGGATGTTGTGACGTTTTCCGCCCGCTGCGTTGAAGATGCCATCCATGCCATGGGGCGAATACGCATCGCCGGACCAGAACTCGGTCATCACGCGGTGGACGTGTGGAGAAACCTCGCCAGTCTGGAACGGTCCTCCATACGGTTCGCAAACGAAACGCAGGTTTTCCTTTTCCAGCATCCTTGCCATCGTGACGAAAAGCACATCGCGGTAGAGATCCGCGATGGTGCGGCCGAAGTCCGCGCGGAACTGGTGGGTCGCGCCATCATTGCCAACCACGCGCCCGGCGAATGTCGGTAAAAATGCGGTGATATCATAACCACGGCGGGTGGAGAACTCTTCGGGCATCCGCGGAGTCCACGATGGCGTGCCTGCCTCATAACTATCTAACAAAATGTGCTGCAAGCCGGTTCCCACCAGTGGTCCGAGGTGTTCCTTGAGTTTTCCGATCACATGGCTGAGGTGGAATTCGACGGCCTTTTCGCTCATCTTATCGCATTCCAAGCCCATGATCTCCCACTGGTTCGGCTGGGTCAGCGCGCCCATGGTCGTGTGGCCGAACCGATAGATGACCCATTTGCCGGCAGGGGGCGTCCATTCGAGTCTTCCGTCCGCGGCCATCTTAGCGGTCAGGTTGATGATTTGTTCCTTGGCGATCACCCCTTCCGCCGGGGTCGCCAGCACGGCGATATCCCGCCAGTAGGTGTTCCGGCCATCAATGATCGGTTTCTCGAGCACGCCGATCTGTTTGTTGACCATCGGGAAAAGCATGTTGCCCCGGGGATCCACGGCGGGTCTTGGCAAGACGCCGCGGAAGGTGGAGCCGCCATCGACGATCGTTTGAGATTGGAAAATTTCCTGCATCGACAACTCCGGCGTGATCCACGGGCCGCCGGTGCTGGTGTAGCCCGGGCAATTGTGCAAGCCGACATCGACACCCAAGCGCTGCCCCTCCGCCGCCGCGTGGCGGACGAGTTTCCACCAAGGATCCGTGAAGGCTAACAGGCCGTCGTTGGGTGAGTTCTCGATGTGGCCCGCCCAGGGGGTGCAGACATCGGCCATGCCGAAAATCGTCGCGCCGCTGATGCCAGCTTTCTTGAACTCTTCCAAATCCCGAGTGATGCCCTCCTTGCTGACATTCGAGCCCATCCAATGCCACCAGACACCGGGTTTTGCAGATTCCGGAGGATTGCGGAACACGGCCTCGGGATCGGCGCTTGCGGGAAGCAAGGTGGAGAGCAGGAATGATAAGAGGCTGCTGAAGGATCGCATGATAAAAGGTGAGATGTTGTTAGGGCTGTTCACTCGGCCCGGAACATCGCGACAAAGCCGCCGCTAGGAGCGAGTTTGACGGTGAGTGGTTTGTTGGAATTTGCTCCGGAGGATTTGCCGGTCCGGAATTCGTCGGGTTTCGTGCCATCGGCAACCCACACGCTCGCGTGATTCTTGGTGCCGAGGAATGGTAGTTCGAGTTTTTCGATCATCACCGCTTCATTCTCGTTGCCGTTGATGATTCCGACAAACCAATCCTTACCCTTGCGGCGTGCGAAGGCGGCGATGCTGCCGGGTTTGCTTGCTGATAGAACGATGGTTTCATCCCACGTCGGAGGAATGGATTGATAGACGGCGCGTTGCAGTGAGTCTTGAGGAAACGCGGCCGCGGTGAGTTCGGGGCCGCTTGCCCAGTGCTGCATCGGCGAGCAATATACCACGCCCAGTGCAAGTTGATGCGCCCAGGTGGACTTGCCACGCAGTTCCGGGTTCTCGCCCTGTGCGAAGAGTCCGGGGGTGTAATCGCAGTATCCTGACAGGCCGCAGAGGAAGGCGACGACGGTGGCATCTGCCGGAGCGGCACCGGCTTCCATGCCAAGCACGGGTTCCTGGGTGATCGCGTTCGGCCAGGTGCGGGCCTGGCCGGTAGGTTTGACCGCGCCATGGAAATTCACCATCAATCGGCGCTCGGCACACATGCGATAGACGACTGGCATATAACTCAAGGTTTTGGTGCCCTCGCCGATGAGTGGATTGCCGTGGAGGAAGTCGATCTTGATTCCGGCGAGGCCAGCATCGCGGCACTTGTCGAGGAAACTACGAAGGTTGCTGTAGTTGTCGGCGGGATCCGGGACGCGATCGCCATCGGCAGTGTCCTTCCAAGCGATGAGTTTCACATTTTTTGATTTCGCGTAGGCAGCGAGATCGGCGAGGGTCTTCCATTTGTCCGGCCACATTTCCCAACCATCATCGACCGTGTTGTATTCAAAGTCGAGTTCGGCGGCCATGTCGATGAAGCGCTTCTGGTGGTCCACGGTGACGCCGCCGCGTGCGCGGGCGTGGGGGTCGAGCCAGCTCCAGGCCGAGCGGCCGGGTTGGATCCAGGAGGTCTGTGATCCTTGTGGATAGAGTTGCGGATCCGGGGCGGGGGAGAGATGGGTGACGAGCTGGCGGCCTTGCATCACGGAGTGGAGGTCGCTGCCGACCATTACCACGCGCCATGGGGTGGGCGATCCTCCGTTCATGGTCCACTCGGCGTCATATTTGAATTGTGAAGCGATGTTTTCCGCAGAGTTGAACTTGAAGCTGAGTCCGGAGTAGTTCCATGGGGCCGCTTCGGTAATGCCGACGTAGCCGTGGCCACCCGGGAGTTCACCTAACAGCGGTCCGACGACTTCCTTGCCGACGGGCAAGGTGCCGGTGTTTGCACTTGCAGCCCGGTCCGAGTAATCCCCGTGGGTGTTGGTGCGGGACCAGACTTTGGTTTGCGCGGGCAATTTCCAAGAGGTGGCTTCACCGGATATCCTGCGTGTGGTATCGCCCGGGACGATATAGCGGAAGCCGAGTCCTTGATTGAAGGCGCGGAGTTCGATGACGAGTGGCTCGCCGTCACGCTCGGCGGTGATGGTAACCCGCTTGTCATGGCTTTTGAGCAGGCTTTCATCGCCGTTGAGACGGTATTCTTCCTGATGGCTGGTGGTTTCACCGAGCTTGATTTCCTTCACGCCCGCACCGAGGTCCACGCCATCGACGGTGACGCCGAGACGGGAGTCTTCGAGCAGGGTCTTACCGCTGAGCTGGAGTTGATAGAAGAGTTCCTTGTCGCGAATGGAAACCTTGGTGCTGATGCGTTGGTCAGGGCTGGTGAGCGTCACCGACTCCGCAGCGGATGTGGTGAGTGGAATGCTCGCGATCAAGGTGATTGCGAAAAATGGAAGGTGTGTCGTCATGATAAGTTTTCTCTCTTGAGGATCAGTGATCGATGAGGGTGAAGTGTTCGTTTGTGATTGTTTGGATGCGCTGCGAAAGCGCCGTGATGTGGGATTGGTTCTAACGAATCCACTTCGGGTTCAGTTGCCTGAATTCGCAGTATGCAACTCGCGATCAAGGAGGATGCGTTCACCGGGCTTCAAGAGCAGCGGAACCGTCTTGTTGCCATGGCGCAATTGATTTTTGCCACCCTTGATGCTGCGGATGCCGACTGAACTGAGTTGGCCATCTTTCCAGGTGAGGTCGACTTCGAAGCCGCCGCGGGCGCGCAGACCGTGGATCGAGCCGTTCTGCCAATTCGGAGGCAGCGCGGGCAGGAGTTCGATTTCGCCATCGTGCGATTGCAGGAGCATTTCGGCGATGCCGGCCGCGCCGCCGAAATTCCCGTCGATCTGGAATGGCGGGCAGCTGTCGAAAAGGTTGGGCAGGGTGGAATTGGCAAAGAGCAGTTGGAGGTGTTTTTGGGCTTCTTTGCCATCGTGGAGACGGGCGAAAAAGCTGACCAACCAGCAGCGGCTCCAGCCGGTGCCGCCGCCCCCGTTGGCGAGGCGTGTTTCCAGGCTTTTGCGGGCTGCTGCGGCAAGTTCCGGGGTGCCGCGCTGGGTGATCTGGCTGCCGGGGTGCAGTGCATACAGGTGCGACATGTGGCGGTGGCCGGGCTCGGGTTCCTGATAGTCGCGAACCCATTCCTGGATCCGGCCGGATTCCGGGCTGATCTGGACGGGGGCGAGGCGGGCGAGGGTATCGCGGAGTTTTTGCTGGAAGGCGGGCTCGAACGATTCGCCGCCAAGATCCCTAGCTGCCGCGAGGCAATTTTCTAACAAATCCCGGATGATCATCAAATCCATGGTGGCGGCGTAGGTGAACATGCCACGGCTGCCATCGGGTTTGAGGAAGGCGTTTTCCGGCGAGTGCGATGGCGCGGTCACGAGCTTGCCGGCGACGGGGGAGCCGGGCGGGGCTTCTACCAGGAAATCGAGGATGAATTCCGCAGCGCCTTTCATTTGTGGCCAGGCGCGTTTGCCGAGGAAATCCTTGTCACCGCTGAAGAGATAATGTTCCCACGGTTGGCGCACCAGCCAAGCGGCACCCATCGGCCAGACACCCCACACCCCATCGACCGGGGTGGTCGCGCGCCAGATGTCGGTATTGTGGTGCAAGGTCCATCCGTCGCAACCGTAGTATTCCTTTGCAACCCGCGAACCGGTGAGCATGAGATCGTCGATCATCTCATAAACCGGCATACCGCATTCTGATAGATTGGCCACCTCGGCATGCCAGTAGTTCATCTGGAGATTGATGTTGGTGGTGTATTTGCTGCCCCATGCAGGGACGGTATCCTTGTTCCAGATTCCCTGAAGGTTCGCGGGCTGGGATCCGGGGCGGCTGGAGGAAAGCAACAGGTAGCGGCCGAATTGGAAATAGAGCGCGGCCAGGGCCGGATCATCGGCACCGGCCTTGACGGCGTCCGATTCGTTGATTGACCGGTTTGACGTCCGCTTCCGCGCCGCCAAGGTCGAGTTTCACGCGGTCCATCTTCCCCTGGAAGTCCGCCAGATGTTTTTCTAACAGTATTTGATGGCCGGCAGCTTTGGCGGCCTTCACCTTGCCCGGCCATTCGGACGAGGGATCTCCGGAGATGTCGCGGAAGTTGCGGAAGCTGGTGCCTGCGCCCATCACAAGGGTGACGGAATTGGCTTTTTCAACGCGGAGTTTGTCTCCCGCGGATTGGAGTTGTCCACCGTCGTGGATGGCTTGCAGGCCACAGGAAAACTTCATGCCGGGTTTGTCCCATTTCGCGATCCAGTCCTTCGGTTTGCCATCCTCATGCCACTGGCCGTTCATCACCAAGCTTCCGCCAGCCCCGCTTTCGGTCCGGTGCGGGTAATCGGAATCCATGCCTGCGGTGAAGGAAATGCTGCCCGGTGCGGAGGCGGTGAAACGGATGACCATGACACGATCCGGATGGGAAATGAAATACTCCCGGGTGTAGGTGACATCCGCGGACTGGAATGAGACCTTGGCCACGCCCGTGCGCAGATCGAGTTCGCGGCGGTATTTTGTGGTTTGGTCTGGCAGGGCATTTTCGAGGCGGAGGTGCCCGAGCGGTTGATAGGCTGCCAAAAACGGTGGATCGCCCATGAAGTGGGCGTTGGCGAGGTTGGTAGCGTCGCCTTCCTTGCCTTCGAACAACAAGCGGCGGATTTCTGGCAAATGCTTTGCCGCGCCCGGTTTTACATAATCGTGCGGATAGCCGGCCCAGAAGGTGGATTCATTGAGCTGGATCACTTCCTTGGCAGGGTCGCCGTGAACCATGGCGCCGAGATGCGCGTTGCCCAAAGGCAAGGCTCCGTTCCAATCGCGCGCGGGTTCGTCGAACCATAGGGTCTGGGGATTCCCGGTAGGCTGCGCGCCGTAGGCTGCTGACCATGGGATGACGAAAAGGGAACCTAGGGAAAGGAATCGAGATAGGGATAAGAAGGGTGATTTCATGGCTTGGCTCGGGAGAGCTTAAGCCCGTGGGCGAACTTGCCAAGTGCTTGTGAGGGGAGTTTGACTTCAAGTCCTTCGCTGGTTTGGCGCCAGGTGAGTTTCGCGCTGCTGCCGAGCAGTTTGATGTCTGAGATTTCACCGGAGCCTTCCGGCAGCGAGCGGATGAGCACTTTGCCATCGGCTGGCCAGGCCATGAGCCAGGCGTAGAGGTCATCGCCTTTTTGGGTGAAGCGGATGTCAGCTGCGGTGTATGGCGTATTGACCTGATGTTGGCTGAGCGGTCCGTTCGGCATCACCACCGAGCCCTCGCCCCACTTGTCCCAGGCTTGGCTGCCGTAGATTCCCTCGCCGTTCACGCGCATCCACTCGCCCATGTCCTTGAGCATTGCGACGCATTCCGGTTCCATGCCACCTTCCGGGTCCACCGGCACGGCGCAGGCGTAGTTTCCGCCACGCGAGGCATACTCTAACAAGCTACGGACCAGGTTCACCGCGTTGTATGTGTAACCGGGGCCGTAATACCAATCGCCGATCGGGTTCTCACCGATCCATGGCTGACCGCTCAGGATCCTGTCTGGCACGTTCACTTCATAAGTCATGCCTACGGCAGGATTCCCGGCCTGGAACTTGATGAGCGCGAGGGTGTCCACCTTGCCATGTTTGGCGAGTGAGCGGTTATAGTAATGGGCGACCACGCGGCGGCCGGCGTCGCACTTGAAACCGGAACCGCTCAGGGTGCCGCAGAAGGGTTCCGGGCCATTGCCGTCGGTATAGAACATGTCCGGATCATACTTGTCGATGGCGTCCATGATGCGGAGTGCCCAGCGTTCCGCATACCATTTGGCATAGTCCTGGTGATCCTGGAATATGCCCTTTTGTCCGAAGGCGATCTCGGTGACCGACTTGCCGGTTCCATCGGTGTATTCGCCGAGGTTGATATTATATAACAATCTGGGATCGAGTCCCTCCCACCATTTTCCCTTGCCGTCGGCGAGGGTGAGGTTGCCGTCGTAGGGGATGCCGGCTTTGGGGCCGTTGCGGTCGGCGCGGTAGGCATCCGCCCACCACCACCAACTGTATTCATGGTGGAAGGTGATGCAGAAGCGCATGTCGCGTTTTTTCGCTTCCTTCGACCACTCGCCGATCATGTCCTTTTTGGGTCCGACGTTGACGGAATTCCAAGGGTTGTATGTCGAGTCCCAGAGGTCGTAGTTGTCATGATGGACGCCGACGACCATCATGAAGCGCATGCCCGCGTCGTGAAACGCTTCCGTGAGTTTTGCGGCATCCCACTTCGGGGCTTTCCAGGCATTTAGCACGTCCTTGTAGCCGAATTCGGAAGGGTGGCCGAAGTTCTGGCGGTGGTTGTTGGCAGGTCCTTCGCCTTCGCGGTAAAGTTTGCGGGCATACCAGTCGCCACTGCGCCCGGATGCCTGCGGTCCCCAATGGACGAAGACACCGAACTTCGCGTTGTTGAACCATTGCGGTGTGCCGGGGTAGTTGTTTTTGATGGATTCCCATGTCGGCTCGAAGGGGCCGGGTGCGATCTTGAAGTCCATTTTGGCTTCCGGGAATGAGGCGGGATCCGCGGGGTTCTTGCTGTTAGGCGCGGCGGGCGGCGGAACGGCCGGAGCCTTGTCGAGAGCCCAGCCCGCGGATGGCGCGAAGGTGGGGGCTGCCTGGCCAAGGGAGACAAGAAGGCCGGAGATGCCAGCGATCAGAGCGGTTTTGCGATGGGATTTCATCATGGGATGCAGGATGGTGGATTTCACGGCGGATTTAAACGGGGTGGAACGGGGTTAATCGACTCTGAAAACGACGCCGAAGGGAAAATCTGCGGATGTTGGATAATCGATGACCAGGGCATCCGCTTCCTGTTTCCACCG
Source organism: uncultured Verrucomicrobiota bacterium (assembly GCA_937867415.1). Classification (GTDB taxonomy): domain Bacteria; phylum Verrucomicrobiota; class Verrucomicrobiia; order Verrucomicrobiales; family Akkermansiaceae; genus Luteolibacter. Next base: position 10,264 of record CALMKO010000028.1, on the reverse strand, counting down.
GAGCTTCTCCTTGGCGCCTAACAAGCTCACGGTGGTTAGGGGTTTTTCCAGCAATCCCGCATTGCGGCCGAGGGCGCGGATGCGCAGGGTTTCGCTGGGCTTGGGGGTGGCCATGATGAAGGCATAGACCGCGCCATCCTTGCCTTGGGTGAAACGCACATCGCTCGTTGCCATGGCGAACTCCGCGTGTTCACGGACGATCGGGCCGGATGGAAAGGCGCGGGGGATGGTGGCGTCGGCGGCGGGGCCGAAGCGGGCGTCGAGGATCTCCAGCGGGCCGTTCCCGGCGATGAGCAGCCGCTCGCCTTCGGCACGGGTGATCGTGCCCGGCTTGCCGTGGAGCTTGTATTTCACGACGAGGACCTTGGGGACGCCGGGGGCGGGGTCACCACCCAGGGCTTGGGTAGACACGATGAGGTCGAGTCTCTTGTCGGCGACGAGCGCGCGGACCTTCGCCCCGACATCGGCGGACCGGGGATCGGCTCCAGCGGCGCCGTCCTCGCCGATGATTTTCCATGCGCTGCTGCCATAGATCGCGGCGGCGTTGCGGCGGGTAAACTCGCCGAAGTCCTGCCACATCTTCACCCCGCCGGGTTCGAGATCGCCTTCGGGGGTGAGGCCGATGTTGAGATTGAAATTCCCATCGCGCGAGATGGCTTCGATCATTTGGAAAATCATGGCGCGGGAGTCATAGAGGGTGTTGTCTTCGTAGAACCACTCGCCGAGCGTGTTTTCCCAAACCCAGGGATCGCGCTTGATGGGGCCGGTGTAGCCGTTTTCATGCGGCGCGGCGATGCCGGGGATGCGTGGGCCGCCCTTGATGACCGCCATGCAATCGACCGTGCCGCCGGTCTTGGCGGCGCGTTTGTTATACATGTGGGCCACCGCCTTGACGGTGGCATCGCTGATGACGCCCTTGGCCGTGCCGCTCCCAGTGAAGGGTTCGGTGCCGTCGGTATAGAGCATGTCCGGATCGTAATCGTCCACGAACTGCTTCACGCGGTGAAACCACTTGAGTGTGTATTGCTCGGCGAACTTGCGGTTTTCCGGGTCCACGAAGAGATCTCTCACAGGAGTGAAGAAGCCATCGCGGATGTTCTTGCCGGGGAGTTCCTCCGCCTTGAGATCGATGCCGTAAAGGTCCTTGGGATCGAGTCCCTCCCACCATTTGCCCTTGCCGTTTTCCTTGGTGCGGGTGGCGGCGTCGTAGGGCACGCCGGCTTTCGGGCCGGTCTTGTCGGCACCGAAAGCGGTTTGAAACCACCACAGCGAGTAGTCGGCGTGGAAGGCCATGCCGGTGCGGAAATTGTGCTTTTGGGCCTCGGTGAACAACTCGCCGACGATATCGCGCTTGGGGCCGACGTTGACCGAGTTCCAAGGTTGATGTTTTGAATCCCAGAGATCGAAGTTATCATGATGCGCGCCCTGGACGAGGATGTAGCGGGCGCCGGAGTTTGCATAAAGATCCATCAGTTTCTTCGCATCGAACTTGGGAGCTTTCCATGCATTGAGCACATCCATGTAGCCGAACTCGGAAGGGTGGCCGAAATTCTTCACATGCTGGTCATACATCCAGCGGTTGTTGGCGCGGCCCTTGCGGCCTTCCGGTGGTTCCTGATAGAGAAAGCGAGCATACCAATCCCCATTGCGGCCCATGGATTGCGGCCCCCAGTGGAACCAGACGCCGATTTTCGCCTCGCGCCACCAATCGGGTTCGCGTTTGAGCTTGTCCGCGCTGAATGATTTCCAATCCGCGGAAAACGGACCCGGCGCGATTTCATCCGGGATCAGGTAGGGAGCCTTCGCGGCATCGGGTGTGAGCGGTTGTTCCACCTTGCGGTTGCCGCCGTAGGCATCGGTGGGTGTGCGGTCGCCGTTGACCTCGGCTTCCTTGGTGAGATCGGGAGCTGCGCCTGCAAGCGAACATGCGGCGAGCGATAGACAAAGGATATGGGCGTGGTGTTTCATGGCAGTGGATATAGGTGTGGCCGGACCGATGAATTCAGCGGGGAGTTTCTATCAACAACACGCCGCCACCGGTTACAAGATGCGGGTGGGTGGCAGAGGTATAGGTTCCGGTGGCGAGTGTCGTGCCATCCGGCAGGCGGACCGGGAGAGCGAAGGTGGCCTTTGCGGCATCAGCGACATGGATGCCGGGTTTGTCACCGGTGAGATCCAAGCTCTGGCCACGGAGCACATAGCCGTTTCCACGGAAAACCAGACGATTGGCACGGACCGGGGCAGCGACGTTGATGACGCCGCCTTTGCCGGAGAAGATGGCGGTGTAATCGCTGGCACCGAGGTCGAGCCACTGGGTGGCGGAAACACCGTCGTGCCAGTTGGCGGATGAGGCGATGTCCCAAGTGCCGTTTCCGCCGGCGGCATTCGCACCCCAGAACAAGGGCGTGGCGGATGCTGACTCGCCCTTGTGAACACGCAGGGCATCGATGTTCAACCGCACGAAAGAGAAATTGACGCCGGAAGGATTCGCCGCGTTGGAGAACCCGACCTTGTAGCTGCCGGGCAGCAGGTTCAGGTAACGGAAAACGCGCTCGCCGGGGATGGTGACGGGCGAGTAATGATTGAGCCCGACCCACAGCGAACTGCCGCCGCCGTCCAGCGTGTAATGGACGGTGCGGGACTCGACATCCCTGGTGGTGTGGATTTCCACACCGGAGCCGTTGAAGGAGTAACTTCCGGTGGAATCCTTGATTTCGCCGACGTGGGCGTCGTCGTTGAGTTCACCGAGCTTGCGGTCTTTCTGATGGCTCCAGAAGTCCGGGCGGGTGACGTCGAAGCCGTCGAGCGCGGCGATGAATCCAGCCGGATGCGGGTTGGTGTAGTGACCGACCACCGTGTGGTCGGCCTTGGGGAGACCGGATATCTTTGCCAGGCTTCGGCTTGTCTGGTCGCCGTGACAATGGGCGGTGGAATGCGTTTGGCCATTGATGGTGATCACAAGATCGCCGCTGCCATGGGCGGACCCGCCGAAGATCTCTACGCCCGTGCCATGGAAGGCAAAACTGAAACTCTGTCCATTGATCCAACTGCTGCCGCGCGGCTCCCACGGGCCTGTGAGAGTGGCGGCCCTCGCGCCGTAGCGGGTGGTATCGGGAAACGCCACATCCGCATCGCCGTCATTGATGAGTTCGCTGACCTGGAAGGCATCGACAGTCATCACCGCGCCGCCGCGCTTGGTTCCGGTGAGCGTGTGGGTGCCGCGCGGCAGTCCGGATTTGGAGAATACGGTTTGAAAGCCGCCGCTGCCTTTTGAGAGATCCACGGTGCCTTGGGGAGCTCCATCAATGGCAAGATCGACCAAGCCGCGATCCGGTCCGCGGCTGCTGATCCATGAGATGTCGGTGCCATCGAAGGTGAACGAGAACGAATCGCCATCGGCAGTGCAGCGATGCGAATCATTGCGGAACTCGCGGCCCTTGCCATCGCGCTGATAGGCCCAGGAAGTGCCGGAATAGCTTGCCGCGCGGCTGGTGTTGTTGACGAGTCCCACGCCGCCGGGTGCGAGCACGTCCATGACGATGACGGTATCCGGTTTTTTCCACGAGGTGCCGGCCGGGAGTGTGAGGGTGATGCCGCGGTTGCTCTGGGACAAGGTGACCGCGCGGCCGCCATCGAGAAGGCGGGCCTTGGTGAAGACCTTGCCATCCGCAGGTGGCGGAAGCGTGAGGGAGTTTCCTTCAGGCGCCTTGAGGACGTGGAGGTATTCCCGGGTGCCATCGAGCGATTGGGTGGCCACCCCCCAGTTGAGGCTGGAAAGCTTGACCACCACGCCATTGAACGGCGGCGGATAGGAACTGCTGGGTTGGGTGTGGTGGACGGAATCCTTGATCGGTTTGAAGAGTTTTACAAAGCCATCGAGGATCGGCCGGGAGCTGGCGTCGAGTCCGCCGCGGGAGTTGTTGCCCGGGCCGTGGGCATCGATGCTCCACTGGATGCCGCCGCCCATGGTATTGGCGGCGGCTTGAATCACGGTGGTGACGAGCATGTCCTCCGGCGATTTTGCGGTCTGATTAAAAATCTGATAGATGGAAGCCATGCGGCCTTCGTGATATTCCCATTGGACCTCCTGGACGCCGCCATCGACGCCATAACTCTGATAGCCGCCATTGTTATGGGTCAGCACCAGATCCGGGTTGCGTTCCTTGATGGTTTTCATCAGGCGGCGGTAATCGACGACCTTGTCCTGGGTGCAATCCTGGAAATTCTCATCGAGCCAAAGTCCGTCAAGACGTGAGCTGTAGCGGTCCACCAACTCGGCGAAGAGGTCATTGATCCAATCGTTGTGCGGGTTGGCGACCGGTTGGTAGGGGTGGCAGTAGAAGAAGGTGCGGATGCCTTTGGCGCGGCAGGTGTCGAGCAGTTTTCCCAGCAGGTCATGTTTCGGGCAACTCGGTCTGCCGGGTGCCCATTTTTCCATGGCGGCGCTGGGAAACAGCGGGCAAGTGCCGGAGTGCCAGGCGGTGAAGACGACGTATTGCGCTTCTATTTCCACCAATTGATTGACGTAGTTTTCCACATCGAACTTCTCGGCCATTTCATCGATGTTCTGCGCCCGCGATCCATCCGCATTTGCCGTTCCCGCGGTCATGCCGTAGCCGTTCCATGCCAGATGGCTGAAGATGCCGTATTTCAGGCCTTTCCAGATTTCGCGGCGGGAGGGTCCGGTGTCCGGGAGTTTCACGAGTCCGCCGAGGGAAGGGGACTCGTGTGATGCTTTACCTGCGGCCACGCTGCCGGGTGGTCCCCAGATGCCGGGGCTGAGTTTCTGGTCATTGATATGGATTTCCGAGATCGGGATACCGGCTGCGGGCGGGATGAGAATCGCATCTCCCATGACATTGACCCGCACGCCCTTTGCGAGCGTGGCTTTGGAAAAATCCAGAGTGCCGTCATAGACCGTGATGAAGCCGCCGAGTCTCACCTCGCCTGCCACCTGCATCGTGCCCGGTCCATCTTTGACAAAGCCGCATGAGCCATCGACCTCAGAGATACCGCCGGAGATTTGCAGGTCCGGCGCCGCCGCGCCATCCTCGACGGTGAACGAGCAGACGGAATACTTGTCGTAGGGAATGCTGACTTTGTTCGATAGGGTGAGCGTTTGCGGAGCGGACTGGATGATGAAGCCGGGAGACTTGGGGTTGGGAGTCACGCCGGGGAGCTTGGTCCAGTCTGTGGCACCTTGGGCGCTTGCGAGGCCGAGGAGCATCAAGAAGGTGGGAATGGTCGGTCTTTTGGACATGGTTGAATCGTAATGGTGAGAGAAGCCGTCACTTGAGGATTTTCAAGACAGGTGACGGGCAAAAGCCAAGATTGCGGTGACACGATGCGTTGGCGGAATCCGCTTGCACCAAAATCGCTTGAGAATCAGGTGGCACCGATGATGCTTTCGGAAAAGCCTATTCACAAAAACGTTTTTCAGACCATGGATTTTCCCTTGGTTTTCTTGGATTTAATCGAGCGGGATGGACACGCGTGCTTGCGTTTCCGGGGTCGCTGTTGGGGTGGGTTTGGCAAGCGGCGGGCGATTACTTCACGGCTTTGAGCCGGACAAAGATTTTCGCTGCGGGAGTTCCGGAAAGGGTGGCGGTGACCTCGATGAGGTCATTGGCCGGGGCTGTGGTGTCCGTGATGACGGCGGTTCCAAAGGTGACGGTGGTTCCTGCCACCGTGCTTGCGGAGGTATTCCAGGTTGTCAGGTCGCTTGACCACTCGTAGCTCGGAGTGAGATCGCTTGCGGGGGTGTTCGAGCGGCTATGCTGGAAGACCAGCGTGGTGGCGGTGGCGGAGACCTGGGTGAGGCCGGGGTTGGAAAGGTCCGGAGCGGTTCCAAGAAGGTTTTCAATTCCGTTAGGCAGGCCGTCGCGGTCGAAGTCATCCGTGAGTCCGGTAGCGTCTCCCAAGGACGGGAAGCCACCTACCCACGTGTTGAAGGTGCTGCTTGAGCCTGAGGTCACGGTGAGAGTGAACGATTGGGAGATGGTCTCGCCCAGTGAGTTGTAGCGCTCGATGACGATGAGGTAAGGGCCGACCGGATTGGCGGGGTCGATGGTTCCGCTGAGGACGCCTGAACCGGGGTCCAAAGTGAGACCGGCGGGGATCACCGCACCGACTCCGGCGCGGAAGAGGGCTGGGCTATTCAGGGAGCCGGAGCGCAAGGCTGCTACAAATCCCGAGTTTTCCGCGTTGTTCGCCGCTGCCGGAGTGACCCCCTCGACGGAGGGCTCGTTGTCGGTGATGGTGAGCGTGGTGGATCCGTTCTGATAGCCGGGGGCCGTGGCACTCAGGATGGCGGTCTGGGGGCCGTCGGAATCAAGGTCATCCACCGCAGTGATCGCGAAGCTCGGGCTGCTGGTCTGTCCTGCGGCGATGGTGACGGTGGCGGGGACCGTGAACTCGCCGGTGTCGGATGATGTCAGGGTCACCGTCACCGGGGATGCCACGGCGGCTGGGATGCTGACGGTGGCGGTGGCGGCGGCGGCACCGAGGTTCTCGGCGAAGGTGGCGGGATTGACGGTGAGAGTGAGCCCGTTGGTCCCGCTGGAACCGACGCTGTGGCTACCCAGGCCTGAAAGTGTATCGATATTGAAAGAGTCCCATTCCAGCGACGGGTTGAAGGCATCAGAGGAAACGGGGTCGCCCTGGGTGATGGTGGACTTCCGGCGGAGGGTCTTGTCCGAGGTCGTGACGCCGCCGACATTCCATGCCGTCCCTGGGTCGAAGCCGACTTGGCCGAAGCTATCGACAACGAGGGTTCCTTTTTTCAAAAGGATGGCGTCATCCCCGTTAAAGTTCATGTTGCCGGAGGAAAGTTGGGCTGTGACAGCCGCGATGGTCCCGGTGGTGGAGTTGTTTTTGATCACAAAAGTGGCACCCGGCAGGAGGGTTCCAGTGAGATTGGTGGTGGATGAGGCGGTTGTTGCGCCGTTCAGATAGATTTCTACCTTATACCCGTCAGTAGTCAGGTTCACGGGAGAGGCGGAAGGGTTGTAAATTTCAAGGGCCTTGTTGTTGCCGCTTCCTTCGACGTATTCCGAGATGAAAAGATCACCGAGGGCACGGGTGGTTTTGACGTTTCTGGCCATGGTGGAACTGGTGGTCCGCCAGTTGGCGGCAAGGTCGGCCTCGGAATCGGTATCGCCGGTGAAGTAGGCGCTTCTTCCGCTGCCGACGCTGCCGACGTTGGGAGTGGTGGCGACGCTGTTGCCGTAGGCGAGGGAGTGGGCGACGACTTGCCCGGGATCGCTGAGGAAAATGGAGTCCCCGCTGTTTCCGAGGGGGATCCAGTTGTCGAAGGTGGCATCGAAATAGCTGGGATTGGTGCTGCTGACGATCATTCGGCCATCCCTCGGATCGAGATCATCGGCGGGAAGCAGTGGGTCTCTGGAGTCCCCATTGTAAACGACAATCAGGGTGCCGGCGGGGATGTCATCCCAGACGGGGTCATCCAGAAACACGATCATGTTTCCGGCGGCGTCGGTGAGATCCCAGAAGGCGAGGCTGCCTGACTTGAGCGTGAGAATTTCCACCCATTCCGAAGTGCTTGAACTCCCTTGGCTGAACTCGTGGATGATGGCTTGGCGGGAGAGCGGCGAATCGGTGCCGCGGAGGACGAGGCCGCTGCTGTAGGAATAGGGGGTGTTGACCGCGGTGGTGGTGCTGGGGCGTGGTAGCAGGTTGACGGCCTCGGTGGTGAAGGCTTGGCTGTTAGAATTTCCGTCCGATGCGGTGATCACGCAGCGCAGGAGTTTCCCGGCGAGTGGGGGTGAGGTGTTAGAGTTCGCGGCGGGCTCGTCGGTGAAGACGGTCTGGTTGATGCTGGACTGCCATTGGTAGGAGTAGGAAAGGGGAGCGTTTTCAGGATCAGTTGCGGTGATGGAAGAGACGGTCAGCGGAACGTCCGAGAAGCTTTGGCCGCTGGCCGACAAGGTGGCGGCGGTGATGACGGGGGCTTGATTGATGACGCTGATATTGACGGAGGAGGAGGTGCCGATGGCCGCCTCGTTATCCGTGGCCTTGGCAATGAGGGTGTGGTTTCCCGGAGTTGGGGTGTAGGTGAACGAGTAGGGAGCGGTGGTGTCTGTGCCCAAGGAGATGTCGTTGGCGAAAAACTCCACCTGGGTGACCGAGCCCGGGGCATTGGTGACGGTCCGATCGGTGGCGGTGACGTTGATGGTGACGGGCGTTCCGGGGCTGAAAACCTGGGCGGTGCCGGGTTGGGTGATTTGTACGAGTGGCGGTGGGTTCACCGGCGTTCCCGGGGTTCCGAAGATTTTCAACGATGCTGCGGTGAGGGTGCCGCCGGTGGTGTTGCCGGTGGCGCTGAGATCGGCGACATTGAGCGTCCAGGTGCCGGTGGAAAGTTCGCCCCAATTCCTAACGGTGCTGAAGGTCCAGTTGGAATAATTGTCGCCGCTGTCGGAGCGGACGGCCGCGAGCGTGCTGGACATGCCGCCGGGGGAGGTGAGGGTGATTTGCAAGTTCCCCCGTGCGGTGTGGTTGGCGCTGAGGGTGAGGGTGACATGCTCGACGCGGATGTTCGATGTGGAGAGGTCGAAGCTGCGGCTGACGCCCGTCGTGTTGTTGTTCGGGATGGCGGCGGTGAGTCCGGTCTGGTTGGCTGTGGTGGACGTCTGGGCGGGTAGGTTCACCCAGGTGGCGGCGAGATTGACTGCGGCGGTGGCGTTGATGAGGCCGGCACCGAAGTCATGGTTGAATGCGATGCCTGCGGGATTGGTAATCCAGCCGGTGGAGCCAGGGGGGCGGGCGGCAGTGCGGATGAGGATTTCCTGCACGTCACGCCAGCCGAGGTTGGGATTTTTTTCCAACATCAGAGCTACGACTCCGGCTGCGGAGGGGGTGGCGGATGAGGTCCCGCCGAAACTATTGGCATAGTCACCACCGCTTGCGGTGGAGGCGGTGTTGTAACCGAGAGTGCCGGTGCGGTCGGTGGTGGTGATTCCCAGGGTGTCGGTGATTCCCGGGGTGCCAGTGATGCCGCTGGAGGGTGCGCAGACGACGAGATTGCTGCCCGGTTCGCTGTAATAGGCCCGCCTGCCAGCGCTGTCGGTGGCTCCGATGGCGATGGTATAAATCGAGTTCGCGTAGCCGTCGTAGTTCGAGTTGTCTTGGACGTCCCCGCCATTTCCGCCGGCCCAGAGGATGATGCTGCCCTTGCCGCCCCGACCGCTGGTGGTGGCGGTTTGCAGGGCGGTTAGAGTAAGGGGGCCGGGCCCGTCGAGGAGGGTGCCGGTGTCGTTGGGGCCCCAGCTGTTGGATTTGATTTCGATGAGCTGTGGCAGGTATGCCATGGCTTCTGCTTCCTGGGCGTCAGTGGTGGCTGCGGCGATGAGGCGCATGCCGACGAGGGTGGCATCAGGCGCGGAGCCGGAGACGCCGATGCCGTTGTTCCCCTTGGCGGCGGCATTTCCGGCGCAGGCGGTGCCGTGGTCGTCACCCGCGCCGGGGTTGGGGTCGAAGTCATTTCCATTCCAGTCTCGATCATTGACGGTGTCGGTATTGGGGGCGAGGTCGGGATGGGCGGTTTGCAGGCCGTCATCAATCACGCCGATGCGGATGCCCGCACCACGGCTGCCGGTGGCGGCAGGGTAATTCCACGCGCCCTCGATGTTCATGTCTGAACCGACGACGGCGCTGCCAGAGCGTTTTAAATGCCACTGATTGGTGACGAGCGGGTCGTTGGGCAAGGCGCGGGGGCTGTGTTGCATGGCGAGCAGCACGTCGGCAGAGGTGACTTCCCGGGCGGCGCGGAGATGGATCATGGCGTCGAGGGCGGCGAAGGCATCGCCGGCGCTCAAGATGACCCAGCCGGGGGCATAGTCGGGCCGGTCCTTGATTTTGAGTCCGTTTTGTGAAGCGATTTTTTCGAAATCCTCAGGGTCCAACTGGACGCGAAGATCGGGGGTGATGATGCGGCGTGATGAGACGGAGCGTTCTTCCCCGACGAGATAGGCGACGGGAAAAACGCCGCCCGATGCGGCGAGTTGGGCGAGGCGTGCGGGAAGCATTTCCTGAGTGGCAGGCGGGACCAGGCGGTGGATGGTGTCCTTGCCATCGCGGTCACGGAGGCACGCTTCATCCAGCGCGAGTTTGATGGAGCAGGGGTTTCCAGCGAGGCCGATGTCCCAGGTCTCCTCGGAATCGACGATGGGCCCGGCGGTTGAGATGCGGGATTTGGGCGCTCTGACTTCGCGTTCGGGGGCGGGAGCTGTCTCTTATACACATC